>CAIYPF010000142.1 GCA_903928015.1 uncultured Gammaproteobacteria bacterium | reverse complement strand
GTGCAGGAGCGGGCCATGCCCGCGACCCCGGCCCTTACCAGTGCGCGGGATCTTCGCGCAGTGTCTGCAGTGCCTCGTCCAGCGCCGCGCGTGCGCGCTCGACCAGGATGTCCAGTTCCGCCGTCGTGCACACCAGCGGTGGCGCGATGATCATCGAGTCTCCGGTGGCGCGCATCACTAGGCCATGGTTCAGGCTCGCCTGGCGCGTCACCACGCCCGCGTGACCGCCGGGGCTGAAGCGCTCGCCGGTCTCCTTGTTCTTCACGATCTCCAGCGCGCCGAACAGCCCCAGATTGCGTGCCTCGCCCACCAGGGGGTGATCCGCCAGGGTGGCCCAGCGCGCCGCGAGATGTGGCGCAAGCGTGGAGGCGACGTTCTCGATGATGCCCTCGCCGCGGATGATCGCGAGCGTGGCGAGGCCCGCAGCGCAGGCGGCCGGATGGCCCGAATACGTGAAGCCGTGACCGAACTCACCGCCCTTTTGCGTGAGCACGCTGGCCACACGCTCACCCACCAGCACGCCGCCGAGCGGCTGGAAGCCGTTGGTCACTGCCTTGGCGAAGGTGATGAGATCCGGCTCCATGCCGTAGTACTGACAGCCGAACCAGTGGCCCGTGCGCCCGAAGCCGCAGATGACCTCGTCGGACACGAACAGGATGTCGTACTTCGCGAGGATGCGCTTCACCTCGGGCCAGTAGGTCTCAGGGGCGATGACCACACCGCCCGCGCCCTGCACGGGTTCGGCGATGAATGCGGCGACGTTGTCGGCGCCGAGTTCGAGAATTTTCTCTTCCAGCGCGCGTGCGGCGATCAGGCCGAAGTCCTCGCGCGTGTACTCGCGTCCCTCGCCGTACCAGTAGGGCTGGCGGATGTGGGTGATGTAGGGGAGCGTCTCGAACTGCTTGTGCATGAAGCCCATGCCGCCGAGGCTCGCGCCGCCGATGGTGCTGCCGTGGTAGCCGTTCACGCGGCTGATCACCATGCGCTTGGCCGGTTTGTCTTTCAGGTCCCAGTAGCGGCGCACCATGCGCAGTACGGTGTCGTTGCCCTCGGAGCCCGAATTGGTGAAGAACACGTGCTGCATGTGCTCGGGCGAGATCTCGGCGAGCGTGCGGGCGAGTTCGATCGATGGCGGGTGCGCGCACTGGAAGAAGTTGTTGTAGAAGGGCAGTTCGCCCAGTTGCTTCGTGACCGCCTCGACGATGGAGGGTTGCGTGTAGCCGAGGTTGCAGCACCACAGGCCCGACATGCCGTCGAGATAGGCATTGCCGTCGAAGTCGTGGATGTAGATGTGCTCGGCGCGGCTGATCACGCGCGTGCCGCGCTCGCCGAGATCGTGGAAGTCCGTGAACGGGTGCAGGTGGTGGGCGCGGTCGAGGGCCTGCAGGTGCTGCTTGCTGTGGCTGCTGTTCATGGCGTGGTCCTTCAGGCGGGGCGCGCGGCTGCGCTTAACCCGCGGGTGGTATGTGTTGATCCCGGCGTTGGCTCCTAGAATGGTGCCTCGCCAATCGTGCGGTCAACGCGGCTACCCCGTGAGGGTTACGCGGCCGCCTCCAGGAGTTCCTCCATGCTCGCGAGCGCCCTGCCTGTGGTCGGCATTCCCTGCGATGCCTTCGAGCGCGGCCCCTATCCCTTCCACGGTGTGGGCGAAAAATACATCGATGCCGTCGGCCATGGCGCCGGCGTGCTGCCCGTGTTGCTGCCCGGGCTCGCCGAGGGTCGCGATCTGCGGGCCCTCACTTCGCTTTTCGACCCCGAGCAATTGCTGGACACGCTGGACGGCATCTTCTTCACCGGAAGTCCCTCGAACATCGAACCCCACCACTACGGCGGCGCGCCGAGCGCTCCTGGCACGCTCCACGATCCGCTGCGCGATGCCACCACGCTGCCCCTGCTGCGCCTGGCGATAGCGCGCGGCGTACCGCTTTTCTGCGTGTGCCGCGGCCTGCAGGAACTCAACGTCGCTCTCGGCGGCACGCTGCACCAGCGCGTGCACGAGGTGCCGGGCATGATGGATCACCGCGACAACGACGATGATCCGCGTGAGGTGCAGTACGCGCTCGCCCACGACATCCTGGTGGAGGAGGGCGGAGTTCTGGCCACGCTGGTGCCCGGGCTTCGCGCCCGCGTGAACTCCCTGCACTGGCAGGGCATCGACCGCCTCGCTCCGGGGCTGCGCGTCGAGGCGCGCGCCCCCGATGGATTGGTAGAGGCCGTGAGCGTGGACGGCAGCGCCGCCTTCACGCTGGGCGTGCAGTGGCATCCGGAGTGGCGCTTCCGCGAGAACCCGCTTTCGGTGGCGATGTTCGCGGCCTTCGGCGAGGCGGTGCGCGCGCGGCACGCGGCGAGGGGCGCGGTACAAGTACCCAAAAGCGGGGTTGGCCAGCTTTCGCCATGAGGTCAAGAATCGAACTCGACAGGCTTTTCCCGGGCTCCCGTGCCCGTCGCCATCCCTCCAGGAGGAACGCTTCATGATTGCAACGCATCACCGCCGCCTGCTGCCGCTCGCCATCGGCGCAGCCCTTGCCCTGGGCTCGGCCGGCCTTCTTGCACAGCCCCAGATCGAAGAAATCATGGTGACGGCGCAGAAACGCGAGCAATCGCTGCAGGACGTGCCGGTGGCCGTCTCGGCGTTCACGGGCAATTTCATCGCCGAGACGCGCATCGGCGACATCCGCGGCCTGGTGGATCTCACGCCCGGCTTCAACGGACGCACCGAGGACAGCTTCATCGATGCCCTCGCGATCCGCGGCATCGTCACCAACGATTTCGGCATTGGTGGCGACCCGTCCATCCCGATCTTCTTCGACGGCGTCTGGCAGGGCCGCAGCGGCGGCGTGCAGATGAATTTCTACGACATCGAGCGCGTTGAAGTGGTGAAGGGGCCGCAGGCCACGCTCTTCGGCCGCAACGCCATCGCCGGCGCAGTGAGCATCGTGTCCAACAAGCCCACCGACGAGTTGGAGGGCGAGATCACCGCAGGCATCGGCAATTACGGCCACTACGACCTGCACGGCATGGTGAACGTCCCGCTCTCCGACGCCTGGGCTTACCGCGGCAACGTCTACGCCAACCTGGACGACGGCTGGCTGAAGAACCTCGCTGGAGGTGACGACCTCGGCTACCACGAGCAGTACTCCACCCGTCACCAGCTGAAATACAGCGGCGACGATGTGCAGGGCCTGATCGAACTCGTCTACGAAGACCGGCAGCAGGATGCCTCGGTCTACTGGGATCCGCAGCTCGGCCTCGACAAGGACGAGGTGAATACCGATCTGGGCGACAAGGGCTACGACCGCTCCGAAATCCTGAACATCAACGCCATCCTCGACTGGGACATCAGCGAGGACTACTCCCTGCACTCGACCACGGGCTACAAGACCTACAAGTTCGAGTATCTCGAGGACTACGACGCCCGTCCCGAGCGCATCAACCACTATGGCCAGAACAACGACATCGACTACTACAGCCAGGAGTTCCGCCTGAACTTCAACGGCGACTCGGTGAGCTGGTTCGTCGGTGCCGGCGCGTATGACGAAGTGATCGACGCGAGCTTCATCTACGACTACAACGAGAACGATCTCTGCAACGCCCTTGGCCGCACCGATGCCGGCGATTTCGCGGGCCCGGTCACCGGCGGCTGCGCGGACCCGAACTTCGAGCTCTACTGGTTCGGCGACGAGAACGGTGACGGCATCGCCGACGCCAGCTTCGATCCGGCGAGCATCCGTGGCCGCACCTCCGAGCCCAGCTACAACGACATGGAGAGCACCGGCTACTCCGTGTTTGGCGATGTGACCTGGTCTGTCACCGACCAGCTCGACGTGACCCTCGGCGCGCGCTACACCTACGACGAGAAAGACATGCGCACGCGTGTCAGCAAGAGCCTTGGTGCGCTGGGCAACAACTTCAACTGGGAGTTCCATACCCGCGGCTTCGTGGGCGACAAGGAAAGCTGGAGCAAGGTCACGCCCCGCCTCGCGGTCAACTACACGTTCAGCGACTCGGTGTCTTTCTACGGCAACGTATCCAGCGGCTACAAATCCGGCGGCTACGGCACCTTCGGCATCAACACTCCCTCGGTGTCGCCGAGCGGACAGGCCTCGCCCGACAGCACGCCGATCTCCTTCGATCCGGAGACCTCGATCAGCTACGAGGTGGGCATGAAGTCCCGCCTGCTCGACGACACGCTGCAGCTGAACGCCTCGTACTTCTTCTACACCTACAAGGACCTGCAACTCCTGTACTTCGATCAGGGTTCATCGCAGGTCCAGAACCTCGGCGAGGCCGAGAACCAGGGCCTGGAACTCGACGCCCACTGGCTGATCGGCGAGCACCTCGATCTCTTCGTCGCGGCCTCCGTGATGGATTCCGAGATCACCGATGCCGAGGACATGGTTGCTCTCGGCGTGTGTGGCACCGATTGCAGCGGCAACCGCCTGCCCTTCGCGCCGGATGCCAGCGGCTCCGTGCATGTGAAGTGGTACACGCAGATGGCCGGAGGCGAGGTTTACGCCAAGGCCGAGTACCACTGGCAGGACCGCATGTACAGTGACCTCGACAACATCTCCACGATCGCAGTGGACGAGTGGGACGAGTGGAACTTCCGCGCTGGCTACGACGCCGACACCTGGAGCGTGAACGCCTACGTGCAGAACGCCTTCGACTCGGAGCACTTCGAGCGCGGCTGGGCCAACGCGGATCCTGCGGGCGAATACGGCTACGGCATCACCAACACATTGGTATGGCCCGCCAAACCGCGCAGCTTCGGCGTGAGTGCGACCGTGAAATTCTGATGGCAGTACGGACGGATAAACGGGGTCAGACCCCATTTATCCGGCGATAAATCGGTCAGGCCCCGTTTTTGAGCAGGGCCAGACCCCACTTGGCGGGATGCGTGAGTGAACATGACTGAACTGGAAACCTTTCTGGCAGCACATCCCGCCATCGAAACCTTCGAGGTGCTGCTTCCCGATATCAACGGGCAGTGGCGCGGCAAGTGGGTGAGTCGCGACAACCTCTGCAAGGTTTTCGAGCTCGGCTACAAGCTGCCCGTGTCCACGGTGGCTTTCGACATCTGGGGCCGCGACATCATGGCCACCGTTTTCAGTGACGGTGACGCTGACGGTATCTGCCTGCCGGATCCGGCCTCGCTTGCGCCCGTGCCCTGGCTCGAGCGCCCCACCGGGCAGGTGATGGTGCAGATGGGCACCGTGCACGCCGAGCCCTATGCGGGCGATCCGCGCACCGTGCTCGCAAATGTGGTGGCGCGCTACGCCGCTCTCGGGCTGACGCCAGTGGTTGCCACGGAACTCGAGTTCTATCTCTTCGAGCGCGAGCGCAACGCCGATGGTTCGCCCCGCCACAGCCAGGTCGCACCCGGCGGGCGCGCGATGGTGGGCGGCCAGACCTATGGCATCGAGGCCATGCAGGACGTGGCTGAACTCATGCACGACATCCGCGAGTCCTGCATCGCGCAGCATATTCCGGTCGATACGCTGATCACCGAGAACGCACCATCGCAGTACGAGATCAATCTCTACCACCAACCCGATGCCGTGCTCGCCTGCGATCAGGCGATGATGTTGAAGCGTGCAATCAAGGGCGTTTCGCGCAAGCACGGCAAGCACGCCACCTTCATGGCCAAGCCCTTCGGCGATTCCGCGGGCAACGGCATGCACGTGCACTTCAGCGTGATCGACGCTGCCGGCAACAACGTCTTCGACAACGGTACGGACCAGGGTTCGCCCTTGCTGCGCCACGCCGTGGCGGGCTGTCTTGCGACGATGGCCGAGTCAATGGCGCTCTTCGCGCCGAACATCAATTCCTACCGCCGCTTCCGTCTGGGTTCGCATGCGCCGCACGCACCCTGCTGGGGCTACGAGAACCGCACCTGCTCCGTGCGCATCCCGGGTGGTTCGCGCAAGGCGATCCGGCTCGAGCATCGTGTGTCGGGCGCAGACTCCAACCCCTACCTCGCGGTGGCGGGCATCCTTGCCGGCGCGCTGATGGGCATCGAGCGCAAAATGGAAGCGCCCGCACCCACCGAGGGCGATGCCTATACGCACCACCCCCACAGCCTGCCGCGTTTCTGGGCCGACGCCTTGCGTGCGCTCGAGTCCTCGGCCTTCGTTGGCGAGTACATCGGCGAAGAGATGCGCCGCGTGCTGCTGATGTCGAAATGGCAGGAGCTCGAGGAGTTCAACTCCCGTGTCTCCACGCTGGAGTACGACTCTTACCTCGAGCTCTGATCGGCCAGCACCTGCGTCATACCACTGATGGTCGCGGGCATGGCCCGCTCCTACCGGGGGCAGCACCTGCGTCATACCACTGATGGTCGCGGGCATGGCCCGCT
>CAIYPF010000141.1 GCA_903928015.1 uncultured Gammaproteobacteria bacterium | reverse complement strand
GTTGTGCAGCGACTTGATTTCCTTGTACAGCCAGAGCCTGTCGGCCGGCGAGAGGTCGCCGAGGTTCCGTGTGCCGAAGAACTGCATCAGGAGGAACGTCACGAGCCAACACGGGATCGAGTGGTCGATCTGAGCCGCGAGCCAAAAGTGCCAGTGGCTGGTGCCTCTGGCTGCTGCGTGCTTCCTCTCGACCTCGTTGGCCAGTATGCTCCTGAGCTCCGATACCTCGCTCTTGGAGAGCCGCGAGTCCGTGGCCGGCTCACTGCCGGGCGCAGTGCCGCCGCCGGTTCGTACGCGCGTAAGTCGCGAGCGTGCAGTCGGTCGGAGCGGGCTCGCCGGGCTTGGGCGCCGGAAAGAGCTCGGGGTGCATCTTGAACGACTCGTGGAGCACCACTTGATCGTCGCGAATCATGAAGCCCGCCACGACTTCGGAGCTTCGTGGGTCACGATTATAGTCTTGCTGCGCGAAGATCAGACTGAGCAGCGCCACAAGGTCGGCCTCCGAGTTCGGGTCGCTAGGCCTCTCCTCAAGCCGCAGCGAGCTCGCGGGCCGCTGCAGATAGTTCAGCTCTCGGCTGTACGGATCATAGTGCAGGACGATGAGGTGGCTGGGCCGGTCAATCAAGACCACGTCCTTCTTCAGTCGGTCGCCCAACGCGAAACCTTGAGTGAAGTCGTTGGATTCGGTGAGCTCTCCCGCTCGTATCTCCAGTTCCTCGAGCACTTCCGCGAGCGAGGTCGCCGGCCGCCGCCGCTGCTGCTGTTGCTCGAGTTGCTGCGCTGCGGCGGGCCCGAACTCGGCGAGGTTCAGATCCATCGTGGACAAGGCCGCCGTCGGGTAGACACCGCGAGCTGCATGCCCGAGAACTGGCCAGCCGCAGCGCAGAGCCTCCGTGTCGAGCTCCGCTCGAGTGGCCTCTCGCTCGGCGACCACCGGAGCCGGGGGTGCCAGCATCTCGAGATCGGCCTCCGTCAGCAACCCGTTCAGCGCAACGTGGCACCTCGTGAGGTTGCCCGGCGGTTCGGTGCACTTGCGCCGCAGCTCAACTTCGCACGCCTTTATCACGAGTGCCTTGTCGCCGTCGGTTAGCTCGCCCAGTCGGTCCTTCTCCGCGCCCAAGCTGTTCCAGAGCGACCACCGCGACCGGCCCGGCGGCAGCTGCGTAGCTCGTCCCAGCGCTTTGGAAACCAGGGCGCCCGCCTCCGCGTTCGTCACCTCGCCGCGGCGCGCGTGCTCGGCGCAGAGGAGCTCGCCCGAGCCCTTATCCCGCAGACCGGCGAGAGCGCAAGCCTGCGACGGTCCACCGGCGAAGCCGAAGATAGTACCCTTGCATCTCGGCATGCATGTTCTGCACAGGCCTGGCACGCCACCAGATTGGGCACTGTTCGGGCAATCGCGCGTCTTGCACCGCTCACCGCCGCCACATTTGACGCACAGGCCTGTGCCGGCGCTCCGAGCACTCTTCCCGCACCCGGGCGTCTTGCACCGCTTACCGCCGCCGCACCGTTTGCACAAGCCTGGCTTGCCACCAAATACAACGTGGCGGCCGCACTCCCTGTTGCACATAAGCGGCTCCCGGGGAGCACGGCCTTTGCGCTGATGTCCGGCATCTTCCTCGGCCTCCATGCCCGCCGGCCCGTCCGCCGTGGTGATCTGGGCCGCCGAGCCCGTGGTGGGCGGATAGCCGCGCATCATGTCGAACTCGGCGCCGTACGCTTCCTCGTTGTCGCTCCGTAGCAGCTCGGCCAGCCTCGGATCCGTGGCGATCTCGACCTCTGTGCGGCGCTCGGTCGTCCCGGACGACCACACGGTGTAGAGCGTCAGCACGGCGAAGCCCGCCCTCTCCGACCGCGTGTACACGGCGTAGCAGCGGATCGGCCGCTCGGCCGCCTCGGCCTGCACCGGCGGCAGCGCCTTGCCTTGAGGCTCCTTCGTCTTGTCGGCCTCCGCGGTAGGGAGCTTGGGCCGGAGATGCCCCTCCGCCTCTGCGAGGCTCGCCTTTTCGTTGGTCGGCCCGCCCTGCACGAGAGAAGCCCGATCGCTTGAAAGGGCACAGATTTCGACCCGTGGCTCGGCTGCTCTGGGAGGCGCGGGGCGATCGAAAACACGCCGGCGGTTGCGGGCCGGCGGGGGCTCAGTGGGCGTACCGTCCGTGGTGATCTGGCCGCCGAGCCCGTGGTGGGCGGATAGCCGCGCATCATGTCGCGCTCGGCGCCGTACGCTTCCTCGTTGTCGCTCCGTAGCAGCTCGGCCAGCCTCGGATCCGTGGCGATCTCGACCTCTGTGCGGCGCTCGGTCGTCCCGGACGAC
>CAIYPF010000140.1 GCA_903928015.1 uncultured Gammaproteobacteria bacterium | reverse complement strand
GCAGCGCTCTCCGTGGGGGCGGTGGGGGCGGACGTGTCGGCTGGCATGGTGGCTGTCGCTTCCGGTTGCGCGGGAAGGGTAGACCAAAGAGGCGTCCGCTGTCCCCGCCCGGACCGTGACGGACACTCCCCGCCTGCCCGATACTGCTAACGCCATCCCGTTTTCGCCGGAGCGAACCCATGGTGCAGTTGCTGAGTGAAGAGGACCTGGCCTTCCGCGATACCGTGCGGCGATGGGTGGATGCCGAGGTGCCCAAGGACTGGTGCCGTGCGCTGGAGCGGCGCGAGCACGAGTTTCCCGAAGAACTCTGGTCACGTCTGACCGCATTCGGCGCGCACGGCATCGGTATCCCGGAGGAACTGGGCGGGCAAGGCGGCAGCATCCTCACGCAGGCGCTGTTTGCCCGCGAACTCGCCCGCACGGCAGCAGGCTTGAGCTGGGTCTGGGGTGTCACCTCGTTCAGTGGCAGCAAGGCGATTGCCTACTGCGGCTCAGAGGCACAGCGCAACGAGTTCCTCCCGCAGATCGCTGCGGGCAAATTGCGCACCGCCATGGCATTCACCGAGCCGGGTGGGGGCACGGACCTCCTCGGCGGCATGCGCACGCAGGCCCGCAAGGTCGATGGCGGCTGGGTGATCGACGGCGAGAAGATCTGGAGCACCTGCGCCCACGTTGCCGATTACCTCTTCCTGATGGCGCGCACGCGCACCGAGGTGGCCAAGCGCTCGGACGGCATCTCGATCTTCTTCGTGCCGCGCCGCAGCGCCGGCATCACGATCACCGAATTGCCCAAGCTGGGGATGCGCTGTGTCGCCTCCTGCGCGGTGCATCTGGACAATGTCTTCGTGCCCGACGAGTTGCTGCTCGGCGAAGAAGGGCGCGGCTGGCGCCCATCGACCGGTCCGTTGAACAACGAACGCCTGGTGAATGCGGCCACCTGTCTGGGCATGCTCGACGGCGTGCTCGAGGACGCGGTCGAGCACATGCGCACACGTCAGGCCTTCGGGAAACTGATCGGGGAATTCCAGGCGCTGCAGCACTACGTGGCCGACATGGCGATGTGGCAGGCGCAGGGCGAACTGCTGGTGCTGCACACCGCGGCGCTGCAGGCTGCCGGTCAGCCGAGCGCCATGGAGTCGAACATGGCGAAGGTGCTGTGCTCGGAATACGTGGGCAAAGCTGCCGATCTGGGCATCCAGATCCTGGGCGGCATGGGCTATTCGGCCGAGACCGACATGCAGCGCTACTGGCGCGACTCGCGGCTGCTGCGCATCGGGCCGATCAGCAACGAGATGGCGCGCAACCAGATCGCCGAGGGGCTGGGGCTGCCGCGGTCGTTCTGAGGCTAGCCGATCAGCACCGTGGGCTTTCCGGAGAGCACGTAGGAGATGCTCCCGGGCTCCAGGAAGTACGCGACGTCCGGTTCGATCATGCCGCTTTGTTCCGGCACGCAAATCGAGTCCACCCACGCGTCCAGCGACGCGAACCACTGCTCCGTGACGCCGTCGAATCCGGCGCCGGGCAGGTCGAGGCCGTGGTTCTGGTCATAGTGCAGCACGGGTTCGCTGAGCGCGGGCACGTTGCGGTAGAGCCCGCCGTGGTTTTCGCGCCAGTGCTGGTGGAATGCGGGCAAATCGAGCGCGGCGTT
>CAIYPF010000139.1 GCA_903928015.1 uncultured Gammaproteobacteria bacterium | reverse complement strand
GCTGCCAAGCTCGAAGAGGCGTTGCTGTGGTTCCTCGGTGATGACGCCCCGGCATTGCTCGCCTCGGGCATGAGCGCGGTCGATCTGGGCGCGGCTCCCGGCGGGTGGACCTGGGTGCTCGCGCGACGCGGATTGCGGGTTGTCGCCGTGGACCACGGTCGTCTCGCGACGGCGGCGGAGGAAGCCGGCGCCGTCCAGCACCTGAGCGCTGATGCATTCACGTTCAGGCCCGCGCGTCCGGTCGACTGGATGGTCTGCGACGTCGTCGACAAGCCCGCGCGTACGGCCGAGCTGGTGCAGCGCTGGTTCACGCAGGGGTGGTGCCGCCGGTCGATTTTCAACCTGAAGCTGCCGATGAAGCAGCGTCATGCCGAGGTGGAGCGCCTGCTTGCGAGGCTGCGCTCAGGGGCTGGCGGGGCGCTGAGGGTCGAGGCGAGACAGCTCTACCACGACAGGGAAGAAATCACCGTGTTCGCCTGTCGCGCCTGAGGCGCGTTGCGCCTGCGCCGCCGGCTCGGGGATACTGCGCGCCCCCGAATTTTGCCGAGGCCCCCGCCATGAGTATCGTCCGCGACAGCGTCGTGAGTTTCCACTACAAGCTGAGCGGGGAGGACGGCGTCGAGATCGAGAACTCGCACGACAACGAGCCCGTTACCTACCTGCATGGCCATGGCAGCATCCTCCCCGCGCTGGAGCAGCAACTCGAGGGGCGCGTCCCGGGTGACAGTTTCTCCGCGCAACTGTCGGCTGCGGATGCCTATGGCGAGCGTGACGAAACCGCTGTGATGCGGATTCCGCTGAAGAATCTCGTTTACCGCGGCAAGCTCGAGCCGGGGATGATCGCCGGTGTCCAGACCAATCACGGCATGCGCCAGGTGCGCGTGCTGAAGGTCGGCAAGTTCAATGCAGACGTCGATGCCAACCATCCGCTCGCGGGGCAGGCCCTCGGCTTTCACATCGAGGTTCTGGACGTCCGCGTGGCTACCGAAGAAGAAATCGCGCACGGTCACGTGCACGGTGAGGGTGGGCACCACCACTGAGGCTGCGATCAGTCGTGGTCTTCGTGCTCCCGCGCAGGCGCTGACAGCAGCAGTGCCGCGCGGGTCGCCCACTGGCCGAAACGCGCCATCCGCGTGAACGCCGTCCGGTCTATGGGCAGGTTCTGCTTGTCGGTCTCTGATTCCTCGCGCTCCCACTTGATCTCGGGGTCGTGGATGTAAACGAAGTCCTCGTCGATGGCCGCGACCACGACCCAGTGCGGGGCTTTTTCCCGGGTGAGTTGCCAGGAGCTGATCAGCACCACGGGAACCTTGCGCTCCTCGAGCGCACGGGCCATGGCGTTTACGGTGAGCGGCTTGTAGTGCACGGGTATGCCGGCGTGCTCCACCTGTTCGCGGTAGTCCTCGTGCACCACGCCGAGGACCTGTTTCTTTCCCTCGTCGCGCACACCGTCCAGGAACAGCACGCCCTCGTCGTTAAGGAACATTTCCACGCCGAAACCCCGGCGATGGGCGGAGAGTGCGAGGCCTTGAGGCCCGCAACCGCCGTGTCCGGATGTCATGTACACGGTGGTGGCCTCGCGCCAGATCCGCAGTTCCTCGCGCTGGCTGGCGGCCACGGATCCTCCCAGTGCGCCCATCGCCATGAGCAGGCATGCGGGCCCGCAGGTGAAGGGCGTTGTCTGGTTGTAGTAGGGCACGAAAAACGCCGATGGCGTCCGTGGGTGGAAGCGGATGCGCCTCTCGAGCCGCAGTGCCTCCTCTCCGTCCTCGTAGTAGTCGGGGATGGCATCGAAGACCCGGTAACCAAGTCTGCGGTAGAGCCTGATCGCGGTTTCGTTGTCCCGGCGTACCTCGAGGCGCACGTACGCGGAGCCTGCCGCCAGCACGGCGTCCTCTCCGGCACGGATCAACTGCTCGGCAAGGCCGCGGCCGCGGCAGGCGGCATCGACGCAGATCGAGTAGATCCGTGCGAGGCGGGTGCCCTGGCGCCGCAGAAGAAGGATGTAGCCGAGGAGTCCCGTGGGGTCGACGGCAACCAGAAGGTGATCGTTCGCGCCCTGCAGGAAGCGCCTGAAACTGCGCCGGCTGAGGCGGTCGGTCTGGAAGGATTGCTCTTCCAGATGCACCAGAGCCTCCAGATCCTGGAGGTCCGCAGCGCGGATGGTCGCCGTGCTGGACGCGTCGTGTGCGGTGCCGTTCGGGTCTTGCATGTCGCGAGTCTAACCGGGATCCCGCACGGGAGTGCGCGGGGGCGCTGCGGTGCCCGGGTCCACGGTGTTGCCCGCGCCGGGCTCTGCTACCATCGGCGGCAAATTTTTTTCGGATTCCGGACGGTTCCGTGCTGAAAATCGTTGTGGATGATCCCTCTGACTGGAGCCCGTTCTACCCGAGCGAGCACGTCATTTCCTTCGCCGACTACCTCGCGCTGCCCGAAGACACCTTCCGCCAGCCGCTCAGGGTCATCAACCTCTGCAAGAGCGACCGCTATCTCTCGAGAGGCTATTACTGTTCGCTTCTCGCCGAGGCGCGCGGCCACCGCGTGCTGCCTGGCGTGGCGACGCTGAACATCCTGCGCAACCGCAAGCTCTTCCTGCTGGAATTCGATGATCTCGAGGAGCGCATCGACGAAGTGCTGAGCGAGCATCCGCTTGCGACCGGCGAGACTTTCAAGGTGGTGAGCTGCTTCGGACGCGTTAAAGAGCAGGCCCTGGCGCCCCTCGCGCGGGAGCTCTTCGAGCGCTTCGCCTGCCCGGTACTCGAAATCGAATTCCGCAAGCGTGCCCGCTGGGAGATCGGTTCGCTCGAGCCGCTGGCACCCTCGCAGCTTGCGCCCGAACAGCAGACGGTCTTTGCCGAAGCGCTGGAGCGCTACAGCCGCGCCGTGTGGCGTCGGCCCCGCGAGCGCACGCGCTACCGATACGACATGGCGATCCTCGTGGACCCCGAGGATCCGATGCCGCCCAGCAATCCTCGCGCGCTGAAGAATTTCATCAAGGCGGGCCGGAAGCTCGGCATGGCCGTAGACCTCATCAAGCGCAGCGATTACGGGCGCCTTCAGGAATACGACGCCCTGTTCATCCGGGCCACCACTGCGATCGACCACTTCACCTATCGCTTCGCGCAAAAGGCCGAGTCCGAGGGCATGGTGGTCATCGACGACCCCACCTCGATCCTGCGCTGCACCAACAAGGTGTTCCTTGCCGACCTGTTGAAAAAGCGCAAGGTGCCCCAGCCCGATACCCGCATCCTTATCCGCCAGCCCCAGGAGAAACTCATGGGCTCGCTCGCGGGGCTCGGATTCCCGCTGGTCCTGAAGATTCCAGATGGATCGTTCTCCAAGGGCGTGGTCAAGGTGTCCAACGAGGAGCAGCTCATGGAGACGCTCCGTGACCTCTTCCGCAAATCCGCACTCGTGCTGGCGCAGGAATACCTCTACACCGACTACGACTGGCGCATCGGCGTGCTCAACAACCGCGCGATCTACGCCTGCAAGTACTTCATGGTCCGCGACCACTGGCAGATCTACCGCTACGGCGGCTCGGGTGATGTGGACAGCGGCCACTTCCAGACCATGCCCACCCACGAGGCGCCGCGCGCCGTGATCGAGGCAGCCCTGCGTGCCACCCGCTCGATCGGCAACGGGCTCTACGGCGTGGATATCAAGCAGAGCGGCGAGCGCGTGGCTGTCATCGAGGTGAACGACAATCCGAGCATCGAGGCGGGCGTCGAGGACGAGTATCTCGGGGTGGACCTGTACTACCTCATCATGGAAGACTTCCTGAGGCGTCTCGATGAACAGCGGGCCAACCGCCCGCGCTGATGGCGCGTAACGCTCACAAATCCGATAACAATGAGGAAACACCTATGCATGCTTGGCAGTTCTCCCGCGCCGGCGGGTTCTCGCAGGTAAAGCTCGATCGCGGTGCTGATTTCGCGGCCTTGCGCGAACTGGACCAGAAACTCTGGGTGGCGCTCGCGTGCCCGGTCGCCGGCGTCGAGGCCTGTCCGCAGACACTCGCACTGCTGGACGCCGACGGCGACGGCAGGATCCGCGCGCCGGAATTGCTTGATGCCATCGACTGGACGCTCGCACGGCTATCCTCGCCCGACGAACTGATCGTCGGCGGGAACCTGATGCCGCTGGCTGCCGTTGGCAGCACCCATCCCGAGGGCGCCACGATCAATGCCGCCGCGCGGCGTGTGCTGCGCGAGATGGGGCGTGAGTCGGACACCGGCATTGACCTGGAAAGCGCCAGTGGAGCGGCAGAGTTGCTTGCAGCCCGGCCGCTTAACGGGGACGGGGTGGTCACGGCGGACTCGTCCGCCGACGAAAGCCTCCGTGCCGTGATCGAGGCGGCTATCGCCGCAGGCTTCGGTGTCACGGATCGCAGCGGCGCGCCCGGTCTGGATGCGGCCGGGCTCGCCGCCTTTCTGGAAGCCGTCGACGCGGTGAGCGCCTGGCGCGCCGAGGCGGGCGATGATCCTGCTCTCGGCGAAGCGGCCCTCGCGGCGGTGGATGCGGTGTCCGCCAAGGTCGAGGACTTCTTCGCCCGCTGCGCGCTGGCACGCTTCGATTCCCGCGCTGAAGCGGCCTTGAACCGGGAGGAGGGCGCCTGGCTCGCGCTGGCTGCGCGTGATCTCAGCATCGATGTCGAGGAGATCCGCGGTTTCCCGCTCGCGCACGTGAGCGCAGGCGGCGAGTTGCCCTTGTCCGGGGCACTGAACCCCGCCTGGGCTGCGGGTGTCGCAGCACTGGCCACCTCGGCCGTGGCCCCGCTGCTTGGCGCACGAGAGTCCCTGTCCGAAGCAGACTGGCGGCTGTTGCTCGGGAAGCTCGAGGCTTACCGGGCATGGCGCGATCGCAACCCCTGTGCTCCCCTCGCGGCGCTTGATGATGCTGCGCTGGCGGCAGCGGCAAGCGCTGGTTCCCGGTCGGGCTTGGAGGCGCTGATCGCAGCAGACCTCGAACTCGCTCCTGCCTACGATGCCCTCACGGATCTGGTGAAACTCATCCGTCTGCGCCGCGACCTGGCAGGTTTCTGCCGCAATTTCGTCAATTTCCAGACCTTCTACGGTGCCGAGTCGCCGGCAAGTTTCCAGTGCGGAACGCTCTTCATCGACCAGCGCAGTTGCGGGCTTTGCCTCCGTGTTGCTGACGCAGGGAAACACGCAGCGCTGGCAGGACTCGCCGGTGCCTATCTGGCGTACTGCGATCTCAGGCGCCCGGGCGGCGAGAGCATGCAGATCGTGGCGGCGGTCACCGATGGGGATTCCGAGAACCTCTTGGTGGGCCGTAACGGCATCTTTTACGACCGCGAAGGGCGCGACTGGGACGCCACCATCACGCGCATCGTCGACAATCCCATCAGTGTCAGGCAGGCCTTCTGGAGCCCGTACAAGAAGGTGGCCCGCTTCGTCGAGGAGCAGGTCGCCAAGCGCGCGGCCTCGGCCGACGCTGCAGCCTCCGACAACCTGCAGACCAAGGTGATCGCGATTCCTGCAGAGGCGGCTGCCGCGCCTGCACCCGGTGCTCCCGCAACACCGCCCCGACGCATCGATGTCGGCACCGTGGCGGCTCTGGGTGTTGCCTTGGGCTCTCTGGGCACGGCCTTCGGCTACTTCCTGAAAACCATAGCCGACATCAAGGCCTGGCAGTTCCCCCTGGCCATTGCCGGTATCGTTCTCGCCATCTCCGGGCCGTCGATGATCCTTGCGTATCTGAAGCTGCGCCGTCGCAACATCGCACCGCTGCTGGACGCAAGCGGTTGGGCGGTGAATGCCCGTGCGCTGGTGAACGTGCCATTCGGCGCCACGCTCACTGCGCTCGCCAGCCTGCCGGCAGGCGCCAGTGTCGGCGGTGACCGCTTCGCCTCGAAGGGCTCAGGCTGGGGTCGTTTCTTCGTGCTGCTCTTCCTCGTGTGGTGGGTGCTCGCCTTCCTGGGTGACCAGGGTTACCTCGAAGGCCTGCTGCAGCCGTGATCTTTTGCGGGCCCCGCAAGATCCCGGGCTTGCGTGTCAGGCCGCTGTGGGTCTGGCTGCTGCTGGGGTCGACGACGGCGAACGCGGGAGTGTTCGCCGATCTCGATGTACAGGCGAGCTACGACGACAACGTGGGTCGCAGCGAAAAGAGCAGCGATATCGAGCACGACAGCTCCGTACAGATGAGCGGCCGCGTGGGTACGGCTGTCGAGGTGGGCACGGGTACCCGGTTGAGCATCAACGGCACTGCACGGGCAGTGGAGTTCCGGCGGTTTTCGGACCTCAGCGAAACGGCTGTCGGCCTCGGTGCATCGCTGCGCCACAAATTCGGGCTGGGGCCCGAGGCGCCCTGGATCTCGACCTTTGCAGACGGCGAGCGCATCGATTCCGACAGCTACATCCGAGACGGCTCCCGCTACGGCGCTGGCCTGCGTGCCGGGATGCGGCTGGGCGAGCGCTGGAGCGTCTCGGCCACGCTGCGCCGGGAGTGGCGCGATGCGGACGAGGATGACCAGCACCTTCCGCCCAACCGCCCGACCTTCCCCGGAGTGGTCGCGAGTCGCCGCGGTGATGTCTTCGATTTCGATTCCACCGAACTCGCTCTCGCGGCCGACTACCAGTTCGACAGCGCGTGTATGTTGCTTGCGTCGTATTCGCTGCGTGATGGCGACGTGGTCTCCACGGCCCGTCCCGACGCCACGATCGTGGGCGCCGCCAAAGCCATCACGTCTGATGCCGCCTTCGGGCCTGGACGCTCCGCCTACCGGCTGGGCGCGCTTACGCATACGGCATCTGTAGGGCTCAACTACCCCCTGGGCGACACAGCGTCTCTCGAACTGGATTACGAGTACCAGCTCAGCGATGCCGACGCAGGTATACGCTACGACAAGAACCTGATCCGTCTGCGGCTTC
>CAIYPF010000138.1 GCA_903928015.1 uncultured Gammaproteobacteria bacterium | reverse complement strand
GGATCGAGAAGTGGGGCGGCGTCCATGCCGGTGATTCCTTCCGTGGGGTGTGGCGCGGCGGTTGCCGGGCTGCAGGAAGGCTAGGCGTGGCCCGGGGCCGGTGTCTGTAGGACATTTCGGATAGTGCGGAGCCTTGCCCCCCGACAAAGGCTGATCCCCGTAGGAGGGGGCCATGCCCCCGACGAGGACTTTGTTAACCACCCACTGCCTCAGCTGCGCTCCAGTGCCGGCCCCAGTTTCTCCAGCAGCATCGCTGCGTGCTCGGGCGCGAAGACCAGCGGCGGGCGGATCTTCACCACATTGTTGAAGGCGCCTGTGCGCCCCAGCAGGCAGCCGTCCTCGCGCAGAAGGTTGATGATCCTGTCCGCGCGTTCGACATCGGGCTCGATGGAGTTTTCGCCCTTCACGATCTCCAGCCCCCAGAAAAGCCCCTTGCCGCGCACATCGGCCAGGAACGGGAAGCGCGCCCGCAGCGACTGCAGCCCCGGCTCCAGCACTGCACCGGCGGCTATCACGTTCTGCTGCAGGTTCTCGCGCTCCAGCACGTCGAGCACGGCATTCCCCACCGCTGCCGAAACCGGGTTGCCGCCGAAGGTGTTGAAGTAGGAATACTTCCTGGCGAATGCCGCCGCTATCGCCGGGGTGGTGATGACGGCCGCGAGCGGGTGACCAGCGCCTGCCGGCTTGCCGATGGTCACGATGTCCGGCACCACGCCCGCGTAGTTGAACGACCACATCTGCTCGCCCGTGCGGTAGAAGCCCGCCTGCACCTCGTCGGCGATGAACAGCCCACCCGCCGCGCGCGTGGCTGCAGCCGCGCGCTCCAGATAACCCGGCGGCGGCAGGATGGTGCCGTTTGAATCCCAGATGGTGTCGCACAGGAACGCCGATGTGCCGTGGCCACGCGCGTGGAGTTTTCCGATCGCGCCATCGAGCTGCGCGGCATACAGCTCACCGAGTTGCGGCGTGCCGTAGCGGAAACTCCCGCGGAATCCGTTCGGCGCCTCAACGGTGGCGAGCCAGCCGGGCTGTTCCGAAGCGGGGTACATGCAGGTGGAGGCCGCGCCCACCACGTTGGAATTTCCGTGATAGGACTCTTCAGACACGATCACACCTTCGTGCCCGCTCACGGTGCGCGCGATGCGGATCGCCAGATCGTTCGCCTCGGTGCCCGTGCATACCAGCAGGCAGACGCTCAACTCCGCGGGCATCGTCGCGGTGAGGCGCTCGGCGTAGCGCACCACGTTCTCGTGCAGGTAGCGCGTGTGGGTGTTCAGCGTGGCTGCCTGACTCGAGAGAGCGCCGACCACATGCGGATGGCAGTGGCCCACCGATGCAACGTTGTTGTAGCAGTCGAGGTAGCGTCGTCCTTCCGCATCCCATAGCCACACGCCCTCGCCGCGCACGAGTTGCACGGGCTCGTCGTAGAAGAGCCGGTAGCTCGGCCCCAGCACTTTTTCTCGGCGCGCGCGCAGTTCCTTTGCCGGTGCCGAAACGCGTGGCGCGGCACGCCCGCAGGCCATGCGGTACTGCGCGAGTGCGTCTGCCCGGTCGATGGTCAGCCAGAGTTGCAGGGCCTTGATGATGTCCGGCCGCTCCTCGGCAATCCACGCCGGCGGGTTCACCGTGGTGGCGGCACGGAAGTCGTACATGAAAAGCGCGGTGACGATCCGCAGCAGCACCATGTCGTGCAGCAGCTCGAGCTCCGCATCGTCGAGCGGCATCACGCGGTTGTAGGACTCGAGCTGTGCGAGTGCGTTTTCGAACCGCATGCCGCCGTAGCGCAGGAAGCTCGCGATCATTACTGCAAGGTCCTGCACCAGGGGCGCGTGGACCATGTCGCCGAAGTCGATCACGCCGCTCACCGACTGGCTCGTGTGCGACGGTCTGAGCAGGTTGCCGGTGTGGCCGTCGGAGTGCACCACCTGCGCGCGCAAGCCAGGCAGCCGCGGCAGCACCTCGTGCTCGAGGCGGTGCAGGAAACCTGCAGACAGTGCCAGCGCATCGGCCTGCACATGCGCCTGCACGCCCGGATCCAGCACCAGTGCGAGCTGGATGTCCCAGGCCACGAAGTGGCGTGCGTGCGGATGGAAGAATCCGCGCAGTCCATGCGCGAGGCGGGCCTGGAAATCCGCTGCACTGCGGAATATCGAAGGCTCCAGCGCTGCTCCCGAGCTGAGCGGTTCACCCTGCAACCAGGAGAGCAGGCGGATCATGTGCTTGCCGTCTGTCGGGTCTTCGATCCACTCGCGCGTATTGCCGGCGAGCGAGGGCACCAGCCTCGGCACGGCCAGATCGGGTGCGCTGCGTTCCAGGTGCTGGAGTGCTGCGATCTGGAAATCCACCGCGCCGGGTGCTTCCCCCGGCGAAGAAACCTTGAACACGAACTCCCGGCCGTCGGCACACACCACCCGGTGGTTCTGGTCGCGCTCGCCGTCCAGCGGATGCAGACTGCCCGCGATGCCGTAGTGCTGCAGCAGCGCCTCTGCGAGAGCCTGCTGCGGGAACTGTGGAGGATTGAAATTGAGATCGGCGGCGCGGAGCCCCGCCTGCTCGGACTGCTGCATGAAGTGCATCCCCGGTACTGTTGCGGGCGGATGCCCGCGGGCCGGAAGTGTCGGATGTCGGGGGGCGGAACGACAAGGCCGTGCATGCCGGCCGGGCATAAAAAAACCCGCAACCGCCGGGGCGGCTGCGGGTTTGAGGAAAGCGCAGGCTCAGTGCGAGCGCGGCTTCTTGGCCTCGACCGGGTCCATGACGTCCACGCCCGTGGCGTTGCCGTCGAGCACGTCTGCGGTCACTTCAGGGGCCGGTGCATCGACGCCCGCGCCAGAGGATTCACCCGTCAGCGTGCGGCATTCCATGCAGCCTTCAGGGCGCCCGCCGGAGTTGTTGTACATGATGACCGTGATGCCGTTTTCGTCGACCACTTTCACGGGGACGTCGGAGGTGTCGTAGGCGCCTGCAGTGTCATCGGTACCTGCAGTGTCATCGGTGGCTGCGGTGTCGTCGGTGGCTGCAGTGTC
>CAIYPF010000137.1 GCA_903928015.1 uncultured Gammaproteobacteria bacterium | reverse complement strand
GTCCCTTCGGGCTGGTCCCGATGAAACGCAATTCGTCCTGTCGTTCCACCGTCAGCCGCGCGAGCAGCGAATCCAGAGCCTCGTCCACGTCCTGCTGCTCCCTCGTACTACGGCGGCAATGGTAGCACCGGTGCCGATGGTGTAAGTTTCGCCGGCTTTCCGCACGAAGCCGTTACTGGAGCCGCACGATGGATCCACTCGAAACTTTTCGCCACCAGACCCGCGAGTGGCTGGAGCAGAACTGCCCCCACGGCATGCGCCGCCCGCTGAGCGGGGACGCGCTGATGGACACCGACATCTGCTGGGGAGGCCGCAAGTGGGTGTTCTCCGGGGACGACCAGCGTCTCTGGCTGGAGCGCATGGCCTCGCGCGGCTGGACCGCGCCAACCTGGTCGCGCGAGTACGGCGGCGGCGGGCTCTCGCGAGCCGAGGCCAAGGTGCTCGCGGAGGAGTTGCAGCGCATCCGCGCCCGCCCCGCGCTCGAGAGCTTCGGCATTTCCATGCTCGGACCGGCGCTTCTCAAGTACGGCACCGAGGAACAGAAGTCGCGCTTCCTGCCGCCTATCGTGCGTGGCGAGATCCGCTGGTGCCAGGGCTACAGCGAGCCGAACGCAGGCTCCGATCTTGCCGGCCTGCAGACGCGTGCCGAGGACATGGGTGAGCACTTCCTCGTGAACGGCCAGAAGATCTGGACCTCCTACGCCGACAAGGCCGACTGGATCTTCTGCCTCGTGCGCACCGATTTCGCCGCCCCCAAGCATCAGGGCATCAGCTTCCTTCTCTTCGACATGGACAGCCCCGGCGTCAGCACCCGGCCCATCCGCCTGATCAGCGGCGCCTCGCCCTTCTGCGAGACGTTCTTCGACAACGTGCAGGTGCCGAAGGAGCAACTCGTAGGGCAGCTGAATGCCGGCTGGGACATCGCCAAATACCTGCTCACCCACGAGCGCGAGATGATCAGCGGGCTCTTTGGTGTTACCGGCGCCGGCCAGGCCACGCCCACCGAGATCGCTGTGCGCCGCATCGGCCTCGAGCACGGGCGGCTCGCGGAGCCCGTGCTGCGACAGGACATCGCGCGCCTCGAAATGGACGCCGCTGCCTTCCGCCTCACACTCGAGCGCGTACGCGACGAGGCCCGCGCCGGCGTGGGCACGGGGGCTGCGTCTTCACTGCTCAAGTACTACGGAACCGAGCTGAACAAGCGCCGGCAGGAACTGCTGGTGTCCATCCACGGCAGCGATGCGCTCGGCTGGGAAGGCGCGGCCTTCGACGGCGGCTTCGTGGCCCGGTCCTGGTTGCGCAGCAAGGGCAATTCCATCGAGGGCGGCACCTCCGAGGTGCAGCTGAATGTCATCGCCAAACGCATCCTCGGCCTGCCGGGCTGAGTGGGGGGAGCAGATCCATGTCGCTGGTATACGACGACGACGAACGCATGCTGCTCGATGCCGCGCGGGAATTCCTGCGCGCCGAGTCGCCGGTCTCCGCACTTCGCGCCTTGCGCGACGGCGCGGATGCTTCGGGTTTCTCCCGCGATCTCTGGGCCACCATGGCCGGCATGGGCTGGGCGGGGCTGCTGGTGCCCGAGGCGCACGGCGGGCTGGGCTTCGCGCACATGGGCGCGGGGATCCTCTGCGAGCAGATGGGACGCACCTTGTGTGCATCGCCCTTTTTCGCGAGTGCCGTGCTGGGTGTGACGCTGCTGAAACTGGCTGCAAGCGAAGCGCAGCAGGCGGCGCTGCTGCCACGCGTGGCAGCAGGAGAGCATCTGCTTGCGCTCGCCCTGGACGAATCCCCGCGCCACGACCCTCTCGCCATCGCCACCCGCGCCACTGCGGCTGAGGGCGGCTTCGTCCTCGACGGTGAAAAACGCTTCGTGCTCGATGGCCACGTGGCAGACACCCTGATCGTCGTTGCGCGCACGGGCGGTGCGGCCGGCGAGGCGCACGGCATTTCGCTCTTCCTGGTGGAGACGGGAACGCCGGGGCTTGGCATCGAGCGCCAGGTGATGGTCGATTCGCGCAACGCCGCGACGGTGCGCCTTCAGGGTGTGCGCCTCGGGCAGGATGCCTTGATCGGCACGCTGCACGGCGGATCTCCTGCGCTCGAGCGCGCGCTCGACGTGGCACGCTGCTGCGCCGCCGCGGAACTCCTCGGCGTTGCTACCGAGGTGTTCGAGCGCACGCTCGAATACCTGCGCCAGCGCAAGCAGTTCGGCCGCATCATCGGCGAGTTCCAGGGTCTGCAGCACCGCGCCGCAGTCCTGTTCTGCGAACTGGAGCTCGCGCGCTCTGCGGTGCTGGGAGCGCTGCGTGCAGCCGACGCCGATGGCGCATCGCTTGCCGCCGCTGCCAGTCTTGCCAAGGCGCGCGCCACGGAGGTTGCCACGCTCGCCGCGAACGAAGCCGTGCAGATGCACGGCGGCATGGGCATGACCGATGACTTCGAAATCGGTTTCTTCATGAAGCGCGCGGCCGCATTGCGCGCATCCCTGGGCGATGCCTATTACCACACCCACCGCTACGCCACGCTGGCGGGCTACTGATCCGGAGACTGCAAGCATGGATCTCGGCATCACGGAACGGCTGCGACCGATACTGGACGAGGTGAAGCGCTTCATCGAGCAGGAGATCCTGCCGCTCGAGCACGAATACGAGGTCGAAGTCGGCCGTGACGACCGCTGGGTCTTCACGCCGCGCCAGACCGAAATCCTGGAAGGCCTGAAGGCCCGCGCCCGCGAGCGTGGGCTGTGGAATTTCTTCCTCACCGGGCATGGTGGCGAAGGGCACGGTCTCAGCACCGTCGAATACGCCTACATCGCCGAAGAAACCGGCAAGTCGCGTCTGGCGCCCGAGGTCTTCAACTGCAGCGCGCCCGATACCGGCAACATGGAGGTGCTCGCGCGCTACGCCACGCCGGCACAGCAGGCGCGCTGGTTGACGCCTCTACTCGCGGGAGAGATCCGCTCCGCGTACGTGATGACCGAGCCCGAGGTCGCCTCCTCCGATGCCACCAACATCAGCACATCCGCCGTCCTCGATGGCGAGGAGTGGGTGATCAACGGGGAGAAGCACTGGATCTCGGGCGTGGGCGATCCCCGCTGCCGCATCCTGATCGTGATGGTGAAGACCAGCAGCACCGCGCCGCGCCATCTGCAGCACTCGCAGATCCTCGTGCCCATGGATACGCCCGGCATCGAGGTGCTGCGGCCCATGACCGTCTTCGGCAACGACGACGCGCCGCACGGCCACATGCACATGCGCTTCAGCAACGTGCGTGTCCCGAAGGAGAACATCGTCGCCGGCGAGGGCAGGGGCTTCGAGGTGGCGCAAGGGAGGCTCGGGCCAGGCCGCATCCACCACTGCATGCGCGCCGTCGGTCAGGCCGAGAAAGCGCTGGAGCTGCTGTGCCGCCGCGGCATGTCGCGCACGGCTTTCGGCAAGCCGCTGGTCAAGCTCGGTGCCAACTACGACATCATTGCGAAGGCGCGGATGGACATAGAGATGGCGCGGCTGCTGTGCCTCAAGGCCGCCTGGATGATGGACCACGTCGGCATCAAGGAAGCGCAGCCCTGGATCTCGATGATCAAGACCGTGGCGCCGAACATGGCGCTGTCGGTGATCGACGAGGCCATGCAGATGCACGGTGGTGTTGGCGTCTCGCAGGACACGCCGCTTGCCGCGCTGTATGCGGCCGTGCGCACGCTGCGCTTTGCCGACGGCCCCGATGCCGTGCACCGCATGGTGGTCGCCCGCAACGAACTCAAGCGCTACATCTGAGCAAGGAGCACTGCATGTCTGTCTCACTCACCACCGAATCCGCACCCGGCCTGATGGGCTCGGAGCTCGGCGTTTCCGACTGGTTCCTGATCGACCAGTCGCGCATCAATGCCTTCGCCGACGCCACGCTCGATCACCAGTTCATCCACGTCGATCCGGAGCAGGCCAAACTCACGCCTTTCGGCGGCACCATCGCGCACGGTTTCCTCACGCTCTCGCTGCTGCCCTATCTGGTGACCGGGCTCGGCATCGGCATGGAGGGGGCGGTGATGGGTCTCAACTACGGCTTCGACAAGATCCGCTTCCTTGCGCCCGTGAAGGTGGGCAGCCGCGTGCGCGCACGCGCGCGCCTCGCGGGTTTCCAGGAAAAAGCCCCGAAGCAGTTTCTCATCACGCAGGAAATCACCATCGAGATCGAGAACGACGCGCGCCCGGCACTGGTCGCGCAGTGGCTCACGATGGTCATGACCGGCTGACAATCCGCACCTTCCAGGGAGTTATCGCATGAGCATCCGTTTCGACAACCGTGTGGCCATCGTCACCGGTGCTGGCGCAGGACTGGGTCGCACGCACGCACTGGCGCTCGCCGCGCGCGGCGCGAAAGTGGTGGTGAATGATCTGGGCGGTGCACGTGACGGCACGGGCCGTTCCTCGGAGGCTGCACAGACGGTGGTCGAGGAGATCCGCGCCGCGGGCGGTGAGGCCATCTCCAACGGCGCCAACGTGGCCGTCTACGAAGAGGTCGAGGCAATGGTGGCGCAGGCCATGGAGGCCTGGGGCCGCGTCGACATCCTCGTGAACAACGCCGGCATCCTGCGCGACAAGAGCTTCTCGAAGATGGAGCTCGCGGACTTCCGCGCCGTCATGGACGTGCACGTGTTCGGCAGCGTGCACTGCACCAAGGCCGTGTGGGAAATCATGCGCGTGCAGCAGTACGGCCGCATCGTGATGACCACTTCCTCGAGCGGGCTCTACGGCAACTTCGGCCAGAGCAACTATGGCGCTGCCAAGATGGCGCTGGTGGGCTTCATGAATACCCTCGTGATCGAGGGCGAGAAGTACGGTATCCGCGTGAACGCCCTCGCTCCTGCAGCAGGCACGCGCATGACCGAGGGCCTGATGGACCCGAAGGCCTTCGAGCTTCTCACGCCATCCTCCGTGTCGGCGGGCCTGGTCGTGCTCTGCGCCGAGAACTCCCCCAATCGCATGGTGCTGGCGGCCGGTGCGGGCGGCTATGCGGCGGTACACACCTACGAGACGCTCGGCATCCACCTGCGCCCCGAGGACCAGACGCCCGAGAACGTCATGGCCTCCCTTGCCGACATCGAGGCCCGCGCGGGCGAGCAGGAGTTCACGCAGGGTTTCATGCAGTCCATCAAGTTCGCCACCAACGCCGCGAAAGCGCTCGATATCGAACTCTGAACGGCCTATCTTGGGGCAACAACCCACCGAGGAATCCCGCATGAAAACCGCCGTCGCTTTCACGCTCGCGCTGGTATCTGCTGCGGCCTTCGCAGACACCACGGTCTCCCTTGACGCAGTGGACGCCAGCGGCACTGGCGTCGCAGTTGGCACCGTCACGATCAGTGAGTCGCCCTACGGACTGGTGTTCACCCCCGCGTTGTCAGGGCTTGCGCCCGGCCTGCACGGTTTCCACCTGCACCAGAACCCCAGTTGCGCTGTGGGCCAGAGCGAGGGCAAGACCGTGCCCGCCTTCGGTGCCGGCCCTCACTACGACCCGGCGAAGAGCGGGCATCACGGTGCGCCCTGGGGCGATGGCCACCTGGGCGATCTGCCGCCGCTGTTTGTCGACGCCGAGGGCAAGTCCGTACAGCCCGTGCTCGCGCCGCGCCTCAAGCTCGCCGATCTCAAGGGCCGGGCGCTGATGATCCATGCCGGTGGCGACAACCACGCAGATCACCCGATGCCGCTCGGCGGCGGCGGCGCCCGCATTGCCTGCGGCGTCATAGACTGAACCCCGCGCCTGCAAACCGATATCACCCACACCAACCGAGGACTCCGCATGAAGCAAGCCGTGATTGTCTCTACCGCACGTACCCCCATTGGCAAGGCCTACCGTGGCCTCTTCAACAACACCGAAGCTCCCACCATGGCCGGCCACGCTATCCGCGCTGCCGTGGCGCGCGCGGGCATCGAGGGTGCAGAGGTAGAGGATGTGATCATGGGCTGCGCCATGCCGCAGGGCACGCAGTCGCTGAACGTGGGCAGGCTGTCCGCACTCGCCGCGGGCCTTCCGGTCACCGTGAGCGGCATGACCATGGACCGTCAGTGCGCCTCGGGCCTCATGGCCGTTGCCACGGCCGCCAAGCAGGTCATCCACGATGGCATGCGCATCGTGGTGGGCGGCGGACTCGAGCACATCAGCCTCGTGCAGAACGAACACCTTAACGGCTTCCGCCGCCAGGATCCGCGCCTCAAAGCGCTGCATGAGAACGTCTACATGCCGATGCTCCACACCGCCGAGGTGGTGGCGAAGCGCTACGGCATCTCGCGCGAGCTGCAGGATGAGTACGGCCTCGAAAGCCAGCGCCGCACCGCCGCTGCGCAAGCTGCTGGCGTCTTCGCCGACGAGATCATTCCCGTCACCGCCAACGTCGAGATGAAGGACAAGAAAACCGGCGAGCTGAGCTACAAGGACGTCACGCTCTCGCAGGACGAAGGCAACCGCGCCGACACCACCGCAGAGGGCCTGGCTACGCTGAAGCCCGTGCTCGAAGGCGGCTGCATCACCGCCGGCAACGCGAGCCAGCTCTCTGACGGCGCCGCTGCCGTCGTGGTGATGGACGACACCACGGCCGCGCAGAAAGGCCTGCAACCGCTCGGCATCTACCGCGGCATTGCGGTGGCCGGCTGCGAGCCCGACGAAATGGGCATCGGCCCGGTCTTCGCCATTCCCAAGCTGCTGAAGCAGCACGGACTGGCGATGCACGACATCGGACTGTGGGAGCTGAACGAGGCCTTCGCAGTGCAGGTGATCTACTGCCGTGACCGTCTGGGCATCCCCGCCGACCGCCTGAACGTGAACGGCGGCGCGATCTCCATCGGTCACCCCTATGGCATGAGCGGTGCGCGGATGGTCGGGCACGCGCTGCGCGAGGGCAAACGCCGCGGCGTGAAGTACGTGGTGGTCACGATGTGCGTGGGCGGCGGCATGGGCGCTGCCGGTCTCTTCGAAGTCTGCTGAGCCTTCTCTGCCGCGGCCCGTTTGCTGCGGGCCGCGGCGTTCACTTTCCTGTCAGGGCTGGGCTGCCCACGGCGGCCGCGTGGTCGGGTCGCAGTCGCTGGCGTCGGCGTGTCCGCGGTAGTTCAGGAACTTCTGCATCAGGTCGAGTTGCACCGGGTCCTGCCAGAAGCGGTTGAAGGTCTGGATGGCGTTGGGCATGGTTTTGCCCGGCTCGTTGGTGTTGTCGAAGATGTTCCAGGTGGGCGGCCCGTCGCCGATGGTGTCGCAGGCGCTGTTGTAGGTGTGGTAGCTGTTGTACTGCCCGCTCTGGTTCTGCTGCTGCGTACCGAACACCTCGTCCGAGTGACCCTCCTCGAAATCGCCCACCCGGTCATCGGGCGCCGTGCCCGGATCGTTGATCCCTACATTGAACCCGGTGTTCGGATCCACCACGGGTAAACCGTCGGCATCGCGCTGCACCAGTTGCGTGTAGCGGTTGAAGTCCAGCCCGAGCCGCGTGCCCATCGTCACATGGCAGAGCCTGCAACTTGGCTTGACCATCTTCAGGTAGAGCTCGCTCGCGTTGAAGGGTGCGCCACGGCTCACGGCCGGCAGCGTGGAATCCAGGGCCTCGTTCCAGCCGGGCGGCAAGTAGTCCGCAAACTGGTTTCCAACCCCGCCCGGATACCAGCCGTCGATCAGTTGCCGCGCCACCGGCGTGGGCGAGGTCTGCTTGATCAGCAGGTTCATGCGGCGAACCATGTTTTCCTGCGCCGCCCGCGACTTTCCGGGCGCGGTGTCGAACTCGAAGTTGTCGAGGTCGAAGGGCATCATGTAGGTGCCGATGTTGGCATCACGCGCAGTGGTGCCCAACTCGGGAAAATGATGGAAATAGCCGTCCCCGCCGTGGCAGACCACGCAGGTACCGGGGATGAATTTCTCGCTGCGGCCGTCGAGATTCACCGAGAGATACAACTGCCCGGTGGGGCCGAAGGTGTAGAACTGCACGAAGGGCCTGCCGCCGTTCGCGCCCGGCACGATCGAGTACTCCATTGCCACGCAGGCCACCAGGTTGGTGTCGGGCACCGCACCGCTCGCCTTGGCGTGGTTGCACACGTAGTAGGCGATGCGCGAGGCATCGGTGCGCTTGGCGTGGTGGTTCCGTATCAGGTTCAGGTCCGCCACGTTGCGGAAAGAGGCCTGCATCTCGCCGGTCTGGGCGGGGCCCGCAGGGCCGCCGATGTTGTTTCGCGCCAGCCATTGGTCGAAGGTGAGCGTGGGTTCGATGGGGAAGCCGTTCGCCGTGCAACCGGCCACTGCCTTCAGCGTCAGGTAGTAACGGCAGGCGCTGCGGCGTGTGTCCAAGCCACGGTAGGTCAGGAAGTGCTCGCTCTCGCTGAAGTTGTCGGCCGGTTTTGGCACCGACGCGCCCGGTGCGCCCGCCGCTACGGTGCCGGCGTCGGTCGACAGTGCCACGCGGCGCGTGGCGTGCCCGCCTTTGCGGTCGGTGACGTCCACGTACAGGAAGTGAAGGCCCTTGCCCGTGGCGGGTAGTGTCCACAGAACGGCGGGAAGATCGCTGGTGCCGGACACGCCTGCGGTGGAGCGCCAGCGGTAGTGCAGTGCGTCGCCGTCGGCATCAGTTGCCGTGACCCGCACCCGCACTTGCGTGCCGGGCGCAACGCCGGCGAGCGCTGCTGTTTGCCCTACCAGCGATGCGCTCATTTGCGTGATGGCGGGCGCCGCGTTTGCGGGAAGCGTGATGTCCTGATTGGTGCGCGTAGCGGCCAGCCCGAGGGTGGCGGGTACTTCCACCACCGCCAGCGTGCCGCAGCTCACCCGAAGCGTGTAGGGCCCGCCGTCGGGCGGCGGCACTGCGCCGGTGGTGAAGTAGCCGTCGGCGTTGGTGCGCACTTTCACCAGCGTGCTGCCGGCGCCGTTGCGCAATTCGACGGTGGCGGTCTCGTCGATGTCCATGAACGGGTCGAAGCGTGCGCACACGCCAACGCCTATGGTCGGGGAGCCGTTGCTGTCCAGCGCTGGGACGCCCTCGTGCAGGATGCGGCCGGTGAGGCCGGCCATCGCGGGGTCAGGGTCCGGACGCCCGGTCGCGTAGCGGGCAGACACCTTGTTGATGACCTCGATCATGCGGTTGCTGTCGCAACCGGCCGTGAGTCCGGGGTAGGTGTTCCAGCACAACTGGTAGTTACCGGCCGGCTGGTTGGGAAGCACGAAGGCGCCTTTTGCATCCGTCACCGTGCGTACTGTTGCCTGCAGGGTGGCGGTGTTGATCGCGTAGACGGTGATGCCGGGAATTCCCGGCCCGTAGCCGCCGAAGACATCGGCCTCGATCGAGCCTTCGATGATGCCGCCGAAGCCGGCTTCGGCGAGTGCAAGGTTGCAACACAGCGAGGCGAGCAGTAACAGCGCGCATCGGGCGATGCTGGCGGAGAGGCGCAGAGGCCCGACGGCTCTGCTCATCTGGAGGATGCACATACGTTGACCTCGCTGATGATCCGTCCGGCAAGCTAGCAGAGCCCAGTAAACGCTTGCAATCAGGGCTGGGCCGCACCAGCCTCTGCCTCTGCCTCTTGCAGCAACAGATCGGAAATCAGCCCTTCCTCGCTCCGCGCATTCCCGGCCCGCGCTGCACGCTTGACGCTCCGCCCCCCCGCTGCCAGATTGCGCGCACTTCCGCCTCTCAGGACACCCGCGCATGAAGCTCTACAGCTATCCGGCTGCACCCAATCCCCGTCGTCTGCACATCTTCATGGCCGAGAAGGGCATAGAGATGCCCTTCGAGCCGATCGACCTCATGAACGGCGGTCAGTTCGATCCCGCCTTCGTGGCGCTGAACCCCATGAGCACGGTGCCCGTGCTGGTTGCCGATGACGGCACGGTGCTCACCCAGGTGGTGGCGATCTGCGATTACCTCGAGGCACTGCATCCCGGAACGCCGCTCCTCGGCCGCAATGCCCTCGAGAAGGGCGAGGTACGCGAGTGGACCACGCGCATCTTCAACGAGGGCGTGATGGCGGTTGCCGAGGTTTTCCGCAACAGCAATCCGAACTTCGCCAACCGCAGCATCCCCGGTCCGCTGTCGCTGCCGCAGGAGCCGGTGCTCGTGGAGCGCGGCCTGAAGCGCCTCGAGCAATTCTGGAGCACGCTGGATGCTCGCCTTGCAGGGCGCGATTTCGTGGTGGGCGACAGCTACACCATGGCCGACATCGATGCGCTCTGCGCCTGCGACTTCGCGCGCTGGATCCGCAAGAGCATTCCTGCCGAATGCACGAACATCGTGCGCTGGTACGCCGCCGTCTCGGCGCGTCCCTCCGCCAAGGCGGGCTGACATGAAGATCGAGATCAACCGCAGCGACTACCAGTCGCTGCTCACCGTGCTGGAGATTGCCGACTGGGTGTTGCACGCCTACAGCGGCGAAGAATCAGTGCAGAGCGCGCCGTTGCGTGCGCTGGAGCAGAAGGTACTGTCCTTGGCGGATGAATTCGGCTGCGGCGAGTTGGTGGAGTTCGATCCCGCGGAGCAGCGCTACTGGCTCACGCGCGAGTACGACGAGCTGAGTGACGCGGTGCAGTTCATCGAGCAGTTCGAGAACGACTGCTTCTGGGACCAGCTGAACGACCGTCTGGTGGAGCGCGATCTGATGCGCCAGCTGGGCGAAAAAGCCTTCAAACAGCTGGATTCCGAGCAGGTGGCCGAAAAAGCCGAGCCTTACCGGCGGCTCTACGGCGAGGAATTCCTCACGCACGGCGTGGATCGGCTGGAGATCCTTCAGCAGGCGGTGGGGCCGGGGGGCGGAGCGAAGCTGTCCTGAGTTCCGGGCACCGGTCGCGGGCATGGCCCGCGCCTGCCGCAGGAGCGGGATACGCCCGCGACAGATGCCCCTGGCCGATGCTCAGCCCAGCAATGCCCGCGAGATGATGATCTTCATGACCTCGTTCGTGCCGGCGTAAATCCGCTGCACGCGTGAATCGGCCCAGGCCCGCGCGATGGGGTACTCCCACATGTAGCCGTAGCCGCCGTGCAGCTGCACGCACTCGTCCATCACCTTGCACTGCAGATCGGTCGACAGCAGCTTCGTCTTCGCCGCGGTGGGAATGTCGAGCTTGCCCTGCAGGTGCAGCTCGATGCAGCGGTCGATGAACACGCGCATCGCGCTCACTTCGGAGTCCATCTCGGCGAGCTTGAACTGCGTGTTCTGGAAGGCCGACACCGGCTTGCCGAAGGCCTTGCGCTCTTTCACGTAGTCCACAGTCAGGCGCAGCGCCGACTCGGTGGCAGCAATGGCGTTCACCGCCACCGACAGCCGCTCCTGCGGGAGTTCCTGCATCAGGTAAACGAAACCCATGCCTTCCTCGCCGAGGAGGTTCTCGGCCGGCACGCGCACGTTGTCGAAGAAGAGTTCGGAGGTGTCCTGGGCCTTCATGCCCACCTTCTTCAGCTTGCGGCCCTTGCTGAAGCCGGCCATCCCGGCCTCGACCAGGATCAGGCTGGTGCCCTTTGCGCCTGCGGCAGGATCCGTCTTGGCGACGACGATCACCAGATCCGACAGATAGCCGTTGGTGATGAAGGTCTTGGACCCATTGATGATGTAGTGATCGCCCTCGCGAACGGCGCTGGTCTTTATGCCCTGCAGGTCGGAGCCTGCGCCGGGCTCGGACATGGCGATGGCGCTGACTATCTCGCCGGTGGCCATGCGTGGCAGGTACTTCTGCTTCAGCAACTCGGTGCCGTAGTTCACCAGATAGGGCGCGACGATGTCGTTGTGCAGGCCCCAACCGATCCCGGAGAGTCCCGCGCCTGCAATCTCCTCGTCGATCACACAGTTGTAGAGGAAGTCAGTGCCCGCACCGCCGTATTCCTCGGGCACGGTGGGGCAGAGGAAACCCTGCGCGCCGGCCTTGTTCCATACCTCGCGGTCGATGTTGCCTTCCTCCTCCCAGCGCTCGTGGTGCGGTGCGCATTCCTGTTCGAGGAATTTGCGGACGCTCGCGCGGAAGATCTCGTGCTCTTCGCCGTAGAGGGTGCGTGGAATCATCGTCTTGCTCCTGTGCGTTACTGCCTGCCCGGGATCCTGCGGGCCACGTGTTCTCAATACGTTTCGTTGCGTCCGGCGCGCGCCACCAGCGAAGCGGGCGGCAGGAAGTGCTCGCCGTAGCGCGCCGCCAGCTCATGGCTACGCGCCACGAAGGCCGCGAGACCAGTGCTGTTGATGAACTGCAGCACGCCGCCGGTCCACGGCGGGAAGCCGATGCCCATGATCGAACCGATGTTCGCGTCGCGCGCGGTGGTCACCACACCCTCGTCCCAGCAGCGGACCGTCTCCAGCGCCTGCACGTAGAGCAGGCGGTCCTTGATGTCCTGCACCGGGATCAGGCTGCCGTTCTTGCCGAAGTGGGCGTCGAGCCCGCTCCACAGATGCTTCTTGCCGCCCTCGGGGTACTCGTAGAAGCCCTTGCCCGCGGCCTTGCCGGCCCGGTCCTGGGTCATCATCCATTCCACCACCACCTCGGAACTGCGGGCCTCGTAGACCTTGCCCTCTGCTTCCATGTCCTTGATGGTCTGGAGGCGGATTTTCGCCATCAGCGCCAGACTTACCTCGTCCGATACCGCCAGCGGGCCCACCGGGAAGCCGGCTAGCGCCGCGCCGTTCTCGATGGCCGCCGCGGGCACGCCCTCGTTCAGCATTGCGATGCCTTCGTTGCAGAAGGTGCCGAATACCCGCGAGGTGAAGAAGCCGCGCGCGTCGTTCACGATCACTGGCGTCTTGCCGATGGCCTGTACGAAGTCATAGGAACGGGCGAGCGTTTCCGGGCTGGTCTGCTTGCCGCAGATGATCTCGACCAGCGGCATCTTGTCTGCGGGCGAGAAGAAGTGCAGGCCGATGAAATTCGCGGGGCGCGCGCTTGCCTCGGCGAGGCCCGTGATGGGCAGGGTGGAGGTGTTGGAGGCGAAGATCGTGCTGTCGGCGAGCTGTGCTTCGGCCTCTTTGGTCACCTTGGCCTTGAGGCCGCGGTCTTCGAAGACGGCTTCCACGATCAGTTCGCAGCCCGCCAGGTCATCTGCCGAGGCAGTGGCGTGGATGCGCGCCAGCGTGGCGTCCATTTTCTCCTGCGTGAGCTTGCCGCGCTCGAGTTGCTTGGCGAGCAGTTTGGCCGAATAGGCTTTGCCCTTGTCGGCCGCTTCCTGGGTCACATCCTTCAACACCACCTGCAGGCCGCGCGTGGCGCAGACGTGCGCGATGCCCGCGCCCATCATGCCCGCACCCAGGATGCCGACTTTGGCAAAGTTCGCCTTGGGCACGCCGGCGGGCCGGCCAAGGCCTGCCTTGATGTCGTTCAGCTGGAACCAGAAGGTGTTGATCATGTTGCGCGCCACCGGACCGCGCGCCAGCTCGATGAAATAGCGCGTCTCGATGCGCAGCGCAGCGTCCACGTCCACCTGTGCGCCTTCCACTGCGGCGCTCAGGATGGCCTCGGGTGCGGGCATCACTCCCTTGGTTTTCTCGCGGAGCATCGCGGGCACGACCATCAGCTTGGGCGCCATCGCCGGGTGCGAAGGTGTGCCGCCGGGCATCTTGTAGCCGGGCATGTCCCACGGTTGCTTCGACTCGGGATGCGCGGCGATCCAGACGCGCGCCTTCTCGAGCATCTCGTCTTCGCTGGCGGCGAGTTCCTGCACCAGACCGAGCTTGATGCCCTTGGCCGGGTTGAACTGCTGGCCTTCCATCAGGAAGGGCAGAGCCGCTTCGAGGCCCAGCAGCCGCACCATCCGCACCACTCCGCCGCCGCCCGGCAGCAGTCCCAGCGTCACTTCGGGCAGGCCGAGCGTGGTCTTGGGGTTGTCGAGCGCGATGCGGTGGTGCGCGCAGAGGCAGATTTCCCAGCCGCCGCCGAGTGCCGCGCCGTTGATGGCGGCCACTACCGGCTTGCCGAGGGTTTCGAGCTGGCGCATCTGCTGCTTCAGCGGCTGCGCGAAGTCCCACATGAACTGCGCCGTCTGCTCCTGCGCCTGCGCCATTTCCTTGAGGTCTGCGCCGGCAAAGAAAGTGGATTTGGCCGAGCGCAGGATCACTCCTGCCAGATCCGGCTCTGCCCGGAGCTGCGCCACGACGGTGGCGAAGTCCTCGCGGAAGGCGACGTTCATCAGGTTCGCCGATTCCGTGGGGTTGTCGAAGATCACGTGGACGATGTTGGCCGCGTCCTTTTCGTAGCGAATGCTTTTCATATGTGCTGCTTCCCGGTGCTGCGGTTCTTCAGAGGCGTTCGATGACGGTGGCGATACCCATGCCGCCGCCCACGCAGGCGGTGACCACCCCGTAGCGGCCGCCGCGGGCCTCGAGTTCGTCGAGCACGGTGCCGATCAGCATGGCGCCCGTGGCGCCCAGCGGGTGGCCCATGGCGATCGCGCCGCCGTTCACGTTGATCTTCTCCCAGGGCACGCCGGTGTCTTTCTGGAAGTGCATCACCACCGAGGCGAAGGCTTCGTTCACCTCGAAGAGATCGATCTCTTCGAAGCCGAGGCCCGCCACCTTGAGTGCCTTGCGCGTGGCGGGTGCCGGGCCAACCAGCATGATCGTGGGGTCCGTGCCCACCACCGCGGTGCCGACGACACGGGCGCGGGGTTTGAGCCCCAGCTGCTTGCCGGCGGACTCGGAGCCGATCAGCACCAATGCTGCGCCGTCGACTATCCCAGAGGAGTTGCCCGCCGTGTGGATGTGCGCGATGCGCTCTACCTGCGGGTACTTGTTGCGCGGGACGCCGTCGAAGCCCAGGTCGCCCATGAACTGGAAAGAGGAGGGGAGCTTGGCGAGGCTCTCCGGGGTGCTGTCGGGGCGGATGGTCTCGTCCCGATCGAGGATGGTGATGCCGTTGCGGTCACGCACCGGGATCACGGATTTCGCGAAGGCCCCGCGCGCCCAGGCTGCTGCGGCCTTGCGGTGCGAACTGGCGGCGTAGGTGTCGACCTGTTCGCGCGTGAACCCGTCCAGTGTGGCGATGAGGTCGGCTCCGATGCCCTGCGGCATGAAGCCGGTTTTCATCGCGGTTTCGGGGTCCATGCCCATCGCGCCGCCGTCGCTGCCCATGGGCACGCGCGACATCGATTCCACGCCACCGCCCACTACCAGCTGTTCCCAGCCCGAGCGCACTTTCATGGCGGCCATGTTCACGGCCTCGGCGCCCGAGGCGCAGAAGCGGTTCAGCGTGACGCCAGCCACGTCCTCGTCCCAGCCGGCGGCGAGTGACGCCACCTTGGCGATGTCCGCGCCCTGGTCGCCCACTGCGGTGACGCAGCCGAGCACCACGTCATCGACCAGGCTGGTGTCTTTCAGGTTGTTGCGGCGCGCGAGCTCCTGCAGTAGACCTGCGACCAGCGCCACGGGTTTTACCTCGTGCAGCGAGCCGCTGGATTTGCCGCGCCCGCGGGGGGTGCGGATGGCGTCGTAAATGAAGGCGTCGTTGCTCATGGGCCAAAGCTCCGTGGCGTCGTGAGGGCAGGAGAGCCGCATGCTAAGCGCCGCGCCGTGGGCGGCTCAATGACCAAAAGAGACAGCGGGGATGGCGAAATAGCTCTGTGCCATGGATCCGGAGTTGGTAGGAGCGGGCCATGCCCGCGACAGCAGTGGTGGATAACTCATCTATGCCCCCGTCGGGGGCATGGCCCCCTCCTACGGGGATCAGCCTTTGTCAGGGGGCAAGGCTCCGCACTATCCGAAATGTCCTACAGACACCGGCCCCGGGCCACGCCTAGCCTTCCTGCAGCCCGGCAACCGCCGCGCCACACCCCACGGAAGGAATCACCGGCATGGACGCCGCCCCACTTCTCGATCC
>CAIYPF010000136.1 GCA_903928015.1 uncultured Gammaproteobacteria bacterium | reverse complement strand
GTGGGTCGGGCGCCAGGTGTTACTCTAGGTTCTCCCAGCCGCGTTGTGCCACGGTCGCGCCGAAGTTACAGTCGTTTTGGCCGGCACGGAAGACGGTGAAAGTTGGATCCAAGTAGACATCGCGTGAGAGTAGGACTGCTTTCACCGCGTTGACGAGCGACGCTGTGTAACGCGTGTTGTGCGCCCGGATTGGAACGGCGCGCGGCCAGCGGGGACGGCCAGCGACGATGTGGCGTACCCATGGAGCACGTCGCGCCATATCGGTCCACGAAGACGCCTCTTTGTTTTGCTCGGTCGCAAGAGACCCCCTTGATGTGCTCGTGTGGGTTGCAGCCGGCCACCCCGTACTGGTCGCGCAGCTCTTTCTGCGAGCAAGTGGTGGGGTCATGTCGTGTCGGCCCGTCATGCTTCGTTCTCATGTTGCGTAATCGAGAAGCGCGAGAGGTTTTTGGTATAGTTTGCTTTAGTCGGGGCGACGCCAACGCGAGGCGCGCGTGCGTGCATGCGAGCGTGGGTTCTGTGCGTACGGCGAGCGCTTGCTTGAAGTCCCACATGTCTCGGAACGCGTGGTTGTCGATGTACGGCGTCAGTTCCATGGCGACATTCCACGGGCTGCAGCCGAGCACGATCCACTGTGACTCGATGTGGGTCGGGAGCTACGGCATCTCCTCGTCCTCGTCCGCCCGCCGCCTTCTCCCCGGCCGGCTGCTCGTGTCGGGCGTGACCTGCGCGGCGGCGCTCGGAGGGATGGATCATGCCAAAAAGACTGGCCTTGCCCGTATTCGTGGGCGCACCTCTGTCTTGAAGACGCGCGCGCGCCTCGCGTCGGAAAATCGCTCGGTGTACTTCGAGCCTTCACATATGCGTCTTGGAGGCGATGGCAGCACGCGCGGTAGGTTCGGATGCATAGTGTAGCGAGGCAATCGTACAGAGGGTTAGCTGTTCGGTGGAGAAGTATTGCACGAGTCGCGCCGCGTTTAGGCGAATCAGGAACCAGTCGAAGAAGAGGCGCGAGTTGCCGTCCGGCCCGCGTTTCAGGTGCTCGGTCCACCCCTGGTCGTACCTGAAATGCGGCATTTTCCGGTCGGCTCGGCGAAACCAACTGCGCTCAAAGGAGCTGTCGTACCCGAAGAGGTTGCGGAACGGTCCGGTCGGCTGGTCCTGGTCGCATGTAGGCGGTCTCGGACGCGGGTATGGCCGCGGTGGCTCCGCGTCGGCGTCTTGCGATGCAGTCGGCTGCGAGTGCGAAGGCCCCTCGTGCCCTGGCCCGCCCTGCTCCGCCCCGCCCTGCGACGTCGGGGGCATGTCGGTGTCGCGTGCAGGCGCGGCGGCGCGTGCCGCCTCGAAGTCGTCTCGTCGTTCGCGTGCGGCTGCTTCGCGGTCGCGTTCCCACTGCGCTGTCCGTTCGCGACTCATCGCTTCCCGCTGGACGGCGCCCCTCGTTCTGTATGCGACCGCTGGCGCCAGCGCCGCCAAGGAGGCGGCTGCCAGCACTGCGATCGAGAGCAGGGCGCCCGTGAGCACTGCCATCATCCGTCGTCTGCGAATTTTCTTTCAGCTCGATCCGGTTGCCTTTTTGTTGCCCATCCGGTTGGTTTTGTTTTCCCACGAGTTGGCTTTTTGTTTTCCCCATCCGCCAACCGGTTTGTTCTCTCTTCGTTTTGGGCCGTCCGCGCCGCCAGCCGCCGTTATGTCCGTGTTTGGGAAAGGTTTCGGCACGAAGCCCAAGGAAAAGCAGCATGGACTGTTGCCTGCGCTCTTCCAGCAAGCGAACGCGATGGCTGCCCAGCAGCTGGCCGCGAAGCAGAAGTCGGGGGCTCCGGCTGATGCTCCGATTAGCCGCCGCATTGCTCCGGTCTCAGGCGCGAGTGTCGCCCAGCTGAGAAGCATGAAAACGCACAGTGTAGCGCCAGTAGCAGCAGCACCGTCTCGTTTCGACGACCATCAGCCCTCGACCTCTGCGAGCGAAGACCCGTCCTATCCGAGCGTCGAGACGATCGTTCAAGGCGCGGTGCCCGATGGCATTTGCGACCCTGGATTTCGTATGAGGCTCCTGTTTTTCGTGCGCCCACCTCGCCCCGCCGCTTCGCATTTCCACGCACGTGGCGCACTACGCCGGCGTTTTCTGTGTGGGTGCCGGTTCCCTTCTCGCTGCCTACCTCTCGGCCCGCCCCCGACGTTTGTTCGTCGACTTATCGCAGGCCGGCCAGTTCATCAAGCTCGTTCTTCTGGACGACAGGACGAAAAGCCATCGTCTCTCTATCGACACGTTTTGGGATTCGTGGAACAATGGGAACTTGTTTACCTCTGCCTTGAAAAACGGCATCGACTTTCTGCACTTTCTCGCCACGCTCGACGATCGTGGCCCAGACGCGGCGCTCGGCATGAACCTGGTCTCCCACCGTAAAGTGCCCGGGCTTGTGGCTGCGCACGAGGTGGCCGAGTCGAAGATGGAGGCCGCAGTGTTTGTGCTCTGTTTCCTCCTAACCTATAACGATTCTAGAACGAGTGGGATGCCCGTTTCTTTCGACAATGAGGAGGTCGGGTTGCGGCACGCCGCCTGTCTCCGCGTCTCGAGCAGCATGCGACCGTTCCGAGAAGAATGGTCCAAGACGAGGGAGGCTCTCATGGCAAGCCCGCCTCCCAGGCCTTCCGAGCGCCTATCCGAGAAGCTGCGAGTCGCAGCCGGAGCCCCTCTGGCCGCTGCGAGCTCGTCGCCAGTCCCAAAGTGGGACGGGCCATTGCGACCGGCCGATCATTCGGAGGTGCCCGCAAGTACGGCGGGAGCGCCCGTTGGTGCTGCATTGCCGTCGGACCGAGGCGGTTTCTCATCGCCCCCGAGCCATCAGCTTGCTCCGTTCGGCGCATCGGCGGGCCCCACCGCGGCACGCGCCAGCGCCTTCGATTCTACCGACTCAGTTAGGCGCGTTGCCACTGGCAGCCAGCCGGCCACGCCTAACGAATCCGCAATGAATCCCGCGCCGCCGTCCGACAGTCGCCTTCCGCCGGGTGACGTGCAAGCTCCCGCGCCGCTGTCCGGACGTATCCTTCCGCCGGCTGGTCCGACGCCCCTCGCTCCGCTTAGCTGTGGCGGCGGCG
>CAIYPF010000135.1 GCA_903928015.1 uncultured Gammaproteobacteria bacterium | reverse complement strand
CGATGCTGTAGTTGCCGATCTGTGCGGGCATCGGCAGGAAGTGGTGGTGGTGCACGAAGTCAGCAGCAAGCGAACTCGGTTTCTTGCTGCGGAAAAGCAGGATGCCCGCGCTCATGGTGCCCAGTGCCGGGTGGAACCAGATGTAGATCTCCGCCATGAGATTCTGCTCGGGCACGCAGAAACCCCAATAGGAGGTCTCGGTGGTGGCATAACCCGCGCCGGGTGCCACCGGGTGCAGGAACTCGTCCTCGGGAAGCACGGGCGCGAAACGCGCGCCTGCAAGCCCGCTGGTGCTCCAGCCCGGATTGGTCACGGTTGCACGCTCGCTCACAGTTGCACCCTCCCCAGTTGTTGGGCCACATCACGAAGGAACAGACGGTAGAGCGACACGCCCTGATACGCCGCCTTGGAGGCCGGATAGGCGCCGTTCAGGAATCCCCACCACGCAGTAGTGGTGGTGGTTCCATTGCGCACCGAGCGCCACACCTCGTAGAAGGCCGCACGCTCCGGGTCGTAGGGCTCGCCGCCCGCCTCCTGGTAGGCCGCCATCACGGCGTCCCAGTCGAGGTAGGGTTCCGCGACCAGCCGGAAGTAACCGAGATCCTCCATCGGATCCCCGAGGTGCCAGAACTCCCAGTCGAGAAGAGCCGAGAGCTTCCCGTCCTCGATCAGCGTATTGCGGAAACTGATATCGCTGTGCACGAAAGACACCCGCGGCAGCGTGGCGGGCGCATTCTTGACCAGCCAGTCGAAAGCGGTCTCGAGGATCAGCGAAGGGTGGGTGCGCCGGCGCAGCCATTTGTCGCGCCACAGACGCATGGTGTCGCGGACGATCTCCTGTGGCGGGCGCGCGGCGAGCGCGGCATCCACCACGCCGGTGGCGAAAGGATCAATCGCATGCAGGCGTGCCATCAGACGCGCCACCTCGAGTATCACGGCGCGGCGCTCGTCCGGATCCGCATCCCAATCGCCAAACACCGCCTTGCCCGGCAACTGGTCGAAGAGCAGGAAAGGCTTGCCCAGATAAGTGGCGTCGGGCTCGACACACAACGGCCTCGGCACCTGCAGGCCGGCATCCGCGAGAGCATTCAACAGCGCCACTTCCTCGGTGACAGTGTTCTCTCCCGGGCCGAAGGGCAGGTCCCGGCGCAGGATGAGCGCGCGACGCCCCCCGATGCCCCGGCTGAAGCGCAGGCGCCAGGTGTCTTTGGAGTATCCACCGGGGACGCGCTCCACATGGTCCACGGTGCCGGGATCCAGGTGCGCGAGCCGCGCATCGGCCCAGGCCTGCAGGCGTTCTGGCGTGATGTCGCACTCGACCGCAGCCACCGGATCGCTGCGGTCGGCGAGCAGGGCACTGAGCGCGACGTACTCGCCCTGCGCGACCGAGTTCTCTGCGACCACAGCGTCGCTGGCAAGCCGCCCGATCTCCGGCCGCAGGCCGGGCAGATCCGCGTCGCGTGCGAGCAGGGCCGCAAGCCTCGCAGCAAGCGCCACCTGCACGTCGGCGAAGTCGCTATCGTCGTGGAGTTCGGACGCGACAGCAGGTTGCGCGCACAGGGCTGCCTCCTCGATACCGGCCTGACGGCACAGCGCGTTGGCCCTTTCCAGCAAACGCAGCATCACTCCGGTGGCAGGTGCGGTGACCCGCGCCGAGTCCCGTGCACCGATCTCGAGCCACGCCAGCATTTCGCTTGCGAGCGCGAGCGCCATGCGTCCCTGCTCCGTGCCCACCGCCGGCGCCACCACGAGATCGAGGTCGCTGCGGATCGAGCGCAAGAGCGCGGCCTGCATCCCACGAACACTGTCAGTGAGTTCCGCTTGTGCCATCCGCTTCTGCCCCCTGCCTCGCGTGCCAGCGCGAATCTGTACTGTTATCCTCCGGGGCGTTCCAATTCCTCCGGCCTCCGCCCCATGTCCACCCGCCGCAGCCAGCCCATCGGGCCAGAGATTGCGCCATCCCGCGGCCCGCTCGCCCGCCGCACGCGGATCATCGCTGTCACGCACGAACTGATTGCCGAACTCGGCATCGAGGGCATCACGATGCGCGATCTCGCGCAACGTTGCGGCGTAGCCGTGGCCACGCTCTACAACCAGTTCGGCAGCCGCGAGGCCATCATTGCCGAGGCACTGCGGGGTGATTTCGAGGGCCGCTACAAACCGCTCTCCCAGCGTACGTCCCTGCTCTCTCCCTCCGACAAGGTGAGCGAGCGCATCGGTGACGCCGTGCGTGGCATGACCGGTTCGCTGCGCGACTACACCCGCTCGGTGATGTTCTTCTACTTCCACCACAAACCCGACTCGCAACTGCGATCGGCAATCCACGACTTCGTGGTCTCGGACTTCCGCGCGATCGTGAAGGAGATCGAGAGCAGCGGAGATCTACAGCCCTGGGTGCGGCCGGATGTCTTCGCCGACGACCTCATCACCCAGCTCTATGGTCTCGTGATGAAATGGGCCCAGGGCCACATCACGGACCGCCGACTGCGCCCGCGCCTCATGCAGGCCGCCGCCATCAGTTTCTGCGGGATCACCCGCGGCGCGAGCCGGGAGTCCTTCGAGCGCCTCGCGGCGGCGTCTCGCTGAGCCGCCGCGGGGCGCGTACGACTCAGAAGCTGTAGGTCAGCTGCGCGCTCACCTGGCGCAGTGGCATCAGCTCAGCCAGCTGGTCGGTGGTGAAGCCGCGGGTGGCACCAAAGCTGGTGATCACCTCGTCGGTCAGGTTCCGTCCGATCAGCATGCCTTTCCAGTGTCCGTCGTTGGACTCGAGGGCCACGGATGCATCCAGACGCCAGTAGCTGTCCTGCACGAGATAGGGATTGTTGGTGGTCTCGATCTGGTACTCGTCGGACCAGAATGCGTCCGCGCCCAGCGACAATTTGCCGATGCCCACATCCGCCGTGTAGACGCCGCCGACACCGAAGGTGTGCTCAGGCGCGCGCGGCAGCGGCTTGCCGTCGAGGTCCTGCGTGCCGGTTGCCGCATCACAGCCCTGCGCTGCGCTCTGCAGCGTGTAGCACTGCGTGCGGTAGCCCTTGTACTCGCCCTTGTTGTAGGTGGCGAACGCGCGGAGCGCAAAGTTGTCGGTGGCCTGCCAGCGCAGATTTGCCTCGAGCCCGGTGGTATCGGCCTCGCCCGCGTTACCCACGATGAACGAGGCCGTGGAGGGCACGTACAGGTTCACCTGCAGATTGGTGAACTGGTAGTCGTAGGCAATCACATCGAGGCTGAGGCTGTCCTCGAGCATCTTGGACTTGAAGCCGACTTCGAATCCCTCGACCTCTTCGCTCTCGAACTGGAAGTCCTTGAGCGTGAGCCCCGCCTGCGGTGTGGCACCCAGCGAGAAGCCGCCGGGCAGGAAGCCGGTCTTGTAGGACGCGAAGACCGTCATGCCGTCCTGCGGATGCCACTCGAGGGTGGCCTGCGGCGACACATCGTCATCGCTGAACTTGTCCTCGTAGACCGTGCCTTCCGGCAGCCAGAACGGGAACGGGAAGAGAATGCCGAACCACTGGTTCACGAACTTGAGGTCGTACTTCGGATCCTTCTCCTCGCGCGTGAATCGCGCGCCCGCCGAAAGGCGCCACTGGTCATTGATGTCCCACGTGACTTCGCCGAAGGCCGATTTGCTCTCGCCGTCCTGCGTGGCGGTGTGATCCTGCGAGGCGGCACGGCCGTTCCGCGGATCGGGAATGGCGAGGATGATCTGCGAGGCGTTATCGAAACTGAAATCCGTGGTCTGGTAGTTCACACCGAAGAGGAAGTTCACCGGGCCGTCGAAGTCGCTCAAGGCCCGCAGCTCCTGCGAGAAGGCGGTATTGCTCTCGGATTGCGTCGCCGAGATCAGGCCCTGGGAGGAGATGTAACCCGTGGTGTCGTCCAGTGTGTAGTCGTTCCAGCCGGTGACCGAGGTGAGGGTCCACGAGCCCACGTTCCAGTCGACTTTCAGCGAGGCCAGCGCGGCGTCGGTCTCCCCCTCGGGCTTCTGCGCGAACTCGAGTCCGGGCGGGCCGGCGAAGACGCTGATCTTGTCGTTCAGCTTGCAGTCCTCGTAACCGACGATCGGGTAGGCGGCGAAGAAGTTGGGGCCCTGAAGGTCGGTGGGAACTCCCGTCACCGTGGTGCCGCTGCCGCCGCGGCAGTTGTATAGCTGCGCGCGCGTTGCGGGACCGTCGTCCTTGTTGTTCGCGACCTGCACCTTGAAGTTGACCGAAACCGCGTCCGATGGATCCCACTGCAGCGTGAGTCGCGCGGTTTTTTCTTCTTCGCCGCCGAAATCCTTGCTGCCGATCACCGGGGCGGTGTTTTCGAGCCAGCCATCGGTCTTGGAGGCGCGGACCGCGAGACGCGCACCGAGCGTATCCGTCACAGGACCCGATACGAAGCCCTCGCCGTACCAGCCCTTGGCATCGAACTCGCGGCCCGCCGTGACGCTGCCTTCGAATTCCTTGCCCGGATTCGCCGTGGACAGCGCCAATGCGCCAGCGACGGTGCTCTTGCCGAAGTAGAGCGACTGCGGCCCCTTCAGCACTTCGACTTGAGCGACATCGAAGAAGCCCTGCTGCGTCCACCGGCTGCGGTCGTAGAAGACGCCGTCGATGATGATGCCCACAGACTGGTCGAAGCCGGCGTTGGTGGCATCCGAGCTGACGCCGCGAATCGAGATGGTGGGCGAGACGCCGTTCTTGCTGATCAGCACGCCGCCACCGGCGAGGCTGGACATGTCTTCCATGCGGGTGATGTTGTACTGCTCGAGCTGGCGACTGCTGAGCGCGGTGATCGCGACAGGCGCGGTCTCCAGCGACTCGGCCCTCTTCCGGGCAGTCACGACAATTTCCTCGAGGCCATCAGCGGACTGCGCAAGCAACCCCGGGCTGGCACCCGCCGACAGCGCGGCGACAAGCACGGAGAGGAAAAGCGGAGCGCGGGACAGACGTGGTGTGGATCGCATGGGTGTAGCCTCCTGGATTCTTATGGGACGACGGCAACGGTCATGACGGGGCCATGCTAGCACGCGTTCCAATATCTGCAACACCCGCCGCACCGCCCGTGGTGACTTGGCTGACAAGCTGTTGTAACGTGTTATAGAAATGTGCAACAGCAGGGCCATCCCTCATGAAGGCACTGGAGAAAAAGACAGCGCTCGTCACCGGCGCGGAACGCGGGATCGGGAGGGCCATCGCGCTGCGACTCGCGGCAGATGGCGCTGCCGTCATCGTCAATTACCTCGCAGATGCTGCCGCCGCGGCAGCCGTGGTCGCGGAGATCACAGCGGCAGGCGCACAAGCCCACGCGTTGCAGGCCGATGTATCCGATCCCGCCCAGGTCGATGCCATGTTCGGCGCGATTCCGGAATTGCATGTGCTCGTCAACAACGCGGGCGTGGGCACGCCCGGCATGCTCGGCGAAATAGACCCGTCGGTATTCGATGGCGTTTTCGCCGTGAATGTCCGCGGCGTGATGCTTTGCGCGCAAGCAGCGATCGCCCGCATGCCCGCAGGCGGACGCATCGTGAACATCTCCTCCAGCACTGCAGTACACCCCATTCCCGGCATGTCGGCCTATGTGGCCTCGAAGGCGGCGGTGCGGGCACTGACAGAAGTTTGGGCCAAGGAACTCGGCGCGCGCGGCATCAACGTGAACTCCGTCCTGCCCGGCCCCACCAGCCCGGGGATGGCGGATCTGGCGCCACCCGAACTCCGCGATGCTGTAGCCCGGGCCTCGCCCTTCGGGCGACTCGGGCAGGCCTCGGAGATCGCCGATGCAGTGGCATTCCTGTGCGGGCCGGACGCCCGCTGGGTGTCAGGGCACCACCTGATGGTTAACGGCGCGGCAAGCGCCTGATACTGGAGTTACAGATGAAATTCGGCGCCTTCGACCACCTGGACCGCGCGGCCACATCCGTCGCTGCGCAATACGAGACGCGTCTGCGTCTTGCCGAGCGCTACGACGCAGCGGGCTTCCACTGCTATCACGTGGCGGAGCACCACTGCACACCCTTCGGCATAGCGCCCTCGCCACTGTTGTTCCTGTCCGCCGTGGCGCAACGCACCAGGCGTCTTCGCATCGGGCCTCTGGTCCTTCCGCTGCCGCTCTATGAACCCCTCAGGCTCTACCAGGACATCTGCATGCTCGACCAGATGAGCGGCGGGCGGCTCGACCTCGGTGTGGGCAAAGGCATCTCGCCGCATGAACTCGCCTTCTTCGGCCTCGACATGGAGAGCGCTCAGCCGCGCTTCCACGAATCACTCGCGCTGCTGCGCACGGCTTTCGGTGCGGAAACTCTCGACTTCGAAGGCAGCTTCCACCAGTTCCGGAACGTACCGTTGCCGATGCGTCCGCTGCAGCAACCCCAGCCGCCGCTGTGGTACGGCGTGCTGAAACCCGAGACAGCCGCGTGGAGCGCGAGCCAGGGCATGCACATCGTCTGCGGCAACGGACCCGCCTCCGAGGTGCGCGACTGCATCGACCGCTACCGCGCCACCTGGCAGGAGATCGCGGCACCGGGCGCAGAGTTGCCGCTGATGGGTCTCACGCGGCAACTCGTGATCGCCACTACCGACGCCGCTGCTCTCAGCATCGCAAAACGCGCCTTCGCGGAATTCCGCCGGAACTTCGTGTGGCTCTGGGAGCGCAACAACGACCCGCTCGCCTCCTACTTGCTGCCCGAGGATTTCGAAGCCGTGCAGCAGCACGGCGAGGCGCTCGCCGGTTCCCCGGAGACCGTCACCCGCGTGCTGCGAGAGCAACTCGAGGAATCCGGAGCCAACTACCTCGTCTGCCGTTTCGCCTTCGGCGACCTGAGCGAGGCAGAGATGCTGCAATCGATGGATCTGTTCGCGTCACGGGTGATGCCCGCGCTCGCCGGCATGGGCGCGCCCGCGCGTTCGGCAGCCTGATCACGCCAGCATGTCGAAGGAGGAGCGCATGATCGCAGGCAATGCCGAGGCGCCGCGCAACCAGTGGTATGTCGCGGCTTACTCCAGCGAAGTCGGGCGAAGCCCCTTGCAGCGGTGGATCCTGGGCGATCCGGTCGTGATGTTCCGCACCGAGGCGGGCTCGCCGGTAGCGCTCTTCGATCGCTGTCCGCACCGCGGGCTGCGGCTCTCCGCCGGTTCCTTGCAGGGCGACACCATACAGTGCACCTACCACGGGATGCGTTTCGCTGCGGATGGCAAATGCGTGCTCATTCCCTCGGGCAGCCCCATTTCCGAGCGGATGTGCGTACGCAGTTACCCGATCGTGGAGCAGTGGCAGTGGCTCTGGATCTGGCCCGGGGATCCGGCGCTCGCGGATCCTGCGCTCATTCCCGCGATCGAGCCCTTCGGTTTCGGCAAGGAGGGCTGGTTCCACGAGACCAGCGCCATGCTGCCGGTGGCATCGAATTACCTGCTGCCCTTCGAGAACCTGCTGGACGCCTCGCACATCAGCTTCCTCCACCACGGGCTGATCGACAGCGGGGACGTGGCATCACAGCCCTACCGCACCGAGCAGGAGGGCAACTGGTTGCGCGTGATCCGGGAAGTGCCCAACGAGCCGATCAGTCCGCTCACCATGAAAACCTTCGGCTTCGAGACCGACCGTGCGCACCGCACCATCACGGCGGATGCGCATGTGCCCAACCTCTGCGGCATCCGCGTCGACCTCGCCCCCGCAGACCGGCCCACGGAAACGGCTATGACAAACCAGCTGCTGGTGGCGATCACACCGGCCACACGCAACAGCTGCCACGAGTTCACGGGCGTGGCACAGACATTCCCCTTCACCAACCCCAACCGCGAAGAGGACGTGCGCAACCTGCTGATGGAGGACGTGGTGGCGATGGAAGAGATCCAGCGCCTGATCGACCAGCTGGGCCCGGAGCGCTGCGACGAGGTAAGCGTGGGCTGCGATGCCTCGGCGATGCGCATGCGCCGCATGGTGGCGCAGATGCTGGCGGCCGAGCGCTGAGGCTCAGCGCGGCGTCCAACTCCCGTCCATCAAGCGCCCGAGCAACGCGAGCGGCGGATTGCGCGCGACATCCTCCGGCGCCACGCGTCCCTGCGAGGCCAGCCGCTGGTACACCCGCGTTGTGGCCATCGCGCTGTAGGTGAGTGCGGTGCGCACCAGGTAATCACGCGAACCCACGGGTCGGCCGTTCACTGCCGCGTAGTAATCGAAGGTTTCCGACACGCCGGGAAAACCGGGCAGTCTGGGCGCTCCCCCGGCAAAACCCTCGGCCATGATGTGATCCATGATCGCGAAGAAGGCGATGTCGAAATCGCACACACCCACGTGCGCGAACTCGAAGTCCATCAGGGCCACGGGCCGCGCCTCCTCGAAGAGCATGTTGCGCAGGCTGGCATCGCCCCATACGAGGCCTTCGCGCGGCGCGAGCGACGGCCTGTCACGGTGCAGGCTCGCTACCGCTTCCTGCAGGACGGGATAGTCCCCGCCCTCGTGCACGAAGGCCAGGAAACGCTCCCAGTAGCCCAGCATGCGATCGAGCGGCGTCGCACCGGGCGCAGCGAGGCGCGCCTGCGCAATGTCGCTCACATCGGTGGTGTGCAGCATGACGATGGCATCGATGGCGCGCAGCCAGAGCTTGCGTTGCGCGGGCTCGGGCAGATCCCGGATCCAGCCCTCCAGCACATAGGAAGGCCAGTCGGGCGCACCACGCCCGTGCAGGCGCTGCATCAACAGGAAAGGTTTGCCGAGCCAGCGCGGATCGGTCTCCACAGCGTGGACGCGGGGCACGGGAACCGCGCCACCGCGTGCAGCCGCGCGCATGCAATCGGCCTGGATGCCGAGATCGACCACCGGATAGACGGCATGCGCAGGTGCGAGGCGCAGGACCACCTCGGCATCCATCGCGCCCTGCGCCCACGGAGCACCCCGCAGCACAGCGAAGAAGAGTTCACTGGACGCACCGCTGCCGCCGGGCACCGCAAGCCCGGTGGTGTGCGCGCCGGGAAAACGCTCCGCGAGCCATCGATCGAGCCCGGCAGACAGGGCTGCCGGATCGAGATGCACGGTGGTGTCGAGCGCGGCGAGGATGTCCTGTTCGCGCCGGGCGTCCACCCTTGCTGCCTCAGCGCTGCGCGAGGGCGAAGTCCGCGGCCTCACGCCCCGCGACGCGGCCCAGCGAGAGCGCGGAGGCAATGGCATAGCCACTGCCCACGTAATAGCGGCCGTAGACATCGCCTGTGGATTCGCCCGCTGCATAGAGCCCGGGTATGGCATCACCCGATGGCTTCACCACGCGCGCGTGGCCATCGACGGCCGCACCTGCACCGGTGACGATCACGATGGCCGGGCGCACCTCCGCGGCGTAGTAGGGCGGCGCGCCGAGGGCTTTCAGCGAGCGCGTGGCCTTACCGAAGTCCGTGTCTTCGCCGGCGCGTGCGAGCGCGTTATAGCGCTGCAGCGAGCGCTCAAGCCCCCCCGCATCCACGCCCGTCAGCGCCGCGAGTTCGGCGATGGAACCGGCCTGCAGCACACGCCCCTTGGCGATCTGCTCCTCAAGCACGCGCGGAATCCAGCTCAAGGAGATGGTGCCCGCGGCGAGCGCCTCCAGAACCCGAGGGTCGGGCTCGGCGGCGAGCATGAGCTCACGATCGAAGATGCAGAAACCTCGGCGGTCATCCTGCGCCTCCAGCGCCTCGGAGAGTTCCCAGTACGCCGCATCCTCTCGCACGATGCGCTCGCCCTTCGTGTTCACCAGCATCACCCAGTCCGGGCCGATCACCTCGAGGTCGCGGTGGAAATTCGGCGTAGCGAGCAACAGGCCGCTGTCCTCGCCGCAGATCTTCGCGCCCGCGGCTTCCGCCATGCGCAGGCCATCGCCCTTGTTGTGCTCGTGGCCCACGTGCCACACCCAGTCGCCTGCGCCGTGTGACTTGGGCAGCATGCGGTGCAACAGCTCCGGGTTGCCGCCGATACCGCCGCACGACAGCACGACGGCTCGCGCCGCGATGCTCTCTCCGCCGACCCGTACGCCGCAAACGGATCCGTCCGCGGCGCGCAGCAGTTCTTCGACGCGGCTGTTGCAGGCGAGATCCACATTGCGCTTGCTGAGCTCGTAATCGAGGCGCTCGACGATGCGGGCACCAAAGCCATCCGGCTCGTGGGCACGGGGAATCATGCGCTGGTTCGGGGAGACGAGACGCGAGACGGGAAACTCCACGCCGATCTCGCCCAGCCACTCGAGCAGGCGCGGCGCCTCGTTGCAGACGCGACGCACCACGTCCTCCGGCGAGGTGGTGCCGTTGCGCTCCAGCACGTACTGCACCATCGCCTCGGGCGTGTCCTCGATGCCCAGCGCGCGCTGCTGCGCCGTTCCCGCCGCAAGCACGAAGCCACCCGCGAGCGCGGTCGAACCGCCCACCCGCTTGCCGGCTTCGAGGAGTGCCACACGCGCACCCGCATCAGCGGCAGCGATGGCGGCACACAATCCCGCACCACCCGCGCCGATCACGATGACGTCGTAGTCCGTTGCCTGTTTGGCTTCCATGACTCACACCTCCGCTGCCGCTGCGCGGCCTGCCAGTACGCCGAAAACCAATGCTGGCCCGATGGTCCCGCCCGGCCCGAAATACGCAGGCCCACTGATAGCGGCGGTGGCATTGCCCGCGGCGAAAAGCCCGGGCACCACGCCGCCGCCGGCGCGCAGCACGCGGCCGTCCTGATCGATGCGCGGGCCGCCGCAGGTGCCGATGTTCGACGGAATCATGGGCACCGCGTAGAACGGGCCTTTCTCGACGGTGCCGAGGTTGCGGCCGGTGGGCGAATCCGGGTCGCCCCAGAACTTCCCGTAAGGTGCTTCTCCGCGCCCGAACTGCGTGTCCTTGCCGGCATGCACGTCGGCATTGAAGCTCGCGAGCGTGCGCGCAAGCCCCCCGGCATCCACACCGATCGCCGCAGCGAGCGAGGGAAGATCGGGGTGGCACTGCATCCAGTCGGGCGTGGGCATGCCGGGCGCCACGGGACCGAAGGCGTAGCTGTCGCGGAACTGCTGGTCGAAAACGTGCCAGGCCGGGAGGTTGGTGAAGGTGCCATCCGCGCCACGCGCGATCATCGCTTTGAGGATGGTGTGGTACGGCAGCGATTCGTCGACGAACCGTTCGCCACGCGCATTCACCACCACGAGGTGCGGCAGCGCCCGCTCCACCAGGCTGGTGCGCACGAGGGGCACGCCTTCAGGCAGGGTTTCACCCGGAATCAGGTAGGCGGGCCAACCCCAGCAGGTGCCGGCATTGCCGATCTGCGCATGGGCAGACTCCGCCATGCGCCACGCATCTCCGCGATTGGTCACGACAGTGGATGGCTGGAAAGGCACGCCCGGGAAATTGCGCTCGGTGATCTCGGAATCCCACTCATAGCCGCCACAGGCCAGCACCACTCCGCGCGGCGCCTGCACTCTGTGAACCCCCGATGCGTCTTCGTACTCGAGCCCGTCGATACGATTCTCACCCGTGAGGCGGCGCGCGCGCGCGCCGCAGCGGATCTCGATGCCACGCTCAATCAGCGCGAGCAGCAAGGGTGCGGACAGCGCCTCGCCCCAGCCGATCCAGCCCGCCTGCAGGCGCTCGGCATAGAGCGCGCCATCGATGCGCTCGGGATGGATCACCGCGTTCATCCGCGAGAATTCCTGGAAGCCGAAGGGCATGGTCCCGTAAGGGGAGCGCCGCAGCAGCTTCACCTGCTCCCCGAGCCGGTTCAGGTTGAAGATCTCCGGCGCTATGGAGCGGCTGAAGCCCTCGCGGTAGAAGCCGCCCTCGCGGCCGCCCTGGTAGTCGGGCATCGTGCCCATCTCGAAGCGAAGCGGCGTGACGGACTCGATCCAGCGCACGACTTCATCGGCGCGGTCCAGATAACCGAGGTATACGCTCTCGTCAGAGAGCCCTTCGGCGCAGCTGCGCATGTAGGTTTCGGCAGCTTCGCGGGAATCGTTTCCACCGCTCGACTGCATATGGTGGTTGACCGGAATCCAGACCGCGCCACCCGACCAGCTCGCGGTACCCCCCAGCGTCTCGCTGGCCTCGAGGAGCAAGGTGCGGGCGCCAGCATCGTGCGCTGCAATGGCGGCACTCATGCCCGCAACGCCGCCTCCCACCACGACCACATCGAACTGCGATTGCTGAACTACTGGCTGATCGGCGTTCATGGCGCACCTGCTCCGGCTGTGTCGGGCCTAAGCTAGCACGCGTTCCAATTCACGACAACAAAGCGTAGCCGCCGACTAGGGCAGGTACTCCCCGGGCCCCGATTCCGGCCCCGGCGGCTCGTCATCAACAGGCGCAGGTGCAGGCCAGGGCAGCGTGCGCGTACCCCGCAGGATGGGCTGGCGCCACGCCAACACCGCGAGCAGCAAGGCCGTAAGACCTGAGAAGAGCAGCGTGTAGCGCAGCCCGATGTGCTCGCCGATGAAGCCCCCGAGAAGCGCCCCCGGCACGGCAGGTATCAGGATCAACCAACGCACCGTCGTCGTCATGCGCCCCAGGAAATGCGGCGGTGTCACGGCCTGACGCAGCGGGATGAAGGTCACGAACAGCAGCGTGGCACCGAAGCCGAAGAGCAGCAGCATCGCCACGAACAACCCCACGCCGACCGCATTGGCCGGCGCCACGGCACCGCAGAGCCATGCGGCGCTGCAGATCCCGAAACTCAGCACCAGCGCGGGCCCCGGCCCCAGCCGCATCGAGATGCGGTTACCGAAGGCACTGCCCGAGATCGTGCCAACACCGAGCGCCACGTAGCACAGGCCCACACTGGCGGCGTCCAGCCCCAGTACGCGCGTGGCAAACAGAATCTGCACCACCACTGCGGCGTTGTGGCAAAGCTGCCACGTAGCGCAGCAGATCGACATGGTGCGCAGGAGCGGCACATCGCGCACGAAGCGCAGCCCCTGCGCCATCGCCGGCAGCATCCGGGTGCGCAACGGGCGCACCTCCTCATGCACGCGGATGCCGCGGAGGATGAGCGCGGAGAAGCCGAGCAGCAGTGCGTTCGCCACCAGCGCGAGCGGCGCACCCACCACGCGAATCAGCGCGCCCGCGATGCCGGGGCCCATCACCTCGGCGCTGGAGGAGGCGAGCGCGTTCTTGGCGTGGGCCTCGACGAGGCGCTCGCGCGGCACGATCTGCGTCAGCACGATCTGCGAAGCGCTGCCGGCGATGGTGTGCACCGAGCCGATGGCAAAGGCAATCGCGTAGAGCCAGCTCATGCCCAGCCAGCCAGCCCACCACGCGAGCGGCACGCTGAGCAGCGCGAGCGCGATCAGGGTTTCACCGGCCACATAGACGGGCAATTTGCGTACGCCGTCCAGCCACACACCGCCCGGCAGCGAGAAGAGCACGAAAGGCAGGATCTCCATCGCGGTGAGCAGGCCCATCTGCACCGGGCTCGCGTGCAGCAGCACCGCTGCGGTGATGGGGATGGCGATCAGCGTGACCTGTGCGCCAAAGGAACTGCTGAAGACCGAAACCCAGAGGCGACGGTAGACGGGATCGCGCAGCAGGTCGCGGGGTCCCAGGCGCGGGAAGAACGCCACCCCTTGCCCTCAGCTGCCGGCCGCGGCGCGCAGGCCACCGCAGACATTGCTCACCACCGCATCGATGAAGGGTCGGTCTACCCGCTTTCCCATCACCATGATCCGCTGCAGCACAGGGCCCATCAGCAGATCCTGCGCGAGTTCGATATCGATGCCCGCTGGCAGCTCTCCACGCCCGATGGCGGCGGTGAGGATCTCCCCGAGCGGCTCGCGCCGCTGGCGCACCAGCGGCTGCAGCGCCTGATCGAGCGCGGGATTGCGGCCACGCTCTGCCACCAGCACCGGCAGCACGGCGCCGAGCGGGGTTTCCTGCATGTAGCGCGCGAACTGCTCGATGGTCGCCGAGAGCTGCGCGCACACATCACCGCGCGCCGGCGCGCGCAGCAGCGGCGAGCGGGCGAAGGCCGCGATGACGAGGTTTTCCTTGGTGGGCCAGCGGCGGTAGATCGTGGATTTGCTGGCACCCGCGCGCAGCGCGATCGCTTCAACCGTGGCGTCGCGGTAGCCGCAATCCGAGAGGAGCTCCAGCGTGGCGTCGAGGATCGCATCCTCCGAGGCCTGGCTGCGCGGCCTGCCGCGCGCGCGTGCTGCGGGTTGCTGGGCTGCGTTCACGGTGTGCCGCCCGTGATGCCTGCGTCACGCAGTGCAGAGAGTTGCTCTTCGGTGTAACCCAGCAGCTCGCGCAGGATCTTCTCGCCGTGCTCGCCGGCTGCAGGCGCGCGGCGTGGCGGCGGCAGTTGCTCGCCGACGAAGTGGACCGCGAAGGGCATCATGTCCGCACCGTGTTCGGCCGCGGGCAGCCACGGGAAGCGTGCCTGGAAGTGCGGGTCATCGATCAGTGTGCGCGGCGTGTTCACCGGCGCGATGGCGGTGTTCTGCTCCGCTCCGAAGACGAGCCACTCGGCGGAGCTACGCGTGGCGAAGATCGCGCGCAGTTCTGTTTGCAGTTCGCGGTTGCCGCGGGCGTGGTCCGCGTAGCGCGCACCCGGCCAGCGCGCGAAGAGATCCATGCGCCCGACGCCCGCGCAGAAGTTGCGCCAGAACTCCTGCTCGGAGGCCATGAAAAGGATGTGGCCATCCTGCGTGCGGTAGAACTGGTAGCGCACGCCCTCACGCATGCCGGCGGTGCCGGGCGCGCGGCGCTCGAAGTTGTCGGCTTTGTTGCCCGTGACCTCGCTCGCGGGGCGTTCGTAGGCTTTCCAGGCTTCGCTGCGCACCCAGTCGGTGGCGGCAGCGCCGTCGGCCTGCGCCATATCGAGCGTCGCACCCTCGCCGGTAGCGCGCGCGCGCAGCAGTGATGCGCAGATCGCCATCGCCGCCATCATCGGGCCCGCGTGCATGCCGATGGAGGCGTGCTCGGGGATGTAGCAAAAACCCTCGTCGTCCTCCGCAGGCGCCACGACGCCGGCCCAGCTGTCGAAAGCGATGCCGTGCGCGGGCAGATCGCGATACGGCCCGCTCATGCCGTAGCCCGAGACGCAGCAGTACACCAGCGAGGGTCGGATCGCGCGCAACACCTCGGGCCCCAGCCCGCGGCGCGCAAGCGCACCCGGGCGCATCGCCTCGATCACCACATCAGACACCGCCACCAGTTCGCGGAACACCCGCACGCCCTCGTCCTGCCGCAGATCGAGCACCAGGCTCTTCTTGCCGCGCGAGACGTGGTGATGCATCAGCGAGCTGCCCTCGATGATGGGCCAGGTGAGTTCGCGTACGTAATCGCCGCCGGGCGGTTCGATCTTGATCACCTCGGCGCCCAGATCGGCCAGATGCATGGCCGTCGCACCCGGCGCGAGCAACGAGCAATCGAGCACGCGGATGCCGGCGAGTGGCGCGCTCATGGCTTCCACTCCTCGCCGCGACGCGCCCAGGGATCGTCCTGCGCAGTGACGGGCAACGCCACGCGCGCTTCACAGCGGCTCGATGCATTGCCGTCGGCGTGCAATGAGATCTCGAGCCGCAGCCAGCCGCAACCTGCCGCGTCCACGTCGGCGCCCTGCACCTCGGCGTCGATCGAGACTTCCGCCCCCGCGTAAACGGGCGATGTCATGCGCGAACGCAGCCTGCCGATGCGGGCTCCCGCCCCCAGCGTGCTGCAGAGGTATCGCTCGAACAGCGCGAGCTGCGTGGGCGTGTTCAGGAAAAGGTCCCGGTGACCGCCCTGCTCGCGCGCGTAGCGGGCATCGTGATGCAGCGGCGAGTAGTCCCGCGTGGCAAAGGCTCCCGCCACCACAAGCGTCGCGTCCACAGCTATCGCGAGCGGAGGCAAGCGCTCTCCCGCGCT
>CAIYPF010000134.1 GCA_903928015.1 uncultured Gammaproteobacteria bacterium | reverse complement strand
TCGCCAGCATGGAGGGCTGCGACGTGAGTTGGCGGTTTGAGGTGAAAGGAGCACCGCCGCCGAAGAGGAATCAAAGGCAGTCACCATCGAAGCCTTCTGTGATGCCATCGGTGGTGCCGCAGAGGGCAGCAGGTGCTACACCGGCCAACGCGTGGGGACGTCCGTTAAGCCATATGTCGCAGCGGGTGCACACAAGCCCCTTGTCGACAGAGGAGGTGAGTGCACAGATCAAGAAGGAGGTCGCGTCGCTGCTGGCGCAGCACGAACAACAGCTGGCGGCGGCGACGGCAGAGGTAAAGCGGCAGGAGGCGGAGATCACGGTCAAGGACGCGGTGATCACCAGCCTCAACATCACGATTTGGGATTTTACGGGAAGAAAGGATTCGAGCGGGAATCAACGCGAATCGGCGACTTTATTCCCGCAGGACCTGTCCCTTTATTCCCGCAGGGCTGTCCCTTTATTCCCGCAGGGCTGTCCCTTTATTCCCGCAGGGCTGTCCTTTTATTCCCGCAGGGCTGGCGCAGCAGCCCCGGGCGGCATTTAGCTCCTGCCCGGCCTGCGCCGACGGCGATGGCCGGGATCCGTGCAGCCAGGCATGAGGGCCCGCGAAGATAGTGCGCTTACTGAGGTCGGCTGTTGCCCGCAGGCCGCAGCGGCGTGCAAGCTGAGAGGCAGCCCGAGGCCAGGACCGCAACTTGAACAGGGGACCTGATGAGCCTGAGCCGACTGTCGATGACCGTGATTCCGGCTGCACCGTGACAGCCGTCCGTCATCAGCATGCCTGGAGAAGATAGCTCGGGGAAAATCTCGGCATCGTCACTGGCTAAGGGCACGGGGCAGCGCGCCGCATATGGTCAGGGGCTGCAGAATGCGAACATGCCGAAACCAACGCACGGGCGGGAGAAGCTAAGGTCGCAAGTCGAGGCAGATGCCAAGACAACGCAGCCCGTCTCGTCTGTCATGCCGGTTGGCAGTTAAGCAACAGACGCTGGGTGGTCTGCCTACCGCAGCAATCTAGGCATGCCGTCCCGTAGCGCGCACGGCCCGAATTACTCGGCGTGCCGCCAAAGGTCGCATGGCTACTTGCGACAGAGTGTGCGCACAGCTTGGGAACGAAAGCGCTCATTCAGAACCGGTGGCGGATGCGATCAGATGAGAGCGCGACGAAGACGCTGGCAGATCCGAGTGCGGGCTGGCACGACATGCGAAGTGAGGTGGCACGCCAGAAGTTTGAATCGAGTCGCGCACTCCAACGAGCCTGCGGCTGCGTTCACGCTCAACACACGAGTGACACCTCTGCGAAACGAATCGGCATGATAGCGCGTGCACGACGCCGAGCAGAGCAGGCAGAGCACCGGGCGCAGCTTGGCTGCACGTGAAGTCAGGACAGTAGGCTGGCACACGAACGATCAGCGAGCAGCGAAATGAACAAAATCAGATGCCAAACCAGATGTCACATGGTCAGGGGGCGCTTATAAACGCAGGCCTTGCTGTGGGGCATCCTAAATACCCACGTGAATGCACTCTGCCTTCGTGCCGCTTTCACCAGGTTGGCGGTTCTGGTGGTACAGGTGGGCGCTGCACGGCAGGCAGGGTTACTGTATGGTAGCGGGCGTTGTATGATACGTCAGCGGCTCGAAGACCGCGCTATGTGCAGCGGAAAGGGCCACACGACCTGCGATTGCACGGGCGCAAAGAGTGAACATTGCACCGCAGGCATGAATGGGGATGGATGCGAGAACCTGGGGGTCTCTGATATCGTACTTGACAATGGAACACTGACTGCTACTGACCAGTTCGCTCAGTGCAGCATTTAACTGGAGCTCCTTTGCCTGAGTGCACGCCGTCCTGCAGCACAACGCGGCGAATGAGACGCAGGCTCCATCCGCGTTCCCAGTCAGCGCAGCCATGAGCAACTACTGTACAACAGCACGGCAGGGCGCGAAGAACGATCGGGATTACGGTGCACGTCATCCCGTCCTGCGAGATTCAATCGTTCTGCACCACGGATGCGTCCTCGCATACGGGCAACGCGCGCCTCGAGCCCCCCATCGGAAATGCCGGAGAATCGGTGGCCGGTATTTTAACAGAGAAAAGTCTGGTGACGTGGCACCCGCGTACCCTGGTTCGTACCGGCCACGTATCCGAACCGGCTACGTCGCTTTTTTCAAGAAACTTCTCGGATCGCCCGCCGGCTTCGGATTCGCGAGGAGCGCTGCAGAGTTTGAATGTGAGGAATCGGCGTACCCGAATACTCCTGACCCGCGGCGGTATTGCCTTGCTTCGGCCACCAGCTCGACAACGATTCTCGCTCGGTCCGAATACACTTGCGCTCATTCATGCCTGCGGTGCAATTCACTCTTTGCGCCCGCGCAATCGCTGGCCGGGTCGCTCTGATGCTGCTGCATGCACATGCACTACATGCTTTTTGCAATCTGCTCATTG
>CAIYPF010000133.1 GCA_903928015.1 uncultured Gammaproteobacteria bacterium | reverse complement strand
GGCAAGATCGGTGACGGCAAGATTTTCATTGCCCCGCTGGAGCAGGTGATCCGCATTCGCACAGGCGAGTCCGGATCCGAAGCCATCTGATTAACCTCCGGCCCTCTTGCATCCGGGCCGGATCCGCAATACAAAAATGCCTTGCGGCATGTACGAACACCCGGAAGAGCAGTCATGTCCTCCGAAGACGAAGAAGACGACGCAGTAGAGTCTGAACCTACCGAATCCGCCGAGGCCCCGCCTCCGCGCGACGAGACCGCCGACGCGCCCTCCGTCGAGGCGCGGAGGAAGGTTCGCGAGCAGATGCAGGCCGAGGTCGAAGCCTTCCTGCGCAGTGGTGGACGCATCGAGAAACTCGAGCCCAGCACCACCAATCAGTCGACGAGCCCCACAGCCGGGGTCAACGACCTGAGCCAGTAGGCGCGGGGCTATCAGTCCTGCAGGCGGTGCAGCAGCGCGGGCAGTTCCCCGAACTGCCTGAATTCCCCGTCGGCGCTCGGGCCTCCGGGCCATTCCCGCGCCTTGGGGTTGAACCATGCGCTGCGCATTCCCACGCCCATGGCCCCCGCGATGTCGTGATCGTGATGATCGCCCACGTGCAGCGTTTCTGCTGCTTCCACCCCGGCTGCGCGCAGCGCCTCCGAGAAGGGACGCGGGTCGGGTTTGGCAGCATCCAGCGTTTCGGCACGCACGGCGAAGTCGAAGTATTTTCCGAGCGGCAGCCTGAAGACATCGGCATTGCCGTTGGTGATGACGCCGAGCTGGTAGTGCTCCTGCAACTCCCCGAGACAGGCTTCCACCCCCTCGAAGGGTTGCACCGCGTGGCGTGCCGCGATGAACACCTCGAAGCCTTCGCGTGCCAGCAGCCTGGCCTCGGCGGTAGAGCGCCCGCATTGTTCCAGCGCGAGGCGCAATGACTCGATCCGCACGTCGCTGATGCGGTGTGCGAGCTCGGGCCGGTTCGCCATCAGTTCAAGCCGCAGAGCCATCAATGCGGCGCGGTCAAAACGCTCCACGAGTTCCGGGCAGCGTCCGCCCGCCCAGACCGCCAGTTCCTGTTCCGCTTGCAGCAGCACAGGACGCAGGTCCCAGAGCGTGTCATCGAGATCGAAGGTGATGAGTCGCAGCCGGCGTGCCATGTCTGTTCAGTCCGTCGCGCCCTCGCGACGGCGTCCGGCGCGCGGGTGCGCGGCGTCGTAGACCTTCGCGAGATGCTGGAAGTCGAGGTGCGTGTACACCTGCGTGGTGGAGAGATTGGCGTGGCCAAGGAGTTCCTGGACCGCACGCAGGTCGCTGCTCGACTCGAGCAGGTGGCTGGCGAATGAGTGACGAAGCATGTGCGGGTGCAGCTGCTGCTGCAGGCCGCTCTCCCGCGCGTGCTGTGCGAGTCGCAGTTGCACCGCGCGCACGCCGAGCCGTGTACCCCGGCGGCTCACGAAGAGTGCCTGGCAGTGCGCCGCGCGTGGCCATTGCGCACGCAGCCTCAACCAGTCGCGCAGCGCCGCCAGAGCCTGCTTTCCGACCGGGAGCGTGCGTGTGCGATTGCCCTTGCCGGTCACCGTGACCAGCGCCTCGTTCAGGTCCAGCGCGGCGATATCCAGCCCGCAGAGTTCCGAGAGGCGCAAGCCGGAGCTGTAGAACAGCTCCATGATTGCCTTGTCGCGCAGGCCCTCCTCGTTGCGGGGCTCGGAATCGAGGAGTCGTGCGGTCTGGTCGACGTCCAGCACCTTGGGGAGGCTGCGCTTGCCACGAGGCGCCTGCAGCCCGAGCGCCGGATTCGCTGACAGGAGTCCTTGCCCGACGAGGTAGCCGAAGAGCCCCCGGCAGGCAGACAGAAAGCGCTGGATGCTTCGTGGAGCAAGGCCGCGGCGATGAAGCGTGGAAACCACCTGTCGCATGGCCAGTGCATCTGCACCGGTCGCGTTCGCGACGCCGTGTCCAGCGAGCAGGGTTTCCAGCAGCTGCAGGTCCCGGCGGTATGCGGCGAGAGTGTGCGCGGAGGCGCGGCGCGTGGCCTCGAGGTAGCCGAGATAAGCCTCGGCCTGCTCCGCGAGCGCTGCCCCGCGCATTCAGGATTTCAAGGCATGGTGCGGCAGCATGCGGGCGAGCACCTCGCCGATGAACTCGAGGAACATGGTGCCCATCTCGGCATGGAAGCGACGCGGGTCGCTGCTGCCTGCGGCGAGCACTGCGATGCACGACGGGTTGCCGATGGGAACGACGGCTGCCGACTGCACTTCTTCGGCGACATTGCCGAAGAGGATCGCGCGCTCCTGCGGTCGCAATGGGCCGACGATCGGGCGGCCTACTCCGAGCAGGCCGTTCAGCGCGGAGCCTGCTTCAGCGCGATCGAGGATATTTGCCGACAGCGGCCACTCGAGCGCGGTGCCAGAGAGCAGGTAGAGCCTGCCTTGGTCGATGGAGAAATCGCGGCGCAGGGCATCCAGCACAACGCGGCTGCAGCCCTCCAGCGAGTCGGCCTCGAGCAGGCCAAGCACCAGTCTGCGCGTCCGCGAGAAGAGCAGGTCGTTGTCGCGGGCGGTTTCCATGAGACGGCCGAGCCGCTGACGGGAATCGATGTTGCGCTCGCGCAGCAGGCTCACCTGGCGCTCGACCAGCGATACCGCGGCACCGGCGCGGTGCGGCAGATCCAGATCCAGCAGGGCTTGCTCGTGGCGTTTGAAGAAATCGGGGTGTGCCGCGAGGTAGGCGGCGACGTCCTCTGCGGAAATGCCCTGCTGGGTGTCCCGACTGCGCAGTTGCGCTGTGTGATCGTCTTTCATAGTGCGATCTGTCCTTCGAATACTGTCGTCGCCGGGCCGCTCATCAACAGCGGTTGCCCCTCGCCCTGCCACTCGATCTGGAGGTGGCCGCCGCGGAGGTTCACGCGTACACGCTGGTCCAGCATCCCGCGCAATCGCCCCGTCACCACGGCAGCGCAGGCACCACTCCCGCAGGCCTCTGTCTCGCCGACACCACGCTCCCACACCCGCAGGTTGATCTCGCCACGGCCGAGGATCTGCATGAAGCCCACGTTGGCACCCTCCGGGAAACGGGGGTGGTGCTCGACCAGGGGTCCGAGCCTTGCTACGGGAGCATCCGCGACATCCTCGACCAGCATCACTGCGTGGGGATTTCCCATGGAAACGGCGCTGATCGAACAGGTGGTACCACCTGCGTCGAGAGTATAGACCTCGGTCCTCAGGGGGGCCTTGAATGGTATTTCTGCTGGCTCGAGTCGCGGAATTCCCATCGTCACGCTGAAAACGTTGTTGCGCCCCAGATCGAGCGCGAGACGGCCTCCGAGTGTCTCGACCAGAACGGATCGCCGCGCGCAGAGGCGCTTGTCGCGGATGAATTTCGCGATGCAGCGCGCGCCGTTGCCACAGGCCCCGACCTCGGAGCCGTCCTGGTTGAAGATGCGGTAACGGAAATCCACTTCCGGGTCTGAGGGCGGCTCCAGCAGCAGCACCTGGTCGCAACCCACGCCGCGGTGCCGGTCAGCCAGCAGTTGTACCAGCCGCTCGTCGATCCGCAGCGCCTGCGTGATGGTTTCGATGACCACGAAGTCATTGCCCAGTCCGTGCATCTTGGTGAAGCGCAGCATCATGGCTCAGGCATCCACCGGCAGCATGCGTTCGCCACGCACCAGATCCTCGAGGCTTTCCCGTTCCCGCACGAGGAAGGCGTTCTCGCCATCGATCATGACCTCTGCCGCCCGGCAGCGGCTGTTGTAGCCGGAGCTCATCGCAAAGGCATAGGCGCCGGCGGTGCGCACTGCGAGCAGATCACCGGCTTCCAGCGCCAGTTCACGCTGCTTGCCGAGAAAATCGGCCGATTCGCATACCGGGCCGACGATGTCCCAGCAGGCGGTCGGGCCGGCGCGCGGACGCACCGCTTCGATGCCCATCCACGCACTGTAGAGGGCCGGGCGCAGCAGATCGTTCATGCCGGCGTCGACAATGGCGAAGCCGCGATCGCCATTGTGTTTGAGGTATTCCACACGTGTGAGCAGGACCCCGGCCTCGGCCACGATGGCACGGCCCGGTTCGGTCAGGATCCGCAATTTCCTTTTGCCGATGCCGGAGATGATGGCCGCGGCGTATGCCTGCGGTGCCGGCGGTGTCTCGCCGTTGTAGCTCACGCCGAGTCCGCCACCCACGTCGATGTGCTCGAGTGCGATTCCCACGGCGGCGAGTTCGTCCACCAGTTCCAGCACGCGCGCGAGTGCGTCGGTGAAGGGCGAGAGCGAGGTGATCTGCGAGCCTATATGGCAGTCGATGCCGCAGACGCGCAAGGACGGCAGCGACGCAGCGCGGTGATAGAGCGCGCGCGCGGCGTCCATGTCGACGCCGAATTTGTTTTCCCGCAGGCCGGTGGAGATGTACGGGTGGCTTTTGGCATCGACGTCGGGGTTCACACGAACCGATACCGGCGCCGTCTGTCCCCGTGCGGCTGCAATGGCGGCAATACGATCGAGTTCGGGTTCCGATTCGACGTTGAAACAGAGTATCCCCGCGTCCAGCGCTGCTGCGATCTCCTCGCTGCGTTTTCCCACGCCCGAGAACACCACGCGCGAGGGATCACCCCCTGCCATGAGCACGCGCTTCAATTCACCGCCCGAGACGATGTCGAAACCCGCTCCCAGCCGTGCCAGGACACCGAGCACCGCAAGCGTGGAGTTGGCCTTCACCGCGTAGCAGGCGAGGCTGTCCGGCGCCCCTGCAAAGGACGACGTGAACGCCTCGTAGCGCTCCTTCAGCAGGGCGCGGGAGTAGACATAGAGCGGCGTGCCGAAGCGTGTAGCGAGTTGATCGAGCGACACTCCCTCGACGTGGAGCGTGCCATTGACCAGGTGCAGGCAGCCCGTGCCTCCCACGACAGGTTCCGGCACTCAGCGCGGCGTTGCTGTGGCAGGGGCCGGTGGCTCCTGCGGCAGCACCAGAGGGCCTTTCTGTCCGCATCCGGCGGCCGAGCAGAGCAGCAGGGCAAGGAGCAAATAGCGCACTGGGTCGATCCTGCGAAGGGGAGCGGGAGTATAGCCAGCAGCCGTTGGCCACGCACTGCGCGCAGCTCCGCTCAGCTGAACAGCACGGCATTCAGCTGTTGCTCGAGCAGCAGGCGCCTGCCGAGGTAATCGACCGTCTGCAGGGGATGGGCGGGATCGAGCGCGCTCAGGTCGATGTCGGTGATGTAGACGGGGTAGTCCCCCTGCCCGTGCCGGCGCGAGCGGATATGTGCCGACAGCCGCGCCGCAAATTCCTCTCCAAGCTCACGCTGGGAGAAGGCCGTGCCATCGCAGTAGACGGTCCAGTCGCCTGCGGCTCCGGCAAGTGCCTGCACGTGCAGCGCGGTGTTTCCCGGTGGAGCGGGGTCTGCGCTGCGTTCTGCTGCCCACCCCGCGCTGCCTGCCGCGCGCCGCAGCATGAAGAAGATGGCAGGCGGCGCTTCCGGTGCGCCTGCGGCGAGTTGCCGGTAGCGCGCCGAGCGCAGGAACTGTGCGAGCGCGGCGAGCGCGGAGGACTCGCGTGCGCCAGTGGCCATCCAGTCGAGCAGCGAACCCCGCTCATCGGCGACGAGGAACCGAAGCCCCTGCTGTTGCCGCTCCCAGAACACCATCGTCTGGCCCGGCGACAGCATGCTGCTTATCAGTGGCAGCGGACTCCCTTCGAGCGCGCGGGCGTCGATCGCAAGCGAGGCCCAGTTGCGGCGCGGCTTCCCGAGCAAGTTCATGAACTGCCCCTCACTGCCCGGGCTTTGCAGCGTGATGCCGTCACCCTCGCGCGACAGCAGATGCAGCTGTCCGCGCACGGACAGCGCGTAGCGCGCGTCATACCCCGAGCCGGCCGTGCCGAATGCCTTGCCGAATGCCTCGATCAGTTCCCTTACCCGCAATTCCACCGAGGCTGCGTGGCTTGCGCCCAAGCCGCGCACCTGCAGCGCCGGCCGTTCTGCCGCAGCCAGCCCCGGGAAATCCCGCAGGCAGCGCAGCAGCCCACCCTCGCCCGCGTGACGCGTTGCCACCACTTCACCCCAGGTGTTGCACTGCAGGATCTCGAGGTTGCGCACCAGGTTCTCGCGAGTGGCGCTGTAGGCGAGCGCGTCGCTGCGGCTGCTGATGCGTTGCAGCGTGTCGTTGCCCGCCACACCCGTGGCCACGTTCACCAGTACCAGTACGGCGATCGTGCGTGCCGGGCCCGAGAACGCGTCTTCGGCGAGTGTCTTTCGGCTGTGCTGCAGCAGAACGCGAATCTCGCGCAGGAGAATATCGAGTTCGGCGTAGCCGAGCCCGTCCTCGGATTCGCGCAGTGCGATCCGGGTCGAATCGTCAATGACACCGTTCAGCAGGCACCAGGCCAGCAGCTCCGTCACCGATGGCGCCTGGCGCAGCAGTTTTCCGGAGGGGTGCGCGCGTGGCTTCACCAGACCCTGCCATGCGCCCCACAGTGACTCGCCGTCGGCGTCGCGGCGCGCGCAGATGCTGAGTTCGGATTCGGCGACATGCGCCATGATCCCTGTGCTCAGATCGTCGATCTTTCCCGCGCGGCGTTCGTAGGCGGCATGCAGCTTTCGCCCGAGCACGCTCAGCTCACGCGCGTCGATGGCCGATACCGCCTCTGAACGTCGCCCGAACTCCGCGATGAACTGGTAGCTGTGGACGAGCTCCTTCACCAGCGCGTTGCGTTCCGCTGCCACTTCGGTGATGTTCCAGCGCGAGCGCGAATCCAGCAGCGCGAGCTTCGCGGTGTCCCAGCCCCAATCCGTGGCAAGCCGCTCCATGAGCAGGCGTTGCCAGCCCGGCTCCGTGCTCCGCGGTTGCGATAGCCGGGTGCCGGCCTTGTAGTACAGGCAGCGGCGCGCGAGTTCGAGGCGCTCGGACTGCCCGCCCTGCTGCAGCCAGGCCTCGATGCGGCGGTAGACCATCAGGTAGGGATCGAGCTCGTCGATGTCGGTGAGCCCCGCGTAGACCGCACGTTTGAAGCCCGCACTGAGCGGTAGCGCTGCCGGAAATTCCCCTGCGTACAGCTCGAACAGCAGGAGTTTCAGCACGGACTTGTAGGGCGAATCGATCGCCTTGTAGAGCTGCCATATGCCCGCGCCGACGAACTCGCTGGCTGGCACGGTGTCCAGTCCGCCGAAATCGAGCACCTGTTCGGCGCGTACGTGGCGACGCGAGAGCAATCCAGAGAGCCAGCCCTGGGAGCGCTGCTCTTCTTCGGGTGGTATCAGCCACCAGGCAGGAATCCTGCCCGCAAGCAGGATCCCGGTGCGGTAGAACTCGTCGAGCAGCAGGTAATGCTGCGCCGTGCCGCAGTTCTCTCCGGTGAGCGGTTCGCGCTGGCCGCTGCGGAATTTGTCGTCGTTCATCAGGAAGATGTGCGCTTCGACGCCCATGCTCCGTGCCCATGCGCCCAGTGCCTCGGCCTTGCGCTGCAGCAGCGCCAGAGCCTCCTGCCCGAGTCCGCCCCGGTAGCAGATCCAGATGTCGAGGTCGCTCGTGTCCGCGTGACCCAGAGTGCCCGAGCTTCCCATCAGGTAGACGGCGAGGATGTCCTCTGGCACCACCTTGCGGGAGCGCGCGTCGAAGCTGAGCCAATGCCGGTGTGCCAGCGCCAACGTCGCGGAGTCGGGACGGTAGGCGCTGATGCCGCATGGCGCCTGCGGCGAGATGTAGCCGGGTAGCGCGGGATGGTTCAGGTGCAGCAGCAGGGGGAGCAGGTCGAGAAGGCTGCGCTGTCGCTCGTCGATCATCCCGCGAAGGCGCACGAGTCGCGCCGCGCCTATCGCGCGGAAACGTTCCTGCACACGGCGGAGCAGACGACGGTCAATGTCCTCGCCGTCTTGCTGCGCCCCGCCTTCGGTATCCATGGACGCAGTATAGGGTCCGGTGACTCAGCGGCTCCGGGCCGCGAGCCCTTGGCTGGCCAGTTGCGCTGCCGCGTGAACGCGGGCCGGAGCGGTGCCGCCGATGTGGTCGCGCGCGTTCACCGAGCCCTCCAGCGTGAGCACGGCAAAGATGTCGTCACCGATCAGGCGGCTGAAACCCTGGAGCGTGGCGAGCGGCATGTCGGCCAGATCGGTGCCGGTGGCCACGCCGTGCGCGACGGCCTTGCCAACCACCTCGTGTGCATCGCGGAAGGGCAGGCCGCGGCGCACCAGATAATCGGCCAGATCCGTGGCGGTCGCGAAGCCACGGCGCGCGGCTTCCCGGGTGACGGCGGCGTTCACGGTGAGCGCGGGCATCATGTCGGCGAAGGCGTGCAGGCAGTCGCGCAGGGTGTCGACGGTGTCGAAGAGGGGCTCCTTGTCCTCCTGATTGTCCTTGTTGTAGGCGAGTGGCTGGGACTTCATCAGCATCAGCAGCCCCACCAGATGTCCGCTCACCCGGCCGCTCTTGCCGCGCACGAGTTCCGGCACATCCGGGTTCTTTTTCTGCGGCATGATCGAGGAGCCGGTGCAGAAACGGTCCGGCAGGTTCACGAAGCCGAACTGCGCCGAGGTCCAGAGCACGAGTTCCTCGCTGAAGCGCGAGAGGTGCGTCATGGCGAGCGCGGCTGCCGCGCAGAACTCGATGGCGAAGTCCCGGTCGGCGACTGCGTCGAGGCTGTTGCGCGCCGGGCCATCGAAGCCCAGCAGTTCCGCGGTCAGTTCGCGATCGATGGGGTAGCTGGTGCCGGCGAGAGCGGCCGCGCCGAGCGGGCAGCTGTTCATGCGTACGCGGCAGTCCTGCAGGCGGCCGTAGTCGCGCTCGAGCATCTCGTTCCAGGCCAGCATGTGGTGGCCGAAGGTCACGGGCTGCGCGGTCTGCAGGTGCGTGAAGCCGGGCATGATGGTGGCGGCCTCGCGCAGCGCCAGATCGACCAGTGCCTGCTGAAGACGCGTGAGCTCAGCGCAGATGACGTCGATTTCCGCGCGCAGCCAGAGCCGGATGTCGGTGGCCACCTGGTCGTTGCGGGAGCGGCCCGTGTGCAGCTTCTTGCCGGCGATCCCGATGCGGTCGGTGAGCCGCGCCTCGATGTTCATGTGTACGTCTTCGAGGGCCACGCTCCAGGGGAAGCGCCCGGCCTCGATCTCGGTGCGGATGTCCGCGAGTCCTGCGCTGATCGCGCCGAACTCCTCGTCGGTCAGCACTCCGGCCCGCACCAGCATCTCGGCGTGGGCGAGCGAGCCGCGGATATCGTGCAGCGCAAGGCGCTGGTCGAAGCCCACCGATGCCGTGAAGCGCTCGACGAAGGCGTCTGTGCTCTCGCTGAAGCGGCCCCCCCAGGGTTTGGCTGCGGTGTCGTTGTTCATGCGGGAGTTCCGTGCGTCGTGACGTGGGCCGGGATTATAGCCACCCGCGATCAGCGGTCTAAACTGCAGCCATGACCGCAGCAGATGCCCAGCGACGCGCGACTCCGGACAGTGCCCGTTCCGGACGCGGCCTTCGCCTGCCCGATCTGTGCGCCGGCACAGCCGTGCTCTTCCTCGGGCTGATCGGCGCGTTGCTGGCGTTCTGCTTCGTGCTCTTCGATTCGGGGCTCAGGGCATTCGACTGGATCGGCCTTGGCCGCGCAGCCGCCTTCATCTGCTGGAACATGCTCGCGAGCGCTGCTGCGCTCTGCGCGCTGGCGCCAGTGCTGCGCCGCCTGCGCCTTCCGCTGGGCGCCTGCGCGGCACTCGCCGCGATCCTCGGCGTTTGCCTCTTTTCGAGCATCGCGCAGCGCTGGCTGCTCGGTACAGTGATCGCGGGCTATCCCTTCGTGCTGGACGTCGAAGGCCTGTTCCGGAACCTCCTTGTCGGGGCGCTGCTCGGCATGGCGGCTCTTCGCTACTTTCACCTGCAGGGTGAGCTGATCGAGCGCGAGCGTGCCGAGCTCGATGCCCGCATCCGCGCATTGCAGGCCCGCATCCGCCCGCATTTCCTGTTCAACAGCATGAACATCATCGCGAGCCTGATACCCGGTGAGCCCGAGCAGGCCGAGCGCGCCGTGCTCGATCTCTCGGAACTCTTCCGTGCGAGCCTGCGCGAGGGGCCCGCCACTGTGCCCGTGGCCGAGGAGCTCGATCTCTGCGAGCGCTACATGCGCCTCGAGGGTTGGCGACTCGGCGCACGCCTGCGCTTCGACTCGCGTATCGAGCCCTTGCCTGCGGGCGCCACGCTGCCATCGCTGTGCGTGCAGCCCTTGCTGGAGAACGCCGTGTACCACGGCATACAGCCCCTGCAGGACGGAGGCGTTGTGCGCTTCGAGGTGTCTTGCGTCGCCGGGCGCCTGCGCTTCGAGGTCAGCAATCCGCTGCCGCCGGAGGGTGTTGCCAGCGCTGGCAGCGGCATGGCGCTCGCCAACATCCGCTCGCGGCTCGCCGTCATCTACGGCGATGCTGCGGAACTCATTGCCGCGCCCGAGGGCAATGTCTACCGAGCCATCCTGAGCCTTCCGTCGACGGTGTCCGCATGAAGGTGCTGGTGGTCGACGACGAGCCGCTCGCCCGCCAGAGGCTCTGCCGCATGTTGAGGGCGCGCGCGCCCGGCGATGAGCTTTACCAGGCTGCGAACGGTCCCGAGGCACTGGAGCAGAACCGCCTGTTCGAGCCGGATGTCGTGTTCCTCGACATCCGCATGCCAGGCATGGACGGCATCGAGACCGCGCGCCACATAGGACAGGCCGCGCAACCTCCCGCCATCGTCTTCTGTACCGCCTACGACCAGTACGCCATCGACGCCTTCGAGAGCCGCGCCGTGGGTTATCTGCTGAAGCCCGTGCAAGAGCAGAAGCTCGAGGCCGCGCTTGCCGCCGCCGCCCGGACCACACGTTATCAGCTGCAGGCGCTTGCCCAGGACACGCGTCAGGAGCGTCGCTGCCTCTCGAGTCACACCAGCACCGGCACCCGGCTGCTAGAGGTGGCGGAAGTGCGGGCGCTGCTTGCCGGGCATAAGTACGTGAGCGCGATCCATCCTGGCGGCAGCCTGCTCGTTGACGAGAGCCTGCGTGAACTCGAGGAGGAATTCGGTGATCGCTTCCTGCGCGTACACCGCAATGCGCTGGTGGCGCGCGCCCGGGTGCGGGCACTGCATCGCGAGAAAAGCGGCGAATGGGTGCTGGAACTCGATGGCGTGGAGGAGCGGCCCGTGGTGAGCCGCCGCCATCTCGCCGAGCTGAGGGCGGTGCTGGAGCATCTCTGAGGGTGCCTGCGTCCCGCCGCGGGCCGTATCATGCGGGCCTCCGCGACCGACAGCTGAACAAGACATGGCCAAGCGCCTCTACCGCATCGCCACCCGTCGCAGCCAGCTCGCCCTCTGGCAGGCCGAGCACGTGGCCGCGCGCCTCGAGGCCGCCGGCGCCAGCGCGGTGCTGGTGCCCATGGTCACGCAGGGCGACCGCATCCTCGACGTTCCGCTTGCCAGAATCGGTGGCAAGGGCCTCTTCGTGAAGGAGCTCGAGTCCGCGATGCTCGAGGGTCGGGCCGATCTCGCCGTGCACTCGATCAAGGACGTGCCGATGGAGCTGCCGCCGGGGCTCTCGATTGCCGCGATCCTCGCCCGTGAGGACCCGCGCGACGCCTTCGTCTCGAACGGCTGCAACAGTCTCGCGGAGCTGCCACAGGGCGCGCGTGTCGGAACATCGAGCCTGCGGCGCCAGTGCCAGGTCAGGGCGCTGCGCCCGGACCTGCAATTGCTCGACCTGCGCGGCAACGTGAACACCCGTCTCGCGCGACTGGACGGCGGCGACTACGACGCGATCATCCTGGCCGCTGCGGGTCTGCTCAGGCTCGGCATGCCCGCACGCATTGCCGAGGCCATCGGCCCCGCGACCCTGCTGCCTGCCGTGGGTCAGGGCGCCATCGGCATCGAGGCCCGCGACGAAGACCAGGAATTGCGCGAGTTGCTCGCGCTGCTGCACGACGTCGACACCGCGAGCTGCGTGCTCGCCGAGCGTGCCCTTAACCGTGCGCTGCAGGGTGGCTGCCAGGTGCCCATCGCTGCACATGCGCTGCTGGAGGGCGACACCCTGCACCTGCGCGCCCTGGTGGGCACCGTCGACGGCAGCCGCGTGCTGCGTGCCGAAGGCCGCGGCCCGCGCGAGGCACCCGAGCGGCTGGGCGAGTCGGTGGCCGCCGAACTCCTGGCCGGTGGCGCTGCCGACATCCTGCGGGTGCTCCTCGAAGCGGAAGGGCGCGATGCCGGATGAGTTGCGGGGCATCGTCGCACTGGTGACCCGGCCCGCGGGCCAGGGCGCCGCGCTTGCAGCAGCGATCCGCGCCGCCGGGGGCGAGGCGCTGGAATGCCCGCTCCTCGAGATCCGTCCCCTCGCGGTGGAGCACGCGGCCCTGTCGCTACTCCTCCAGCACAGCACCATTGCGGTGTTCGTCAGCACCAATGCCGTGTCCTCAGCGCTTGCCGCCGTGCGCGATGCGGGCCTCGTCTGGCCGCCTGCACTGCGCTGCCTCGCGGTGGGAGACGCCACCCGCGAGGCGCTGCGCCGTGCCGGCCTCGACGCCGAATCCGGCGAAGGCGGAGCGATGAATTCCGAAGAACTGCTCTGCCATCCCGCGCTCGTCTCCGTGCAAGGGCAAGGCGTGGTGATCTTCAAGGGCGAGGGCGGGCGCCAGCTGATCGCGGAAGAACTCCGTGCGCGCGGCGCGCGAGTGCAGGAGTGCGCTTTGTACCGGCGGGTCCTGCCCCACGGTGCCGCCGATCTGCTCGGATCGCTGCTCGGGGAGCGCCAGGTGAATGCATTCCTCGCGAGCAGCGGCGAGACCTTCGTCAATCTGCTCGGCTTGCTCGACCGGATGCCCGCTGGCAAAGTACCCGCGGAGGCCTGTTTCGTGGTTCCCGGCGAACGGGTCGCGGCCGAGGCCCGGCAACGCGTGACGGCGCCGGTGGTGACGGCACGCAACGCAAGCGACGTGGCGATGCTCGAAGCGCTCGCCGTCGTCGCCCGAGCCCCCGGCGGCAAGGCGGAACACTCATGACAGACCAGCCGGCATCTCAGCAGGCCCGCGACATCCCCGTTCTCACGCCTCCGCGCCCCTACACGCAGCAGCGCGGCGGGGGGCCGGCATGGCTCGCCCTTTTGATCGCCGTGGGTGCGGGTGCTGCGGCGGGCTGGCTGTGGCTGGCCAACCAGCAGCTCGACGCGCAGGTGGCCGAATTGCAGGCACGGCCCCTCGAGTGGCCGGGCGCGGCCGCCCTGCAGGCCGGGCTTGCGGATTCACGGCAGGCCCTGGCCGTCTCAGCCACGCGCATCGGGTCTCTGGAGACCGCACAAAAAGAACTCCACTCGGCGCTCGACGCCACGGCGCGCGAGCTGCGCAGTACCCGGCAGGATCTCTCCGAGGCCGAATACCTCCAACGCCTTGCCGCGCAGAGCCTGTTGATGGGGCGCGACCCTCGCGGTGCCCTGACACTTCTCGAAGCCTCGGATGGCATCCTGCGTCAACGCGACGACCCTGCCTTCCACGAGGCCCGTGCGCGCCTTGCCGAGGACATCGCCGCGCTGCGCGCCCTGGCCGGCTTCGATGTCGAAGGCCTGTACTTGCGCCTCTCCGCGCTGAGCGCCGCAATTCCCTCGATCGCCTTTACCGAGCCGCACCTGCCTGCATCCGCTGATGCTCCCGCAGCCGAGGCAGCGGATGCACCGGCAGATTGGGTGGATCGCGCCGAGGCGCTGCTGGCCCAGTACATCGCGATCCGTCATGACGCGCCTGCGGCCAAGGCATTGCCCACGCCCGGCGAGGAAACCCTGCTGCGCGCCAACCTCAGACTGCTGGTGGAGCAGGCCAAATTGGGCCTCCTGGCGGGCGAACAGAAGGTCTATGCCGGCGCGCTTGCCGATGCGGGTGAACTGCTGCGTTCGCGTTTCGGCGTGGAACCTGCGGCCAATCGCAGCTTCCTCGAGGAATCAGAGCGGCTTGCCGGTCAGACGATCGACCCCGAGATGCCTGACCTCGCGGACTCCCTCGCAGCCTTGCGCTCGGCCGCGCAGTCCGGTGGCGGGGGCTGATCCCGGTGCGGCGCGTATTCCTCCTCCTGTTGCTTGCGCTGCTCGCTGCAGCCTCGCTTGCCTGGATGGTGCGCGCGGACGCCGGTTATGTGCTGCTGCAGTACGGGCATACGCGGGTCGAGACCACTATCTGGTTCGCGCTGTTGCTGCTGATCGTTCTCGCGCTCGCCGCGGTGCTTCTGGCGCGTTTCTGGGGCGTCGTCTCCCGACTGCTCCGGCGCATCACCGGCGGCGCTCCGGCGAGCGTCGGCCATGGCAGCCGTGATCGCACGGCGCAGGGAATGCGGGCGTATTTCGAGGGGGATTGGGAGCGCGCGGCCCGCCTGCTGGCACGGGGCGCTGAGCGCTCACCTTACCCCTTGGCGAACCATCTGCTTGCTGCCCGTGCAGCAGCCGCGAGCGGCGATGCCACGCTGGCCGAAGGATTCCTCGCACTTGCATCGGAGTTGCCCGACTCGACTGCCGCGGTGGGCGTGGAGCGCGCGCGCGTGCAGGTGCGTCTCGGCAATCACGCGGCCGCTGTGGCGGCTCTTGGGGATGGATCCTCCTCGCCCGGGTGCCGCGAGCTGTTGCTTCAATCCCTCTCCCGCACCGGGGACTGGGAGCGCCTTGCCGAGGTCCTGCCCCTTGCCCGGCGCGAGCGCGTGCTGCCCGAGGCCGCGCTGGATGAACTCGAGGAGCGGGCTTTCCTGGCACGCTCCGCGAAGGCCGAGGCCGCCACGCTTCGCCTGCGCTGGGAATCACTCACGCAGGCCTTGCGCCGCAAGCCGGCCTTGCTGTCCCGCCATGCCCGCGCGCTCGCCGCTGCCGGGGCGGCGGCGGAAGCACTGGAGATGCTGGAATCCGCTATCGCGCGGGAGTGGTCTGCGGAGCTCGTGGAGACATTCGGGCAATTGCCGGCGAGCGACGCGAACAAGGCGCTCGTGCGCGCCGAGAAACTCCTCTCCTCCCACCGCGAAGACGCCGTGGCGCTGCTCGCGCTCGGACGTCGGGCCGCCTCAGCAAAGCTGTGGGGCAAGGCGCGGGATTATCTCGAGGCCAGCCACGCGCGCGCCGCGCGCCCCGAGACGGCCGAGCTGCTCGCACGCGTGCGGGAGCACACTGGCAGCAGCCGTCCCGCGTAGCGGCAGGCCATAACCTGTCCCTTGTTGGAGCGGGCCATGCCCGCGACCTGTGAGGCTGGAGCACCCGCACTTGAGCCCGAGGCCCCTTCCCGCTCGCTTCCGCCCCGGCACATCCCTGTGCCGGGGCTGCCACATCCCGGAAATCGTTCCCGACGATTTCCGGGATGAAAGGCCGCTCTCGTGAAGAGGCCTCGGGCTCAAGCGCTCGATCGCAGGCAGTTGTAAGGACATCGCCCGTTACGCGACAGGGCGGCAGACCGACAGACCGACAGAGCGGCAGCAACAGCGACATGGAAACCCACAGCGCCAGTTCGAGCGCTTCGGCGGTGGTCCCCGGCCCGTGAGCGGCCTTTAGTCGTGAAATCGTCGGGAACGATTTCACGACTTAGGCAGCCTCGGCACAGGGATGTGCCGAGGCGTGAGCGAACGG
>CAIYPF010000132.1 GCA_903928015.1 uncultured Gammaproteobacteria bacterium | reverse complement strand
TCGGGCAGGCGGGGAGTGTCCGTCACGGTCCGGGCGGGGACAGCGGACGCCTCTTTGGTCTACCCTTCCCGCGCAACCGGAAGCGACAGCCACCATGCCAGCCGACACGTCCGCCCCCACCGCCCCCACGGAGAGCGCTGCTCTCCTGAACCAGCTCGCCCGGCTGGCGGGCGAAACGCTGGCCCGGCAGTGCGAGGACCTGTTTGTCTCCTTGCAGAAAATGCTGGTGGAGCTCGCGGGATCTACACCGGTTGCCTCGGAACAACAGCGCTTCCTCGATGCGATGCGGGAACTGGCCAGCAGCCAGCAGCAGGTGAAGGCGGATTTCCTCGCGCGGGCGCAGGCAGGCTTCCTGCGCATCAGCTCGCCGGGTTCCGCAACCAAGGCCCCGACGCGCATCAGCGCGGAATCACTCGAACTGGTCTCGCCCGAACAGATCGAGCGGCAGGTGCTCGCGGTCGGCATGGCCAGCCGGGCACGCAACCGCGCGCAGAAGGCTCTGTTCCAGCTCCAGGAGCGGATGCTGCGCATCGCGCCCGAGGCCTTCGAGGAACAGGACAACCCCTTCGATCCGGCGCAGATTGCCACCGCTTTCATGGAGGCCTGCCTGCCTCTGGGTTCGGACCCCCGGATCCTGCGCCCGCTCTGCAGCCGCTTCGAGCGGGATTTGCTGGGCGAACTCGACGAACTCTACGGCGCCGCCAACCAGCTGTTGCTCGAGGCCGGTGTGCTTCCGGAACTCTCCCCCCTTGCGCAGCGGCCGGCGCGCAAACAAGGGGCCGATCAGCGAACCGTCGAGGCCATCGCCGGCAGCGGTGATACCGCCGCCCCGGCATCCACCGCAACCGCTGCTGACAGCGGCCAGCACACGGCCATGGCCTTGCAGGAAATCGGCGAGCTTCTTGCCCGCCTGCGCAGTCTCGCCCCCGCGCTGCCTGCAGGCGTTGTGTCGGCGGCAACGCCAGCCTTCCCGGCAAGCGTGAACAGCGCCGGACTCGCAAGCCTGGTCGCGAACCTGCAAGGACAAGCGACCTGGCTGGATGCCGGCGCGGCACAGCCCCTGGATATCCGTCAGGCCATCGCATCCATCGCCGCGCAGGTGGGCAAGCTGTCGCTTGCGGCGTCCGATCAGGACACCATCAGCCTGGTCACGATGTTCTTCGACACGGTGAACGCGGACCGGAACCTGCCGCTCGAAATCCAGGCCATGATCGCAAGGCTGCAGTTGCCGATACTGCGGCTCGCGCTGCACGACAACAGTTTCTTCGCGGACGTCACGCACCCGGCACGGCAGCTGATCGATCTGATGGCGCGTGCAGGCCTTGGCTGGGATCCCGAAAACGCCGAAGCCCAGAGCGCCCTGCTCGAGCAGTTGCGCGCCGTGGTGGAAGAAGTGCTCACGGGCGACAACGAACCCGGCACCTACCGCACCGCGGCCGGACGCCTGATGGAACACGCCACGCGCACCGAACAGCGGGCCATGAAAATCGAGCGCCGCACGGCCGAGAGATCCGAGGCCGAAGCCCGCACCAACGCCGCACGCGATGCGGTCTACCAGGCCCTGCGTGACCGCATCGAGGGCGTGACCCTGCCGGCACCGGTGGTGGATTTCCTGATGCGCGACTGGCAGCGCGTGATGCAGCTGTTCCACCTGCGACGCGGCGTCGCCAGCGCCGAGTGGCAGGACGCCGTGCAGATGGTCGGGGATCTGGTCGCCTCGGTGCGCAGCAAACCCCCGCAAGGCGCGCACGCCGAATTCGAAGCGGGACTGCAGCAACTCTACGCCCGGCTCGAGTCCGGGCTCGGACAGACGCAAAGCCACACCGCCGACGCCGAAGCGCGCGTGGACGTGATCCGGGCGCTGCACCGCGAGATGCTGGCCGACACGCCACGCAGCGCTCCCGCGGCGCCGGAGGTGCCGGTCAGCGTGACGCCGCCACCGCCAATCCCGTCCCGGAACTCGCCGCGGCCCGACCCGCTCGCGGGAGGCCGTCCGATCGGCGAGGTGCTGATGTTCGAGTCACTGCAGAAAGCCGATGCCGTGCCGGTGGGAAGCTGGCTCGAGTACAAGGACCCGCGCAGTGGTGTGACCCGTCGCTGCAAGCTCTCGGCACGCATCGAGGAATCGCGCACGCTGATCTTCTCCGACCGCAGCGGCGCCACCATCTGGGAGAAATCCCGCAAGCTCTTCGCCTACGAACTCCAGATCGGCTTCCTGTTCCTGATCGAGGACACGCCGCTGGTGGATCGCACCCTGGGTCGTATTGCGGAGAACCTGCGCAACAGCGCCTCACCCGCTCCGTGAACAGTCCGTTGCTCCCGATAGCTCATGCCGTCTCGCGCTGGCGGGACGATCCCTGCTCGCGCGGCGGTTGGAGCCTGCTCCGCCCTGGCGGCACACCCGCCACCCGCGCTGCGCTGGGTCAGCCCTTCGGCCGCGTGATCATTGCCGGCGAGGCCACGAGCCCGGAGCAGGCAGGAATGGCGCACTCCGCCTTCGATGAAGGACGCAGGGCTGCGCGCTGGTGTATCGCGCAAGGGCTGCAGGACGTTGCCGTGTTGGGCGCGGGCGCAGCGGGTATCGGTGCCGCCCGCTCCCTGAAGGATGCGGGCGTGCGCGTGCTGCTGCTGGAGGCGCGGGGACGTATAGGCGGGCGGGCGTGGTCGGTAGAGCTGCCTTCGGGCGGCGCATCCCGCGTGGTGATGGAACTCGGCGCGAACTGGCTGCAACAGGGCGCGCGCAACACCCTCGCACCGGTGGCAGAGGCGATAGGCTGCAGGCTTGTACCCACGGATTTCCACCGCCCGCTGGAACTCGGGCAACCCGCCGGCGTGGGCCCGGAAACGACCGGAGCGGTGATGGCGCAGCTGCACGCCCGGGTCGATCAGGCGACGGCATCAGGGGATCGTCCGCTTGCGGAGGTGGTGGATGCCTTCCTCGCGCATCCGCATCCCTTCGACCGCGAGACCGTGCAGCGCGTCGTGGACTCCGAGGTCTTGCTGGATACCGGCGCACCGCTCGGTGAACTCTCGGCACGGCTGGGCTTCGAGGCTGGCGTCGGTGCCGGGGACCGGTGGATCGCCAGCGGCTACCGCAGCGTGCTCGGCGCGCTCGCAGAGGGTCTGGACCTGCGACTCGACTGCTCCGTATCCCGCATCCGCTGGAGCGATGACGGTGTGCAACTCGACCATGCGGACGGCACGCTGGAGGCCGATGCCGTGATCGTGACCGTGCCCGCTGCGGTGCTGCAGGAGGACAGGCCGCAGTTCGAGCCGCCCTTGCCTGCGCCGCAGCGCGCGGCACTCTCGCTGCTCACGGCCGGGCGCGTGGAGAAAGCGGCGCTGGTCTTCTCCGAACGCTGGTGGCCACGCTCGGCCGATGGATATATCCGCATTGCAGACGGAGCGGGGCGCATCTCGGAATGGCTGGATCTGAGCGATGCGCTCGGTGTGCCTGCGATCACGGCGATCTTCGTCGGGGACTGGGCCCGCGAACTCTGGGACGGGCACGACGACGCCAGCGTGGCCGCGCGTGTAGCGGCCGTACTGCAAGGGGCCTCGGACAGTCAGTCGGTGCGCGCACCCACCCAGTCGTGACGGGCAAGATCCACGGGGCTCTCGAAGCACTCGAATATCAGGTGCACGCGCGGTGTCTCGCCGTCATTGCGCACCGCGTGCGTGAGGTTGTTGTTCACCTCGACCAGCCGGGCCGCAGGGATGTGGCGCCATTCCGGATCGACGTAGAACTCGACGTGCGGATTGGTATCCAGCGCCACGTGAAGTTTGTGGGGAAACGCGGGAAAGCGGCCGCCGTCACGGTGTGCCGTGATCTCCGCGCCCGCCGGCAGCCGTGCCAGCATCACGCGGGGGAACTCGGCAGAGGCATAACCGAGCCGCTGCGCGGCCTCCTCGAGCAGCGGCTGCACCAGTGGCTCCCATTCCTTCCAGGCGGGCAACGCGTACCAGCCGGTAGGAACGGCCACCTGGTGCACGAACTTCATCACCAGGTGCTGCGTGCCACCGAGGGTGTCGAAACGGTTGGGCTTGTCGGCGTCGTGGCGACGCCAGTCTTCGTCGTCCAGTTCGCGCACGCGCTGCTGCAGCGCTGCCACATCGAGCACGCCAAGATCCCTGAAACCCGTGGTTTTGCCGAGGTGAACGTATCCGCGCGTGTCCATGAGGAGGGCTCCTGCGGGCAACCAGCGACAGCGCCCGGCTCAGGATACGTCCGCGCGCGGCCAGGCGCCAAGCCGCAGCGTCAGCGGTTTCCAGCGCGCATGCGCAGCAGCCACCAGGAACAGACAGCCGACCATCAGCAGCGGGACCACCACGCGGGCGATCCACGGACCCTCTGCAGGCCGGAAACACCAGAGATAGGTGAGAGGAAGGTGCAGGCTGAAGACTGTCAGCGAGTGCTGCCCGAGAAAACGCGTCGGCGCCCAGTCGAGCGCGCGCGGCCAGCGCCGGATCGTCTCGGCAACCAGCACAACCGCCACACCGAAGGAGGTGAGCCGCAGCGGGCCCAGGCCCGCACGAGACGTGAGCAGGGATTCATCCGGCAAGGGTTCCAGGCCAAACACACCGTTGCGCCAGCACAGGAACAGGAGCGCCAGAGGCAATGCGATCCGCACGGCGATGCGCCACCGTGCGTCGTAGACAATCCCGCCTTCGCGCCGGAGCAAGGCAAGGCTCACGCCGGCAAAAAATATCAGCTGCCAGCCCAAGGGATCGAAGAGTCCCATGCGCATCCAGTCGGGCAGAAACAGCGCCCGGATCGATGCCCGCGCGCCGCACTGACCGGCCAGCCACAGCAGAAGCGAACACCCCAGCACCCACGCGCTCGCATGCGCAGGCGCGCGCCTCACCAGGGCGGGAACGCACAGTCCTGCTCCCAGCAGCAGCAGCACGTAGAGCGGCAGCACGTCCAGATAATCGGGCTGGTGGAAGAGGATGCTGGAACCCAGCAGATCACGCAGAGGCGCAGAGCCCGCCATTCCCGGCAGCGGTGTCCAGCCGAACACCGGCAATGACAGCGAGAGCGCAGCCATCAGTGACAGCGCCACGATATGCCATTTCCAGACGAGCCGGCTGCGCCGCAGGAACCAGTCGCGCGGATCGGGCCTTTCGAGCGCGACCTGCGTGGCCACATACCCCGAGATGAAGAAAAAGCCCTCTGCGGCCGTCCAGAATCCCAGCCTCTGGTAGAGCTGCGCCGAGATCGGCCCGCCCCAGTGGTCGATCGCCATCCAGACGAGGAGCAGGCCCCTGATGGAATCGAGCGCGGTGACGCGTGACATGTGGGCGCGCCTCAACCGCAACCGTGGGCGCAAGAACGCAACAGATCTGCTGGCTGCCGGCCACGGGCAGGCGCGCGTTCAGCCAGGGAGCCGACGGCAAATGCGCTCGCAGCCGACAGGGGCGGCACCCCCGACGCAAAGCGAGCGGGGCCGGCAGGATCCGGGACTGGCATGAAACCCCCGGGGCTCGGTTTCTTGTGATCGGCGGACGATACCCGCCCCCGCTCCGGGTATGCAATCCAAAGACAGCCGGCACCACGAGGCTCGCCGGGTGTATGGAATTCGACACGCTTCGCGAATTACACTCCGCCGCAAAACCATCGGGAACCCACCATGCGCATCACACATGCTAGCCTTGCCGCGGCACCGCTGTGCCTTTTGCTTTCGACTGCCTCTCTGGCAGATACCGTCGTCATGAAGAGCGGAGATCGCCTGAGCGGCTCAGTCGTCACGCTGCAGGATGACGTGCTCACACTTGATACGAGCTATGCCGGGAAAATCCCGATCAAGTGGTCGGAGGTGGCCTCGCTGGAGACCACCGGTACGGCCAGGTTCAAACTGCGCGACGGCACCGTCATGCAGGCCCAGGCCAAGGCAGCCGCAGACGCCAACGTGGTGCTGCGCTCGGGCGAGATCATCACCACCTCGCCCATTGCACTCACCGATGTCGCCTACATCAATCCGCCGCCCGAAGTGACGGGCGAGGGCCTCAGCATGAGCGGCCGCGCCAACCTCGGCTTCTCGGCCAACCGCGGCAACACCGACAACAGCCAGTTGATGTACGACGTCGAAGCGGTCGCGCGTGGCATCGACAACCGCTTCACGGTCGGGGCCATGGGAGAGCAGAAAGACGAAGATGGGCAGGAAACCGCGCGCAACAACAACGCCTACCTCAAGTACGACCATTTCTTCTCGAAGAAGTGGTACGGCTATGCCAACACGAGCTTCGAGGAAGACCGCTTCAAGGACCTGAACCTGCGCGCGACACTCGGCGTGGGTTCCGGTTACCAGTTCTTCGAATCGGAACTGCAGAACCTGTCGCTGGAAGGCGGTATCACCTACGTGAACGAAGACTTCGACACGGGCGAAGACCAGGGCTTCGCCGCAGGCCGCTGGGCGATCCGCTACGACCGTTTCCTGTTCGGCACCACCACGCAGTTCTTCCATGTGCAGGAGGGGCTGGTGAGCGTGGAAGATCCGCAGGACTTCCTGTGGCAGTCCCAGACGGGGCTGCGCTTCCCGCTGATCGAAGACCTGAAGGCCACCGTCCAGTACAACATCGACTACGACAACAACCCCTCTGGCAATGCCAAGAAAACCGACAGCGCCTACATCATGAGCGTCGGTTACGCGTGGTGATCAGGCGCTCGGCGCCGTCCACAGCCATGCTGCCAGCGCGAGCGGCATGAGCGGCCAGAAGGGCACACTGGTGGCAAATTGGGGCAGGATGCCCTCGCCATCGAAGAGCGCCACGGCTGCAGGCCCCCAGAGCGAGGCCGTGGCGATCATCAGGACGCCCGCGAGTGCAAGGCAGACGCAGATCAGCCGGCGCACGCGTCCTGGTGTTGCCGCACGTGGAGGGGTTCCGGTTCCGGGCATGTCTGATCTCCGGGTATTGGCTCGCGCGGCGAGCACCGCAGGAATGCGGGCCATCTTCGGATGATCGCGCGGACCACGCCATCCCCTGCCCGCAGCGCTTCGGGAGAACGGACGTTCTTCGCGCTGGTGGTTGCGCTCACCGCCGTGGCGATGGGCGTGTCGATGGCAGGCTCCGATCTTTCGGCGGCTCCCGCCATATCGCATCTGATCGCCGTATCCGTGCGCTTCTCGGTGCCCTGGCTCTACCTCGCCTTCGCTGCCTCGTCCATCGCCGTGTTGTGGCCGGGCCCAGCGAGCCGTTGGCTGCTACGGCGTCGACGCGTGATCGGGCTGTGCTATGCCGCAGGCATGGCCTGGCAACTGCTGTTCATCCTGTGGCTGGTGCTGGTGCACCGCGATTGGTACATGGAGGTGCAGTACAGCCCCTATTCGCTTGTCGAGGAAATTCCCGGCTACATCCTGCTGGCCGCAATGACGGTCACGTCCTTCGGGCCCGGCCGGCGCGCGCTGAGGCCGGCACAGTGGCGGACCCTGCATACCGCGGGAATCTGTTTCCTGTGGGGCGAGAGCTGGAGCACCTACTGGTTCGAGATCTACGACACACATGACGTGCAGTGGACCGACACCGTGTTTTACTGGCTGGGCCTGGCCGCGTGGTTGCTTCGGGCAGCCGCGTGGATGCACAAGCAACAGTCAGGAATCTCTCAGGAATCCCTGACGGATAACGGCGCGAGCCCGCACCTCATCTGAGCACGGAGACACCATCATGAAACACCTGATTGCCGCAGCAGCGCTGCTGGGCAGCATCCTGCTCACGGCACCCGCAACTGCCGACGATGCGCCGGAGCAGGCAAGCGCCATCGCCAAACGCTACCCCCTGGTCGACGGCCACGTGGACCTCCCCACCCGCCTGCACGAGCACTGGGAAGACGTGGGCAGCAGCGCGCCGGGCGGGAACTTCGATTACCCGCGCGCGGTGGCAGGCGGACTTTCGGCGCCCTTCATGTCGATCTATATCCCCTCGGATCTCGAGGGCGGCGGTGCGCGCGAACTGGCGGATACGCTGATCGATCAGGTCGAGGCCATCGTGCAGCGGGCACCGAAGAAGTTCGCGCTGGCACGCACCGCAGCCGAGATCCGCGCCAATCACGCCGCGGGGCTGATCTCGCTGCCGCTCGGCATGGAGAACGGTGCCGCTATCGAAGGAGATCTCGCGAACCTGCGCCATTTCCATGACCGCGGCATCCGTTACATCACGCTGGCGCACGCCAAGTCGAACCACATCGCCGATTCGTCCTATGACGAGGTGAAGACCTGGGAGGGCTTGAGCCCCTTCGGCGAGAAAGTCGTGCACGAGATGAACCGCCTCGGGATCATGGTGGACATCTCGCATGTCTCGGACGCGGCCTTCTACCGGGTGCTGGAGATTTCCAGCGCACCCGTGATCGCCTCGCACTCCTCGCTCCGGCACTTCACGCCCGGGCTGGAGCGCAACGTCGATGACGACATGCTGCGTGCGCTCGCCAGAAAGGGCGGCGTGCTCATGATCAACTTCGGCAGCTTTTTCCTCACTGCCGAGGCGGGTGCATGGAGCAAGAAAGCAAAAGCCGCCCTCGAGGCCTACACCACGCTGCAGGACAAGAACTTCACCGAGGAGAAGGGCAAGGCCTTCGAAGCGCGCTACCGCGAGCGCTTCCCCTACCCCTACGCGAAGGTGACGGATGTGGCGGACCACATCCAGCGCGCCGTGAAGATCGCGGGCATCGACCATGTAGGCATCGGCTCGGATTACGACGGTGTCGGGGATTCGCTGCCCGAGGGTCTGAAAGATGTGTCCGGCTATCCTGCGCTGATCGCCGAACTGCTGCGCCGCGGCATGTCGGAAGCCGACATCGCCAGGATCATGAGCGGCAACGTGCTGCGCGTGATGGAGCAGGTCGAGGCGCAGGCACGGTTGTAAAAGGACGGTCATCTTTCGAGGGCATGCTGGGGGCAGGCTGTCCGCTGCGACAGGCCAACCCACCCTGCCACGAGGATGACCCCATGCGCCGTATCGCTCTCGCAAGCGCCGTGCTTGCTGCTTCCCTTTCCAGCCTGACGCAGGCCGCCGAGGCTGTCATCAGCTTCACGAAACTCTGGACCCACGGCCACACCACTGCCGGCCAGGTCTCCGAGATTCCCGCCTTCGACGCCAAAACCAACACCGTGTGGGTGGCGGGCGTGGTGGGCGTGGACGTGCTCAATGCCGCCACCGGCGTGCTTGTCAAACATATCGATGTAACCCCCTGGGGCTACGTGAACAGCGTCGCGATCCGTGACGGCATCGCGGCGTTCGCCATCGAAGCCGCGCCCGACCGCCGCAACGCGGGCAGCGTAGTGTTCTTCGACACCACCACCCGCGAACCCTCGACGGGCGTGTACCTGCCGTGGTCCCGCCCGGCGGCCTACCTGCCCTCGCAGGTCACGGTGGGCTCGCTCCCCGACATGCTCACCTTCACCCCGGATGGCCGCAAACTCCTCGTGGCCAACGAGGCCACGCCGAATGCGGTTGCCGACACCGCCTACACCACGCCGGATCCCGCCGGCAGCGTGACCGTGATCGACGTGCGCACCCGCACGGTCATCGGCACGGCAGGTTTTGACGGCGTGCCGCAGACGGGCTCGAACATCCGCAGCAACACGGGCATGGACTTCGAACCCGAATACATCACGGTAGACGGCAAGAGCCGCACCGCATACGTCACGCTGCAGGAAGCAAACGCCATTGGCGTGCTCGATCTCTCCCAGAACGCCTTCTCGCAGGTGATCGGTCTTGGCGTGAAGGATTTCAGCCTTGCCGGCAACGAGATCGACCCCAAGGACAACGACAGCGCCGTCAGCTTCCGCTCCGTGGCCGTCAAAGGCCTCTACACGCCGGACGGCGTCGCGTCATACAAATCGGACGACAAGACCTATCTGGTCTTCGCCAACGAAGGCGACTACCGCGAGGACAACGCCGACCGCTCCACCGCCACCAGCTTCGGCGGAACCAACCCGCTCGACCGCCTGCGCGTCTCGAACAAGGACAGCAGTACCGGCAATCTCGTCACCCCGGGTGCACGCTCCTTCTCGATCCGCGACACGGCAGGCAACATCGTGTATGACAGCGGCAACATTCTGGAGACCGAGGCCAACGCCCGCGGCATCTACGACGACAGCCGCAGCCGAGACAAGGGCGTGGAACCCGAGGGCGTCGCGATCCTCAAGGCCGAAGACCGGGTGTTTGCCTTCATCGGACTCGAGCGCACCACCAGGAGCGCGGTAGCGGTGTTCGATGTCACGGTGCCGGCGGAGTCACGCTTCATCGACATGATCGTCACGACGGGCGACAAGGGACCCGAAGGCCTTGCCGTGTACAAGTACCGGGGCAAGCACTACCTCGCCATCGCGAACGAGACCGTGGCCACTGGCGATGCCGCCACCACGAGCAACACCACCCTCTACCGTCTCGACATCAGCGAGACCGAGCAGGAGTAAGCTGAGCTGCAGAAGGACGCCGGACACCCTCCGGCGTCCGCTCAAACCCGGCGGAGACATTACGTGGCAAAACTGCTGGCCCATGCGAGTTCGCTTGCGGTGTTGGGCGTCTTCTGGCTGTTCCTCCCCCTGCTTCCGCTGCTTGCAAGCATCGCTTTCCTGGAACGGAAGTACCTGCTCGATTACAGCGGCACGCTGCGCAAACTGATCATCCACCTGCAGGCGCTGCGCGAGGGTCCGGCGAAGACGTTTTTCGGCACGGTTCTCGGGGCCGGCACAGGCGAAGAAACGGTGGAGATCGGCGGGCATTGCGTCCAATGCGGCAACTGCTGCATGAACCACCGCTGCGTGTTCCTCGAGAACCGCGGCGGCGGGATCTTCCAGTGCGGAATCTATACCTCGCCCCTGCGCCGATTCTCGAACTGCGGAGCCTTCCCCGTACATGCTCGGGACATCGAGCGTTATGCCTGCCCGAGCTATTTTGTGGTGAAGGCGGAACCGGTCCGGATCATCGAGGCCACGGCCTGAGCGCGGCGCGCATCAGGGCGCGCCATCGAGCAATTCCTTCAGCCGCTCCTGCCACAACACGGCCCATGTGTGACTGCCATGTCCGCGCGTGCTGGCTGAGGCGGGCAGCAGCACGAACCGTCCACGCTGCAGGCGTGGCGCGGCGGCCTCGGCGATACCCAGTTCGGGCGGGTTGATGAAATCGTCTGCGGAATTCACCCACATCACCTGCGCGCGGATGTCTTCGAGCCGGGCAGACGGGTCGTAGTTGCGCGAGGCAGCCACCTGGTAGAGCAAATCGTTGGCGTCCAGCAGCGGCAGGCGCTCGGCCATGGTTTTGCCCGCAAAGGCATCGGCTGCGTCACGGTCGGGCAGCTGGGCCTGCATCAGCAGCGGTGCGCTGCCCGCGATGATCAGCAGGCTCTGCGCCGCACGCAAACCTGCCAGTGGCTGCTGCGTGTAATTGCCCTGCTGCCAGGCAGGGTCCGCGGTGATCGCATCCATCACCAGTTTGCGCCAGAGGCGATTGCGGCCTGCGATGGGCGCGGGCAGACAGGCAAGCGGCATCAGCGCATCGACCATCTGCGGGTAGGTCTCGCCCCACACGAAGGCATGCATGCAACCCATCGAGGTGCCGAGCAGCAGGCGCAGGTGATCCACACCCAGACCCTCGGTCAGCAACCGGTGCTGCGCCTCGACCATGTCGTCGTAGTCGTAGTGCGGGAACGCGGTGCGCAATCCGTCACTCGGCTTCGAGGACTTGCCGTGGCCGATGCCATCAGGCAGCACGATGAAATAGCGCGCAGGGTCGAGCAGCCCGCCGGGGGCGAAGAGCACGCCGGCGAACTGTGGCTGCAGGAATTGCTGTCCGCTGCCACCCGTGCCGTGGAGGATCATCACGGCGTTCCCGATCTGCCCCGCGCTGTTGCGACGAGGTGTGCCGCGGGTCATGTAGTGGATCCGCAGTTCCGGCAACTGCTCGCCGGAGCGGAAACGGAAGTCCTTGATCGTGAAGTCGCCCTCCTGCCAGCCCGCGGCCTCTTCGGCGCGCAGCCCCGTGCCGGGCAGCGCGCACAACAGGGCAAACAGCAGCATCCACAGCATGTTCATCACGCCATCACCTCCCGGTAAGCCAGTTGCCCAGCGCTGCGAGGCGCGAAGGCGGCCCGCCGCTCGCAGCCTCACGACGGTCAGCCTCGCGCAGCAGCGCATACATGCCATGCACACCGAGCCAGCGCAGCGGCTCGGGCTCCCATTTGCGCACGCGGCGGTTCACCCATGGCAAGGCCGTGAGATCGCTCGCACGCCCGAGCGCCAGATCGGCGAGCGTGCGGCCGGCAAGGTTCGAGGTGGACACGCCCACGCCAACGTAGCCTCCGGCCCAGCCGATGCCGGTGGCGGGATCCAGGCCCACGGTGGCGCACCAGTCACGCGGGACGCCGAGCACGCCGCACCAGGCGTGATCCACACCGAAGGCTTTGGCTGCGGGGAAATGGCGGTACAGGATGGCCGTGAGCCGGCGGATGGTTTCAGCGTCGGGTTCCCCGTTGCTGTCGATGGCAGAAGCGAAGCGGTAGGGCACGCCGCGCGCGCCGACCGTGATGCGCCCCTCGCGGGTGCGCTGGCAGTAGCAGTAGGCGTTGTCGAAATCGCCGAATATCTCGTGTCCGTGCCAGCCGATCTCCCGCCACACGCTATCCGGCAGTGGCGGCGTCGCGATCTGTGCGGAATTGAGCGGCAGCCACTCGCGCTTCGAGCCCGGAAGCGTCGCGGTGAAGCCTTCCGTGCAACGCAGCACCACGGGGGCGCTCACGGTGCCTCGATCGGTGCTGACGCTGCCCTTGCCGATAGCGGTGACGGTGGTGCCCTCGACCAGCCTCACGCCCATGCGCTCCACCACCTCGGCCAGCCCGCGCACCAGTTTGGCGGGCTGCACGCGCGCCACACGGGTAACGATCATGGCGCCCAGCACTCCCGGAACCGAAACCCGCGCACGGGCTTCGTCCGCGCCGATCTGCCAGACGCGCTCTTCCTCGCCCCAGTGGCGGCGGTGCGCCACCTCGGCTGTCATGCGTGTGAACTGGGCCGGGTTGGTGGCCACCATGAGCTCATCGGTGCGCAGGATGTCGGCCTCGATGCCCTCGGCCTCGGTCACGCGGATCACCTCGTCCACCGTGCCGTTCATGGCCCGGACCATGGCGCGAACCGCGGCCTCGGAACTGCGCTCGCGGTAACGCGCGTGATTCCACGCAAAACCGCCCGTGAGCCAGCCTCCATTGCGCCCCGAAGCGCCGAAGCCCGCGAAGTCTTTCTCGACCACCAGCACATCGAGCCCCGGATCGGCTTTCTTCAGGTAGTAGGCCGTCCACAAGCCCGTGTAACCCGCACCCACGATGCACACGTCTGCGCGGGTATCGCCCGCGAGCGGAGCACGCCGTGCGGGCATGCCGATGTCCGCGTACCAGAAGGAGACATCCCCCTTGCGCATCGTCGCTGCTCCCTGCATCAGTTGTAGCGCCAGAACGAATACACCGTGAGCGTCACGGACCAGCAGAGGATCACGGTGCGCACCAGGTGCTGCGGCACACGGCGCGCAACCTGTGCCGTACCGTAACCGCCGATGATCGCCCCGCCCATCATCGCGGCCGCCGGCACCCAGCGCACCAGACCTGCGCCCACGAACACCCCGATGCTGATCAGCGTCATCAGCGCCACGGTGATGTTGCGCAGCGCGTTGGCGTGGAAGATATCGAGCCGACTGAAGATCGAATGGATGGCAAGCAGGATGATGCCCATCCCGAGCCCGAAATAACCGCCGTACACGAAAACGACGAACTCCAGCAGAAACGAAAGCCAGAGCCACCGGGACGCGTCGAAGGAGGGCATGGCATGCAGGCGATCACGGATCTGCGGCCCGAAGCCGAAGGACAGCGTGGCAAAGACCAGCAACCAGGGGATGGCCGCATGGAAGGAGGCCTCACCGAGGTACACGAACAGCAGCGAACCCGAGATGCCCCCCACTGCCGCCAGCACCAGGCGCAGCGGCAGGTGCTGGCGCAACTCCCGGATCTCCTGGCGATAGACCCAGGTGCCCACGATGTTGGCGGGCAACAGGGCGACGAAATTGCACGCGTTGGCCTCCATCTCGGTGAGCCCCGTGGCAATCAGCAGCGGGAACGTCATGAAGCCCGCGCCACCGGCCATGACGTTGATCATGCCGGCGAGCAGGCCGCCGCCGAAAAGCCACAGAAGGTCGAGGGAGTGCATCGGGAATGCCCCGCTAGAGCGAGGCCAGCACCCGGTCGATGCGCCGCAGGCCCTCTTCGAGCTCGTGCGCATGCCCGCCGGTACCGATGCGCAGGTATCCGTCCATTCCGAACCAGTCACCGGCCACCACAAAGGTGCTCTCGCGCTCGCGGATCAACTCGCTCAACGCGGTGGAATTGATCGGGAAGTCATAACCGACGAACACCATGCCGCCGGCGGCGGGCCGCACATACCGGAGCCGACCGTTCGAGCGCCCTACCCAGTCATCGATGATGCCCATGTTGCGGCCAAGGATCGCGCGGCTGCGCTCGAGGATCACGGCGCGGCGCGCGGGTGCGAGGATGAGGGAAGCGAGATACTGGTTGATGGGGCCGGTGCCGATGGTGGTGTAGTCCTGGCGGCGAACGGCCTCGGCGATGATCGCGGGCGGTGCCACCGCCCAGCCGATACGAAGCCCCGCGTGGGCGATCGACTTCGAGGTACTGGAGGTGACGATGGCCTTTTCGTAGCGCCCGCGGAAGGTGGGTGTTTCGGGGCGTGCGTCGAGTTCCGCGCCGCGGTAGATCTCGTCGCAGATGAGCCAGGCATCACAGGCGCGCGCGGCCTGGACGAGCGCGTCCATCTCCGCTTCGTCGAGCACCGCGCCGGTGGGGTTGTTGGGGTTGCAGACGGCGATCACCTTCGCTCCGCCCGCAACCGCGGCATCAAGTGCTTCACGGTCGAGTTGCCAGGCGCCATTGCGAAGGCGCAGTCCGAAAGACTGCACACGGGCACCAAGCCCGGCGGCCAGCCCGTGCATCTGCATGAAATTGGGCAGCATGCCCGCGAATGTGTCGCCCGGCTCGAGCAGGGACCAGCACATCACGAAGTTCGCCTCGGCGGCGCCTGTGGTCACCAGCACCTCGTCGATGCCCGTATCCGGATACCAGCTGGCGATGGCCGCGCGCAGCTCCGGCGTGCCCTCGGTGTAGTTGTATCCGAGGCGCAGTTGCAGCAGCGCGTCGAGCTCTTCCGGCCGCAGCAGTTCGGCGAGCGTCATCGGCTCGACGCCGCTCTCGGTGAGGTTGATCTCTACGCTGTTCTCGTAGAGAGACTGGTTGCGCTCGAGCAGGAATGTGTCGATGTTCACGCGGGGCCTGTGTGTGTGGGTCCGGCCGGAATCCGGCAAATACACAGATACCCGGCCCGCCCTCTGGAGCCGCGCCGGATGCACTGTGTGGAGTGGTCCTAGATGACCAGAAGCTCCCGCGGATTGTCAAACACGGGAGCGGGAAAACCGGACCATGGGCGCGATGGCTAGCGGGGGTGGGCCGGATCGGCAACGGAAGCGAGACCGGCCTCGCGCAGCTGCGCGCTTGCCGCACGCAGCTGCGCGGCCATCAGCGCGAGCGACTGCTCCACCGCCAGCAGCGCCTCGGCACGCGCCGCACCCAGACCGTCGATGACCGGCTCCACAGGCGTCGCGCCCGCAACGAGCCCGCGACAGGCAGCATCGAATGCCGGCACAGGCGGCGGCGCCCGATGACCGAAGCGGCTGGCCCACCCGCCCTCCCCTGCCCGGAATCCGCGCTCGCGCGCATAGGTGGCCGCCGAGAAGCGCTGGCACTGCCGCCCCTCGTACAGCTGCGCCAAAGCCTCGAGCGCCGCAGCGGGGCGCGACTCGCGGAGCGCCTTGATCGCGGCATCGAAGGTCTGCACGCGGCGGGTGTATTCCACCGTGCGCAGCGCTTGCGCGAAATCCCCGTTGGCGGCGTACAGCCACGGCACCAGCGCGTGGCGGGTGGACAGCAGCACACGCACGGCATCGTTGCTGCCGATGGCCTCCACGGTGGCGGCCGCAGCGCGGAATTCCTGCAGTGCGAAACGGGTGTCGGCGAAGGAGGTCCCGGGCAGCAGGGCGGCCTCCTTGTCCAGCTCGGCACCCACGGCATCGGCGAGCGCAAGCAGCGACACTTCGGCACGCGGCGCGGTGGCGGCACGGAACAGCCCCAGCGCAACGATGCGCAGATCGCGCCCCATGTTCGCGAAGCGCTCCGGCAGGAACACATCTTCCTGCGTGTGGTAGAGGGGCGTGTAGCTGTTGTCCCAGGTGAGAAGCGCGGAGGTGGCAGCGCCGCCCACCACACCGAAGTTCCAGGCATCGATGGTGCTGCCGGTGAAGGGCTTTGCCTCGGCCGTCGCTGCGAGCCCCGGATCAGCGAGCACGGCGCGCTGGCCGGCAAGGATGTCGGGGCTGACGGCAAGACGCGCGGTGGAGGGCGTCCAGCCCACCCCGTCCAGATTGCTCACGAACGCTGCCCGTCGAAGAATCTCCGGATGCGCCTGCACGAAGGCATTGGATCCCGCGAGCCAGTCGCGCTCCGGGTCTTCCTGTCCCGCCTCCTCGCTGCCCGCGGCCATGAACAGCATCGAACGGCGCGGCTGCACGCCCGCCTTGCGGAAGGACCGCGCCATCTCCAGCACAGCGGCGGTGCCACTCACGTTGTCGAGCGCCCCGCGAAACCAGCGGTCATAGTGCCCAGAGACCACCACCCACTCATCCGGCTGCTCGCTGCCCTCCAGCACGCCGAGCACGTTCCGGGAGAGCCCGTCACGGATCTCGACCTCGCTCTCGAGGGTGATCACCACCGGTTTCTGCTTCATCCCGGCCTGCAGCGCCTGCGCCTCGCGGATGCTGATCGCCACGGTCGGAAGCTGCTCATGGGCCCACATGCTGTCCTGCCGCAGCGCGTCCAGGTGCGTGCCGGCCGAAGGATGGTCGTGGAAGATCACGGCAACTGCGCCACGCAGCGCGGCCTCGGTGATCTGGGCCGGCGGCCAGTCGCGCATCTCGCGCCGCAGCAGCACCGCCTTGCCCCGCACATCGCCGATTTTCTGATAGTCGGCCGCGTAGCCATCGCCTGCATCCACCAGCACGGTCCGCAGGCGCTTGCCGCCCCCCTCGTTGCCGCGTGCAAAAGCCACCCCGTCGCGGCGCCCCCACACCGCTCCGGCGGCGTGCAGGCTGATGGCGGAGATGGGCCTGCCATCGGCCGTGAGGACCGGCACACCGTAACGGTAATTGCGGACCGGGAAAGTCTCGATGCGCACCTCGAGGCCCAGCTCGCGCATCCGCGCGGCAAGCTCTTCTGCCAGGGCTTTTTCCTCGTCACTGCCCGAGACCACCGAGCCCTCGCCAACACCCTGAGGAATGCCGTCGGCGCTTTGACCCAAACGCCGTATGTCCTGCAAGACCCGCGCGGGCTCCAGCGCACCGATCAGCGCGGCTTCGGGTGGCGTGAGCGCCTGCGCAGCAGTGGCCTGCAAAACGACGGCAGCGGCGGCAAACAGACCCGGAATCCATCGGGGCAGGCAGGCGGGCATGGACAATCGCTCCTCTCGGCAAGAGCCCCAACATACTGGAGCAAAGGCCTCTGCACCACGGCTCGGCGGCCCGGGCGCGAGTTGACGCCGCGCCCCCAAAAAGGCCACTCTTCGCGGGTTTATGACCTCCGCCAAGATGCAGAGCCCAGCCATGAGTGACACCGAATTCAGGATCCAGCGCATCGAGCTGGCAAGCAGCTCCGACGCGCAGGCAGCGGTCGCGCCCCCGGTGGTGGCAGCGCCCACCGACGACGGCTTCGACGACGCCCCGGCCGCCGGCATATCCGGCAGTCTCGATGCCTGCGGACCGCGCCGCATCTCGGGCTGGCTTTACGACGCCCGCGACGCCGATAACCGTCTCGACTTCGAAGTGCTGGCAGACGGCGTTCCCGTAGCCGATGGCATGGCGTCCCGCTTCCGTCAGGACCTGCTCGAGGCCGGCATCGGCGACGGCAAATACAGCTTCGACATCCCCATTCCCGCAACGCTGTTCGACGACCAGCCCCACACCATCGAAGTGCGGGAACTGCGTACCGGCTTCCTGCTGGCCGGCTGTCCCAGGACCTTGCGCGCCTCGCGCGGGGTGCAGGGCGATATGCGGCTCGCGGGCTCGGCGCTCGAGGGCAGCTGTGTCCTCATGGACACCACCTGCGACCTCGACGAACTGGAACTGATCGACAACGGCGAGGTGACGATAGGCGGCCACGCCTGGCTGGACCGGGACGTCCCCGGCCTGGTGCGATTCCGGGTTCCCGTGCCGCGCGCCGCATTCGATGGCCGCCCGCACGGATTCGAGGTGCGGCTGCGCGAGGACGCCGTATCGCTGGGCAGCGCCGCGATGGTGATGCCGCAACACCTCACGCCCGAGGAGTCACTGCTGCGCCACGCCCGCGAGGGCATGAAGCCCGCGCTCGCCGTGGCTGCGGGTTTCCGCTACGAGGCGCTGTCGCGCTCGCTGGAAGCCCTGGCCTCGGAAGGCTCGCGTCCGGGTGCGGATCTCCCCGGCATCGCCGCCCGCATCAGCCAACTGCATATGGCACACGCGCGTCTGGTGCGTGGTTTCAACGCGGCCGATACCGATTTCGCCCCGCTCGCCTTCCCCGTGGTCGATCACCCTGTCGCCTCGATCGTCATCCCGATCCACAACAAGTTCCACGTCACCTACCACTGCCTGCTGTCGCTGCTGGTGGCACCCAACCGTGCCAGCTTCGAAGTGATCATCGTGGACGACGGCTCCAAAGACGACAGCATCCGCGTGCCCGAACTGGTGAGCGGCATCCAGTACCTGCGCAACGAGGAAGCCCAGGGCTTCATCCTCGCCTGCAACCGCGGCGCGTCCGTCGCGCGCGGCGACTACATCGTGATGCTGAACAACGACACCGAAGTCACCGCCGGCTGGATCGACGAACTGCTCGCCAGCTTCGAGCACTTCGACGGCGTCGGCATGGCCGGTGCCAAGCTCCTCTACCCCGACGGCACGCTGCAGGAAGCAGGCGGCATCGTCTGGAGCTCGGGGAACCCCTGGAACTACGGCCGCAAGGCCAACCCCGCAGACCCGCGCTACTGCTACGCCCGCCAGGCCGATTACCTCTCGGGCGCCTGCGTGATGCTGCCGCGTGAACTGTGGAACGACATCGGCGGCTTCAGCGAGACCTACATCCCCGCCTACTTCGAGGACACGGACCTCGCGTTCCAGGTGCGCGAGCGCGGCTTCAAGACGGTGTACACGCCCTTCTCGCAGATCATCCACTTCGAGGGCGTGAGCAGCGGCACCAGCGTCTCCTCCGGCATCAAGCGCTTCCAGGAAATCAACCGTCCCAAGTTCAAGGGCCGCTGGATCGGTGCCTGTCGCAACAACGGCAAGGAAGGCGTAGGACCCGATCTGGCGAAGGACCGCAACATCGAGTTCCGTGCGCTGGTGATCGACGCCGAAACGCCCATGCCCGACCAGAACGCCGGGAGCTACGCCGCCATCCAGGAAATGCGGATGCTGCAGGCGCTGGGCTTCAAGTGCACCTTCGTGCCGCAGAACATGGCCTACATGGGCCGTTACACCGAAACCCTGCAGCGCATGGGCATCGAGTGCGTCTACAGCCCCTTCGCCGCCAGCGTGAACGACCTCATCGAAGAGCGTGGCGCGGAGTTCGACCTCGTCTACATCACGCGCTATTACGTGGCGCAGGAGTGCATCGACACCATCCGCAAGCACGCACCGAACGCCAAGGTCGTGCTGATGAACGCCGACCTGCACTTCCTGCGCGAACTGCGCGCGGCGGTGAACTCGAAGATCCCGGAGGACCTCGCCAAGGCCGTCGACACCCGCAAGACCGAACTCGCGGTCATGCAGAAGGCCGATCTGGTGCTCACCTACACGGAACTCGAGAAGGCCGTGATCCTGTCCCACAACCTCGACAGCACGCGGGTGGCTCGCTGCCCCTGGGTCTGCGAGACCTCGGCCACGGTGCCCGCGTGGGACACCCGCCGCGACATCGCCTTCCTCGGTGGCTACAACCACGCGCCCAACGTCGAGGCCGTGGAGTGGTTCGTGGCGCGGGTGATGCCATTGATCTCTGCCTCGCTGCCGGGTGTGAACTTCCGCATCTACGGCAGCAAGGTGCCGCAGAAGCTCATCGACCTCGCCGAGAAGCACGACAACGTGATCGTGGAAGGCTGGGTAGCGGATGTCGCCGATGTCTACGACCACTGCCGCGTCTTCGTGGCACCGCTGCAAAGCGGCGCCGGCATCAAGGGCAAGGTGATCGGCGCGCTGGCGCACGGCGTGCCCTGCGTGCTCTCGCAGATCGCCGCCGAGGGCATCCCTCTGGGCGACGGCGCGGAGGCCGCCATCGCCGGCAAGCCCGAGGACTGGGCGCAGGCGATCACCCGCCTCTACGGCGCGGAAGACGCCTGGAGCGCGATGTCGGCGCGGGCGATGGAATTCACCGAGTCGCATTACGGCTTCACGCTGGGCGTGCGCGAGATGCAGGCTGCACTGCAAGACGCCGAACTCTTCACCACACTGGATAACCGCTCGCTCGCATACCGCTGAGCAGCAACACTGGCAACTGAACCGGAGCACATATGCAACAAGACAAGCCACCTGTATTCCTCGTCGACGGCGTGAGCAACATCGCCATCCACAACGGCGTGGCCCGCATGCAATTCATGCGGCTGGAAGTCGACGGCAAGGCCGTGCCCAGCCACGAGGTGTGGGTACCTCTGCCGGCAATGAAGTCCATCCTCGAGGCCCTGCGGAAAGTCCCCTCCGCATGACGATCATCAACAACAGCTACCGCTTCGTCTTCGTACACGTCCCCAAGGCTGCCGGCACCTCGGTGACGGCGGCGCTCGGCGTGCTCACGAACTACTGCGATCAGGAGATCGGCGGTACGGTGTTCGGCGAGGAAATCCAGGGCGCGTACCTGAAGCGCTTCGGCCTCGCCAAACACTCCACCGCAGCCGAGATCCGCAGCCTGATCGGCGCGGTGACCTGGAACCGGTATTTCACCTTCAGCTTCGTGCGCAATCCCTTCACCCGCGCCGCATCCACCTACAACTTCCTGCGCAAATGGCCCGGACCCACCAACAGCTTCATCGAGCGCATGCGCGCCTTCCAGAGTTTCGACGATTACGTGCTCTCCGATATCTGGGACGAGGGCCACGGGCCTGACCAGATCTTCCGTCCTCAAGCCTACTGGCTGCGCGAGGCCTTCAACAGCAAGCTGCTGCCATCCTTCGTGGGCAAGCTCGAGACGCTGGGCGAGGATCTCAGGCATATCCTGGATGTCATCGATGCACCCACGCACATCAAGGAGCGCATCCAGATTCCGCACGCCAACCAGAGCGGCGGCGACGGCAGCGCGCAGGGCATCAGCGAACGCCCCAAGGTCCTGAACAGGATCCTCGAGAAGTACAGCATCGATTTCGACCAGTTCGACTACCCGCGGGCGCCGCCGACCGTGTTCGGCCCTTCGGGCTGAACCCGGACCGGGCCGCCTGCGCTGGCGTCTTTCCCGTACTACCGGAAAACCGGACTACACATCATGTCCCGCATCGTCCTGCATATCGGCCCGCACAAGACGGGTACCACCTACATACAGACCCGGCTCCACGAGAACCGCGAGGCACTGCGCTCGGTAGGCGTGGACTACTGCAGCGCGGGACTGGACGCCGGCTTCGCGCACCACAAGGTCGCAGATGTCGCCCGGTCGGGGGACGAGGCAGCGCTGGCGGCACTGCTCGAACCGCTTGCGGCATCGGACGCGGAGCTACTGATCCTCTCCTCGGAAAACTTCGACCTGCTGCGCGCACCGGGTGTGCGCCGCTTGCAAACCGCTCTGCCTGCGGCGCGCGCCGTGAGCGTCGTGTACTTCCTCCGTGATGCCACAGAACTTCTGCTGTCCTCCTGGCAGGAGCACGTGAAGCACGGGGGCGTTCTGGGCTTCCACGAATATGCCAACCCACATCTCACGGCACCGTTCGCAAGCCCGCTGCTGAATCCTTGCAGGGTGCTCGACGGCTACCGCAGCGCCTTCGGCGCCGAGGCGATACGCGTCGTGGACTATGACGCGGCAAGGGCCGTGGGCGACATCTTCGACGCCTTCGCCATTGCCTGTGACGCTCCCGGACTCACCCGCTTCGGCACGCCGCTGCGCGCCAACATCACGATGGAGCTCTGGTTCGCGGAGTTCATGCGTGCACTGAACGCGGCGGCACAGGAGGCCGGGGTACTGCGCTACGCCAACGTGCGCCAGACACTGCTCCGCTTGCGCAAATCCGACGCCGGCATGCAGGTGCTGCTCGCCGAGGCACAGCGGCGCATCTCCGCCTGCATGCGCCCGTTCAGCCTGCGCGGCAGCGAAGTGGAGCGCTCGGCACGGCGGGCCCTCAGCGCCTACCCGCGCATCGCGCTGCCCGATGCAGACAACGTCGAAAAGAGTTTCCGGGAGCGGGGCGCTCCCTGTGACCAGTGGCTCTGCTCGACTGAAGGTCACGCGCTGCTCGCCGAGGCTTTCCGAAAGGTCCGGGCGACGCTGTAGACTTCCGGCTCCCGGGGGCGCCATTCGGGCCGGACCCGAGACCGGGACCTCGCAGCGCCGATTACCACGACCCGCCCGTCAGAACGGGCTGCAGGGCCAGGAACAGCCGCGATGAGCCAACTCACCGTCATCCTCATCCTCCACGACATGCGCCGCGAGGCACCGCGGACACTGTTCGCGCTGGACCCTCGCTGCCAACTCGATGTGAGCCAGGACGACTACACGGTAGAAGTGCTGGAACACGGCTCCGGCAGCCCCATGGATCCGGCCGATATCGCCGCACGTGGCGCGAATGTCCGCTACACGCATCTGCAAACCGCTGCGGTATCGCCCTGCAAGGCCATCAATGCGGCCGTGGCGGCAGCAAGCACGCCCTTCGTGGCGCTGATGATCGACGGGGCGCGCATCCCCTCGCCCGGCATCGTGGGCGGATTTCTCGAGGCAACGCGCCTGTGCCCGGATCCCTTCGCGATCACGCTGGGCATGCACCTCGGGCACAAGCTGCAGAACGAGGCCATGCAGGAAGGCTACGACCAGACCGCGGAAGACCGCCTGCTCGCCACGGTGCCCTGGGAATCGAACCCTTACCGGCTGTTTGATATTTCCGTGCCCGGCGGTTCGTACCGCAACGGCTTCGTGGGCCCGCTGAACGAAAGCAACTGCTTCTGCATGCGGCGCGAGAGCTTCCTCGCGCTCGGCGGCTTCGACGAGGCCTTCACGAGCCCGGGCGGCGGGCTCGCCAACCTCGATTTCCTGAACCGTGCATTCGAGAGCCCGTCGATCACGCCGATCGTGCTGCTGGGCGAAGCCACCTTCCACCAGTTCCACGGCGGCGTCGCCACCAACTCCACCGATCCGGCCGCAGGATTCGCGCGGATGTCCGCCGAATACGAATCCATCCGCGGCAAACCCTACCGCGGCCTCTGGCGCAAACCGCTTTATCTGGGACGCCCGCGGCAGGAGAGCAGCCATCTGTTCCCGGCCCTCGTCACGCCACGGGTGGAAGACCCGCCGCTGCTCGTGCTCGGCATGCACAGGAGCGGCACGAGTTGTCTCACCGGGATGCTGGCGGGGGCGGGTTTCGAGCTGGGGATCGTGAGTCTCTGGGACCCGTACAACCAACGCGGCAACCGTGAAGACACCGAGGTGGTGCGGCTGAACGATGCCGTGCTGGAGCGCCATGACGCGGCCTGGAACCGGCTTCCGGCAGGCGCGCTGACGCAGGCAACCGAAGAGCACCGCCGCCAGCGCGGCGCGATCCTCACGCGCATCTCCACCACCGGCAAACCGCCGATGTTCAAGGACCCGCGCACGCTGCTCACGCTCGGCTTCTGGCGCGAGGCCATACCCAATCCGCTGCGCATCGGGGTGTTCCGTCACCCGATGGCGGTGGCGCTCTCGCTGTTCTTCCGCGACTCGCAGCGCATCGAACTTCGCGACGGACTCGGTCTGTGGATCGGCTACAACCGCGCCCTGCTCGCGGAGCACCGCAGGGCGCCCTTCCCGATCGTGAGTTTCGACGCGCCGCGCGAGACATTCATCGCGCAGGTGGAGTCGGCGCTGCGGCTGGAGTGCGCCCCTCTGGTGTCGGCCTCCCGCATCGATCCGGCGCGGGCAGGCGAGTTCTACGACGACGATCTGGTGCACCAGCAAGGCCGCGCTTTCGACCATGACTCCGCGGCAGCCGCCGAGATCGGCGAAACGCTGGACGAGGCGATGTCACTCTACGCAGAGCTCTGCGCCATCGCGGGCGTCAGCCCTCCGGAGGCGCAAGCGGCTGACGGCTCCACGGCGCAGTTGCTCGAGACATGGCAGCGCGCGGAAACCGCCGCGCAGTCCGGCGACACGGACACCGCGCTTGCCCTCTTCCGCGGCCTGCTGGCGAGCGCCGGAGACGCCGGCTCCGTGTGGCGCAAGATGATCGCGCTCGCGGAGGGCAACGGCGATACAGACCAGGTGCTCGCGCTCTACGCCGAGGCCGTGGACTCCTGCAGCCGCGATCCCGGACTGCTCATCGCCTATGCCGAGGCGCTCCACAAAACCGGCAAGGCCGCGGCGGCGCTCGAGTGGACGGAACGCACCATCGCGCTGAACGCCGACTGGTGGCTGCCGTGGTTCCGCCGCGGCACCTGGAAGATGGCCTCGCGCGAGTGGGAACAGGCGATCTCGGATCTGCGGCATTGCATCGCCCTGAACCAGCACTACCCCTGGGCCTGGGTTCCCCTGGGGCTGGCATTGCTGCGCGGCGGGCAGGAGACCGAGGGCAACGCCACGCTGCAATCCGCGCTGGAGCGCAACCCGGCCACGATGCGGGCAGCCGTTCACCACCAGTGGGGTGAGGCGCTGATCGCTCTGGGGCGCATGGAAGAGGCACTGGAACACCAACGCACATCGCTCGCCAGCGAGCACTGCAGGCCGCACATGGCAGCGGATCACGCGCGACTGCTGATCCGCCTGGGGCGTGGGGCAGAGGCACTGGAGATGCTGGAAGCGGGCCGGGCCCGGGGCATGGAAAGCCCAGCCATAGGCGTGCTGATGGCACAGTTGCGCACGCAGCGCTGAGCCCGCGGCTTCGTTAGACTCGCAACATCTCTACCGGAAAAGCACCATGAGCGACTCCACCGGATCAGGGCTGCAAGGCGGACTGCGCGCGATGGGACTTGGCCGCAGGGCCGATGCCGGCGGCGGCACACAGGCCCGCGTCGTCCATGTCGAGGGCGCCTGGCATATACAGGGCTTGCTGCTCGTCGCGGGCTGGCGTCTCTCGCCCCACATCGCCGTGCGCCTCGTGGCAGGCGGCACGGATCTGCAGGCCGAGGTACACACCCTCGATCGCGGCGACGTCGCCGCCAGCCGCTCACTTCCTTCCGGCAACGGACTCGGCTTCGGGATGGTCTGCCTCGCGGCGCAGGCGCGCGGCGTTGAACTCGCCTGGAAAGACGCCGTGAGCGGAAATTCCGGCGTGATTGCGCTCGAGTTGCAGGTCGACCCTCCGCTCGAGCGCATCAATTTTCCGGCGCTGGGCGACGCCGGTGCCGCCTGTCTCAAGTTCCTGCCGCCCAACTCCCCCGTCTGGCAGATGCTGCTCGCACGCGCCAGCGCATCGACGGATGTGTGCGGCTTCGCCCGCGGCAGCGTCGACTACTGCGCCACCTCCGAGCCCGCTGGCTGCACGCTGCTGAACGGCTGGTTCTTCGGCGAACCCGATGCACTGGTGTGGGTCGAAGACGCGCGCGGCACCGCGGTTGCCCTGCACGGTGCGCGGCGTTATTTCCGCAGTGACGTGCAGCAAGAACTGGCAGCAGACTATGCGGGCGCCTGGTCAGACACCGGCTTCCTGGTCGCCGACACCACCACCCGCCTGCACGGCGAGGTCTATCTCAAGGCGATGTTCGGCAGCCGGATCCATATCCTCTCCAAGACCCGCGTCAAGGTCATGCCCGACTCGGCGCTGGAAATCGTGCGTGCGGCGCTGGAGCCCGTGAGCCGCCAATCCGAGATCCGCCACTGCGCCGAGACCATCGCGCCGCTCGTCTCCACGCTGATATCGCGGGACCGCGCCCAGTGGGCGCGCAGCACGGAACATGTGATCGAGTTCGGCCCGCGCGCCGCATCGCCGCGGGTGAGCCTGGTGGTGCCGCTCTTCGGGCGCACGGATTTCGTCGAACTGCAGTTGATGGCCTTCGCGCGCGACCCATGGCTGCGCGAGCACGCCGAAATCCTCTACGTGGTTGACGATCCGCGTCTCGAGGCGGACTTCCCCCGCCAGGCCAGCGAGCACCACCTGTTGCACGGCGTGGATTTCTGCGTGATCTCGGGCGGGCGCAACCGCGGCTTCTCGGGGGCCAACAATCTCGGCGCCGCGCACGCACGCGCCCCGCTCCTGCTGTTCATGAACAGCGATGTCTTCCCGAAGGCGCCCGGCTGGCTGGAACCGCTGGTGCAGACGCTGGACACACATGCGGATATCGGCGCCGTGGCACCGCGGCTCGTCTATCCCGACGGGTCCATACAACATGCCGGGATGGTGTTCCGCTGGCGTCCTGACCTCCATGTCTGGACCAACGATCATCCGGGCATGGGCTTCGCGGTCGGCCTCGATCCGTACCGGGAGCTCACCCGCGTGCCGGCCGTGACGGGCGCCTGCCTCGCGATGCGCCGCGCGGATTTCGACCGCATCGGCGGCTGGCATACCGGTTATCTGATCGGGGATTTCGAGGACTCCGATCTCTGCTTCACGCTGCGCGAGGCGGGGCTGCACATCGCCTACGAGCCAGGCGTTGAACTGATCCACCTCGAGCGGCAGTCTTTCCAGAGCATCGCCTCGGGCGATCTGCGGCTGCGGGTCACGCTGGTGAATGCCGTCATCCACGAACACCGCTGGCGCGCGCAACTCGACGCCTCCGCCGGCCTGCAGCAGGACAGCCAGCCATGAGCGGCGCACAGCGGATACTGGTGGTGTCCCACGGACACCCCGACTTCAGCCTGGGCGGCGGCGAGATCGCGGCCTACCGACTGTTCACGGGCTACCGCGCGAACCCGCAGGTCGAGGCCGCGTGGTTCCTCGGCCGGGTCGACCGCCGCAAGGGCTGGCCCACGGGGCAGATCAGCCTGCGGCGCGAAGACGAGTACCTCTGGGACCAGGCCGTACACGACTGGCACCTGATGACGGCCGTGCACACCGACTCCGTGACCGGACGCTTTGCCGAACTGCTGCGAGCGCTGCGGCCAACCGTGGTGCATGTTCACCACTACGCACACCTCGGCCTCGAATTCCTGGCGCTGATCAAGCGCGTGGACCCCTCGATACGCATCGTCCTCACCTTGCACGAGTACATGGCGATCTGCCGCCAGAACGGCCAGATGGTGAAGGCCCGCACCGGCGAACTCTGCCGCCGTTCGGGCTTCGACGACTGCAACCGCTGCTTCCCCGAGACCAGCGCCGAGGGCTTCTGGATGCGCAAGCAGCGCTTCAGCGAGTACTTCGCGCTGGTCGACCGCTTCGTGGCGCCCTCGGAGTTCCTGCGCCAGCGCTACATCGACTGGGGCCTCGACCCGGCCCGCATCGTGATGCTGGAAAACGGCCAGGAGGATGCCGCAACGCTGCCCCCGCGGCCGCTTGCCGAAGGCTCGGGGCGTGTGCGCTTCGGCTTCTTCGGGCAGGTGAGTGCCTTCAAGGGCATCGACGTGCTGCTGAAGGCGCTGGCGCTGCTGCCACGTGGCAACCGCGCAGGCGTGCAGGTCGACATCAACTGTGCGCACCTGGAACAGCAGACGCCGGAACTGCAGGCACATCTGAAGGAACTCGCGGAGCCCCTGATCCGCCAGGGGCTGCTGCACTGGGCCGGGCCTTACGCGCCGGGCGAGCAGGCCTCACGCATGGCCGGTGTCGACTGGGTGATCGTGCCCTCGATCTGGTGGGAGAACTCCCCGATGATCATCCAGGAGGCCTTCGTCTTCGGCCGCCCGGTGATCTGCGCCAATATCGGCGGCATGGCCGAGAAAGTGCGCCACGGCATCGACGGGCTCCACTTCCAGGTGGGCAATCCGCATCACCTCGCAGAGACTCTGCTCGAGTGCGCCGGCTCGACGACGCTCTGGGAAACACTTGCTTCGGGCATCCGCCGCCCGCCCACCGTGGCGGAATCCACCGCCGAGCACCTTGCCCTGCTGGAGGGCTGAGAGCCCCGCGACGCCGGGAATCAGCCCCCGGCGTTACGGCGTCTCTCGCAGCGGGCGCGGAACTCCGCGAGCCGGGCAGAGGCCTCCGGCAGCGCCGCGAAGCGACGCCCGAACTCCTCCACCACTCCTGCGTGCAGCTGCAGATCCGGCGCGTTCTCTTCTTCGAGTCGCGCATACAGTGTGTCGCCGATCGTCTCGCGAAGCCTGAGCGCACGCTGCGCACCGGATACCGACGAGGATTGCCCCACGTTCTGAGGCACATGCGAGAGGTCGATGCCCGGGAAGTGCGGACGGAGAGCTTCCTCGAACAGCACCATGCTCTCGTCGAAGCGTTCCACCAGGCCGAGCATCTCCACCGAGCGGGCAACATCGAGCGCCCGCTCCACCTCTGCCGCAGCAGGCCTGTCGGGCAGACCCTTGCGCGGCGGCAGGCATTTGCGGACTTGGAAATTGCGGATGGTGGCGCCCACGCCGGGCTCGAGGCGCCAGGCAACGTAATCGCTGCAACTCGATTCGCGGGCTTTGAGAGCACCGGGCGTCTGCGAACCTTCCTGCTTGCGCTCGAACTCGTAGACCGAGGTCACGCGTTCCACCGGATGGCGGAACATCATGATCATGGCCAAGCGCAGACCGGCGAGTTCCGGCAGAGGCAGGGACAGATGATGCGTGGAAAGGGCTGAAACGCCCGGATTATCGAGCAGATAGGGGCCCAGATACCCGGCGCCCTGGCGCATGTCGGCGTCATCACGGTGATCGACGAAGGCGGAACCGAGCTCCCTGGCAAGCGCCCAGTCGATGGTGGTCCCGGCATTCTTGAAGAGGTGATTGTGGATGATCACCAATCTGTCGGCGTCCGACACGACAAACCTCCTCAGGCATTACATCCGTTGAACCCGCGCGACCGTCCGGGCCTTGAGCCGGGCAGCCGGAGCTTAACGCAGTTCCACGCAGCAGTTATGATGCGGGCGCCCCTTGGCCCTCGCAGCAAACGGCCCGGACGTGTCCATAGCAGATCCCATCCCCTCCATTCCGCGCAGCCCCCTCGCCGTGACGCTTGCGGTCTGGAAGGCGTTGTTCCTGCGGGAAGCGGCGGGACGGCTCTTCGGCGAGCGCGCCGGCTGGTTCTGGCTGCTGCTCGACCCGGTGTTCCACATCTCCTACCTGATGGTGATGTTCTCCGTGATCCGCATGCGTCACGTGGGTGGCATAGATACCCCGCTCTGGATCATGCTCGGCCTGATCGGCTATTTCATGTTCCAGCACGCGAGCAGCCAGGCGATGCGCGCCATCAACGCCAACACCGCGCTCTTCGTCTACCGGCAAGTTCTGCCGGTGGATACGGTGCTGGTCAGGGCGGCGCTGGAGGCCGTGATCATGCTGGTGGTGGCAGTGCTGCTGCTGGCGGGGGCATGGATGTTCGGCATCCACGTGACCCCTGCAGAGCCTCTGAAGGTGCTCGACTGCCTGTTCAGCCTGTGGCTGATCGGGCTCGGCTTCGGTGCGGCGGCCTCTGCCTTCATCGAGATGGTGCCGGAATCGGCAAAGGTGCTCAGCATGGTGATGCAGCCGCTCTACCTGCTCTCGGGCGTGATGTTCCCGGTCGCCGCCATACCGCCACCCTACCGCGACTGGCTGGTCCTGAACCCGCTGGTCCATGGGCTCGACTCGCTGCGCCTCGCCTTCGCCCCCTACTACCACGAGATCCCGGGCGTTGACATGAACTACCTCCACGCCTGGGCGCTCGGACTGCTGGTGCTGGGACTGGCGCTGCAGGTGGTGTTCGCCAAACGACTGGTGAGCGAATGATCATCATCGAAGACGTCTACAAACGTTACGCCACCAACCATGGGCCCGGGCCCTGGGTACTCAATGGCGTCAACCTCACGATCCCGGCACGCACCAACGTGGGCCTGATCGGCCGCAACGGAGCGGGCAAGTCCACGCTGCTGCGCCTGATCGGCGGCATCGACGAACCCACGCGCGGGCGCGTCGAGCGCCGCTGTCGCGTCTCCTGGCCCATGGCTCGCGGCGGCGGACTGCAGAACTCGCTCACGGGCCGGCAGAACTCCAAATTCGTCTGCCGTCTCTACGGGCACGAAGACGACATGGAGGATCGCATAGAGCAGATCCGCGATTTCGCCGCGATAGGCCGCTCCTTCGAGCAGCCCATCAACACCTATTCCTCGGGCATGCGCTCAAGGCTGCAGTTTGCGATGTCGCTTGCCTTCGACTTCGACGTCTACATCTCCGACGAGGTCACGGGCGCGGGCGACGCATCCTTCCGCGCGAAGGCAGCAAAGGCTTTCCGCAAGCTGGTCGACCGCTCGGGAATCATCATGGTCTCGCACGGCGAAGAGACGCTCCGTGCGTTCTGCAAGTCCGGCATCCTGCTCGATGGCGGCACCGCGACCTGGTTCGACGACATCTCCGACGCGCTCGACGCCTACAAGGAAAGCATCGCCGCATGAACACGCCCCGACCCGCCCTGTCGCAGTCGCCAGGCCTCCAGCGCCTCGCCGATTCCGCCCGCAGGCTGCTCGCTCCATCCCGCATCCAGGGCACGGTCTTCAGCGCGGCCTTGGGGTTCGCACTGCTGTCGGCCCTGTACTGGTCGCTGATCGCATCCGACCGCTACGTATCCGAAGCCCACGTCATCATCGAGCGCACGAGCCTCGCCAGCGCCGACATGCCCAACGTCTCGTTCCTCGGGGGGATACCCGGAATGAACGGCGACCAGATGCTGCTGCGCGACCACCTGCTGTCGATCGACATGCTGAAGGCCCTCGACGCCAAACTCGACCTGCGCGGCCACTACAGCAACTGGCGCCGCGACCCGCTCTCGCGCATGTGGTTCCATGACACGCCCATCGAGAAATTCCACAAACACTTCCTCAGCCGGGTCAGCGTCGAAGTAGACGAATTCACCGGCATTCTCGTGGTGAAAGCACAGGCCTACGACCCGGAAACCGCCCGCGCCATCACCACGATGATGGTCGAGGAAGGCGAGAGCCACATGAACGACATCGCCCACGCGCTGGCCGCCGAGCAAGTGGCGTTCCTCGAGCGACAGGTCGGCGACCTGAACGAACGCGCCATGGCCGCGCGCCAGGCACTCCTCGCCTTCCAGAACGCGAAGGGGCTGGTCTCTCCCGCCGGAACCGCGCAGAACCTCGAGAACATCATCGGAAAGCTGGAATCCGAACTCACGGACCTCCAGACCCGTCGCAACGCCATGCTGGGCTACCTGATGCCGGACAGTCCCGGCGTGAAGGAGATCGAGCTTCATATCGCGGGAACCGAGCAGCAGATAGAGCGCGAGCGCAAGCGCCTTGCCTCGCCCGAGGGTGACACGCTGAACCGCACCGTCGAGGAGTTCCAGGCGCTGCAACTCAAATCCGAGTTCGCTCAGGACCTCTACAAGACCGCGCTCACCGCCCTCGAGCACGGACGCATCGAGGCCACGCGGGCGCTCAGAAAAGTCTCGGTGCTGCAGTCGCCGAACCTCCCCGAATACCCGCTCGAACCGCGACGCATCTACAACGCGGTCGTTTTCCTGATCGTCAGCCTGCTGCTCGCGGGCCTGGTCAACCTGATCGTCATCATCATCCGCGACCACAGAGACTGAACGCATGTCACGCCGCCTGATACTTGCGCTGATGCTGTTCCTGGCTGGCCCATTGCTCGCCGACGACCCTGCCACCACGATGCTGCCGGGCACGCCGCCAGCCATCGACTACGCGGCGAACCTGAAGAGCACTGTCTTCGGCGCGCAACTCTTCACCGGCACTTTCGCGCGCGACGGCGCCACGCAGTTCAATCCCGATTACCTGGTGGCAGTGGGCGACCGCATACAGGTGCGGCTCTGGGGAGGCTACGAGTTCGATTCGGCACTCGTCGTGGATCCCAAGGGCAACGTCTTCCTCCCGCACGTGGGCCCGGTGCAACTGCTCGGCGTGCGCAACCAGGACATACAGAGGGTGGTGGAGTCCGCCGTGGCGCAGGTCTACCGGGCCAACGTCTACAGCTACGCGAGCCTCGCGGCCGCGCAGCCCGTGCGCATCTTCGTGAGCGGCTTCGTGAACCGCCCGGGCCTGTACAACGGCACCAGCATGGACAGCCTGCTCCACTACCTCGACCAGGCCGGCGGCATCGACCTCGACCGGGGTTCTTTCCTGGGTGTGCAGGTGAAGCGCGGCGCGAGCGTACGCGCCGAGGTGAGCCTCTACGAATTCCTGCTCGACGGCCGCATGCCGCTGGTGCAACTCGCCGACGGCGACGTGATTTTCGTTTCCCCGCGCCGCAACACGCTCAAGGTGAGCGGGCTGGCGCAGAACGCCAAGAGATTCGAGTTCTCCACGCCCACCTTCACCGTCTCGGATCTCGGCAGGCTGGCCAAGCCGCTGCCGCAAACCACCCACGTGAGGGTGGTGCGCAACACCGGCAACATCAGCAATGTCGAGTACTACCCGCTCGACGAGGCGCCGAACATCGTGCTCTCCGACGGCGACGAGATCGTGTTCACGGCAGACAAGAAGCCCGGCACGATCACGGTGCGCGTCGAGGGCGAACACCAGAGTCCGCAGGAATACGTCCTGCCCTACGGCGCGAGGCTCGGCGAGCTGATCAGCCGGATCAATTATTCCGATCGTTCCGACCAGCAAAGCATCCAGCTCTTCCGCCTGAGCGTGAAGGAGCGTCAGCGCGCGATGCTGCGCACGGCGCTGAAGAGCCTCGAGACCGCGGCGCTCACGGCGCGTTCCGGCACCAGCGACGAGGCCCTGCTGCGCAAGCAGGAAGCCGACCTCCTGCTCCAGTGGGTCGATCGCGCCCGCAACATCGAGCCGCTAGGACAGGTACAGATCGCCAACGCGAGGCAGCGTGACGAACTGCTGCTCGAAAACGGCGACCTGCTGCGCATCCCCACCCGCGACGGGCTCGTTCTCGTGAGCGGCGAAGTGCTGTTCCCCAACGCCATCGCATTCGATGACGAACTCGGGCTCGAGGACTACGTGAAGAGCGCCGGCGGTTACACGCAGAACGCAGACGTGGCACGCATCGTCGTGGCACACCGCGACGGCAGCTTCGAGGACGCGAGCAGCAGTTCCACCGGGATGTTCCACCGCGCCCAGGCAGTGCCCGAGGTACGGCCCGGCGACGAGATCCTGGTGCTGCCCAAGATCGACGTGAAATCACGGCAGATCTGGAAGGATCTCTCGCAGATCCTCTACCAGGTCGCCATCGCCGCCAAGGTCGTGCTGGATCTGTGAAGACACCGGCCCTCCGGAAAAAGCTGCGCATCCTCGGCGGCCGGCTCCGGCTCGGCTCCCTTACCGCGGAGCGGCGCATAGCGGCCGTTCTGCGCCTGCAGCGCCTGCACGCGTTGCGCATCGCGCGACTGATCCGCCGAAGCGGGCTCTTCGACGCCGACTGGTACCTCGATGTGAACGCCGACGTCTGCGAGTCGGGCAACGATGCCCTGCTGCATTACGTGCGTTTCGGCGACCGCGAAGGCCGGCAACCGATGCCTTTCTTCGATCCCTCGTTCTATCGTGAGCATGCGGGCTCCCGGACAGGCAAGCACAACGCGCTGATCCATTACCTCTACGAGGGCCGCTTCCGCCGTGTCTCGCCAAGCCCCTGGTTCGACGTGGGCTTCTACCTCTCGCAAAACCGTGACGTTGCCCGCTCAGGTGACGACCCGCTGACGCATTATCTGCGCGTGGGCGGAGCCGCCGGGCGCTCTCCCTGCCGGCAGTTCGACGCGGCCTTCTACCTGCGGTCCAATCCCGACGTGGCTGTTTCGGGCCTCGATCCGCTGCTGCACTACGTATCGCGCGGGCGGCTCGAAGGGCGGCCCATCGTCGAGGAAGGCGATGCAGGCGGCGCAACCCAGGCGCACTACGTTCCCGAGGAAGTCCCCGCCGACTGGCACGAACTCCAGGCCCTGCAGAAGGCAGCCCCCCCACAGGTGGACGTGGTCATTCCCGTCTACAAGGGCCGCAATGAAACCCTGCGCTGCATTCGCAGCGTGCTCGGCGCCCTGAACGACACGCCCTTCGAACTGGTGGTGGTGGACGACGCATCCCCCGACGCGGAACTCTCACTCGCCTTGCAGGAACTCGCCGCGCGCGGCGCCTGCACGCTGCTGCGCAACGAGGCGAATCTGGGCTTCGTGGGTACCGCGAACCGCGGCATGCGGCTGCATCCCGACCGCGACGTGGTGCTGCTGAACGCCGATACCGAGGTCTACGGGAACTGGCTGGACCGCCTCCGGGACTGCGCGCAGCGGGACCCGCTCACGGCCAGCGTAACGCCGCTCTCGAACAACGCGACCATCGCGAGCTATCCCCGCACGAACCACGACAACCCCTTCCCGCTCGAGATGCCTTTCTCGGCACTGGATGCGCTGGCAGCGAGTGTGAACGCGGGTATCGCGGTGGAGGTGCCGACCGGTGTGGGCTTCTGCATGTACCTGCGCAGGGATTGCCTGGAGCGCATCGGACTCTTCGACGAAAAGGCGTTCGGCCGCGGCTACGGCGAGGAAAACGACCTCTGCCAGCGCGCGATCGCGGCGGGCTGGCACAACCTGGTAGCGGCAGATGTGTTCGTGCATCACCTGGGCAGCGTGTCCTTCCAGGGCGAGCGTGCGAAGCGCGTGGCCGATGCGATGGAACAGATGTCCTTGCGTCACCCCGGCTATCACGCCGCCGTGCGTGATTTCATCGCTGCCGACCCCCTGCACGATGCGCGCGCCCGGCTCGACTGGGCACGGCTGCAGCGGAAATCGCGCGGATCCAACACGCTGCTGGTGAACCACAGCCGCGGCGGCGGCGCGGAGCGCCATCTGCGCGACGAGGCACGCCGCATGCTCGCCTCGGACACCGGGGTCTTCTTCCTGCGTCCGGTGCGAGGCGAGGCCGGGCGGGTGCGACTGGGCGAGCCCTCCGGCATGCACTGGCACAACATCGGCGACTTCCCGCTCGCCGATACGCAGGCGCTGGCCACGGCGCTGCGAGGGATCGGCATCGACAGCATCCACGTCCATGGCACGGTGGACTTCGACATGCAGGCCCCCGCGCAGCTGGCAGCGCTGGCGCAAGCCCTCGGCGCCCGCCTGGACGTCGATGTCCACGACTACCAGGCGATCTGCCCGCGCATCAACCTGGCTGACGACGAAGGCCGTTACTGCGGCGAGCCAGACGAGCGCGGCTGCGACAACTGCCTGACCGTGCGCGGCAGCAAATACGGCGTGAAGAGCATCCGCGAATGGCGGGAGGCCAACGCAGGCCTGCTCGAGCAGGCGGACCGCGTCTTCGTTCCGGATGCAGACGTGGCGGAGCGGCTGGGACGTTATCTGCCCGGCGTGGATTTCACGGTCGATCCGCACGAGGAGTTCAATCCGGAGCAGTCGCAGATCCTTCGCCCGCGCCTGCGCCCTGACGAGCCGCTGCGCGTGCTTGTGATCGGGGCCATCGGCAAGGTGAAGGGCTACAACGTGCTGCTCGCCTGCGCCAAGGACGCGCGCGAGAAACGCCTGCCGATAGAGTTCTGCCTGCTGGGCTACAGCATGAACGACACACAACTGCGGCAGGCGGGCGTCTCGATCAGCGGCCGCTATCTGGAGGAGGAATCGCTGGAGCGGCTCACGGCGCTCGAGCCCCACATCGTTTGGCTGCCCTCGCTGTGGCCCGAAACCTACAGCTACACGCTGTCTCTCGGCTTGCTCGGTGGCCTCTCCGTGTGTGCCTTCGACATAGGCGCCATCGCACGCCGGTTGCGGGAGCTCGGCGCGGACGAGCACCTGATGCCACTGGAGCTGCAGCACTTCCCGCACGAGATCAATCGCGCTTTCCTCACGTTCCGGCAGTCCTGCATGGCGGGCGGGGAAGCCGAAGCGCTCACGCCCTGAGAGGCAGGGTCTCAGGCCTCGCTGGAGACCGGGATCTCCTCGATCACCGACCCCGATGCCCGCGCATCCCAGGCGGCCATCACAGCAGGCTCCGTGGGCGCGGAGACCAGCGAGAAAACGACGTAGCAGATACCCGAGGCCAGCAACCCGAAGTAGATCGGCTCGTTGGCATAGACGCCGCCGTAACGGGTCTCTGACTGGATTTCCAACGCGATCATCGAACCCAGCGTCACCAGTGTTCCCGCCGCCATCGAGACGCCGGCGCCAAGGCCCGTGCCGCGGCGCCACATGAGGCCACCGAGGATCGAGACAAGCAGGCCTCCCACAAGGATGTCGTAGGAAATGGTGAGCGCCGCCACCACGTCCTGGACCACGATCGCGAGCACGATCACCACCACGCCAAGACCAAGAACCCAGCGCCGGTTGGCGGCGACGTCGGCGTCAGGATCAACCGCATGCGCGCCCTGGCTTCGACCGATCCACGCTGCAAGCGTTGGCAGCACGTCCGCGCGCGCCACGGTGGCGGCAGCGATCAAGGCACCTGATGCGGTGGACATCATCGCCGCCACTGCCGCGGCCAGCACAAGGCCGCCCAGCCCCACCGGAAGCACCTTCAGGGCGACATCCGCATAGACATCGTCCTTCGCGGCGATGTCGGGCAGGATCACGCTGGCGGCCATGCCGATCAGCGCGCCCGCCACGCCGTAGAGGATGCAGTAGATCCCTGCCGTGGCACCGCCCCAGCGTGCGATGCCGGGCGTGGCGGCGGTGAATACACGCTGCCAGATGTCCTGCCCGATCAGCAGGCCCAGCGTGTAGACCACGAAGTAGGTGACGATGGTCTGGAAGCCGATGCCCGTGATGCTGAAGAAGGCCTCGGGCGCGCGCTCGGCGATACCGGCGAAACCGCCTGCCGAATCGAGCGCGAAGGGCAGCATCAGGAAGAAGATGCCCACCGTCTTGATGATGAACTGCGCCATGTCGGCAAGCGTGATGGACCACATGCCGCCCACAGTGGAATAGACCAGTACGATGGCGCCTCCGAGCGCGATGCAGGTGGCGCGATCCCAACCGAAGAGCACCACGAAAATCGTGGCATAGGCGCCCGTCGAGGTGGCGCTCAGCATCAGTGTGTAGGCGAGCATCACGATTCCGGAGACGCGGGTCGAGCGCGATCCGTATCGCAGCGTGAGCATCTGCGAGACGGTAAAGATGCGCAGGCGCTGCACCGTGGGCGCGAAGAAAAGGCTTAGCAGCAGGACGCCCGCGCCGATGGCCACCACCAGCCACATGCCGGAGATGCCGTAGCGGTACCCTAGGCCCACACCACCCACCGTTGACGCGCCGCCAAGCACCACGGCCGCCATGGTGCCTGTGTAGAGCAAGGGCCCCAGACGGCGTCCGGCCACCAGGTAATCGGTACTGTCGCGCGTGCGGGACTTGCCCCACCAGCCGAAAGCCAGCATGGCGGCGAGATAGAACACGACAATGGCGATGTTGAGCGATTGCATCGGGTGCGAGTCCGGATCAGCTGCGCGCTGACGGCACGCAATGCGCGGGGAGAAAAACAGGAAAGCCCTGCATGGGCGGAGCATAGGCGCGCCGCCACACACAGGTAAAGACGGGCGCCGCGAACGCGGTCCCGGAACTCAGCGCATCGGCAGTTGCGGATCGGCCTCGAGTTCGCCGCCGACACCGAGGATGCAGCGCCTGGAACCGTCAGGGGACTCGACCACAGGCACCGCCTCGAGGAACAACGGCCGGCGTACGAAGGCAAGCCTCCAGCCATAACTCTCGATCGCGCGCAGTTGATGGCTCTGCTCGACGTTGAGGAGCCCGCGCAAATCGGCCTTCTCGTTGCGCCCGGGGTTTCGCCGGTCGCTCGCAGGCGGAGGACGCGAGGGAGGCGACGCCCCGCGCGACGACAGCCGCTCTTTCATGCTGAGGGTTGAACCGCCCATACGCTCCTCCACGAACACTCTTGCCAGCGTCCAGTGAACCAAGACCATGCCGCCGTGCACATACGCGCAAGCGCGGACGAGGATCAGGCACCGGCAGGCTGCTGCGTCACGCCTCTGCAGCGGGTTAACATGCCCGCACAGCAGCAAAATCCCTCACCAGAGAGACCTCCGATGCATCAGCGCGTCCTCATCACCGCAGCCGCCGCCGGCATAGGCCGCTCGATCGCAGCCGCCTTTATCGGCAACGGCGCACGCGTTCACATCTGCGACGTCGATGCATCGGCACTGGCCTCTTTCCGTACGGAATTTCCCAGAGCCGTCGCCACCCGAGTCGACCTCTGCGATGGGGCAGCGATAGACGCCTGGGTCGATGCCGCAGTTGCTGATCTGGGCGGCGTGGACGTGCTGGTGAACAACGCGGGCACCAAAGGCCCGACGGCATTCATCGAGGACATCGAGCCGCAGGAGTGGGATCAGTGCCTGTCGGTGAGCCTGGACTCGCACTTCCGCTGCACGCGACGGGTGGCAGGGCTCCTCAAAGCCCAGCGAAGCGGATGCGTGATCAATGTCTCGTCGATGGCGGGGGTCTTCGGCTTCGGCATGCGCACGCCGTATGCGGCGGCCAAATGGGCGATCGTAGGGCTCACGAAATCGCTGGCGATCGAGTTCGGCCCACACGATGTGCGCTGCAACTGCATCTGCCCGGGCACAGTCAGGGGCGATCGCATGGATCGCGTGATCGCCGCCGAGGCACAACTGCGTGGCATCACGCCGGAGCAGGTAACGGCGGAGTACCTGTCGGGGCAATCCATCAAGCGCTTCGTCGAGGCCTCGGAGATCGCGGATCTCGCCCTGTTCCTGGCATCACCGGCCGCCAGGATGATCAACGGCCAGGCGATAGGCGTCGACGGCAATACCGAGACCTATCACATCTAGCAAAACCGGCTCGGGCTTCCCGTAAAAACCTGCAGCAGGATCAGGGGAGTTTGCGGATATCCGCACGGAAGCGCGGGAGCACCTCGTACTGGCTCTGGTACTGCCCGCCAAAGCCGGTGACGCCGATGCGATTGCCGGTCTTGAGGAAGGGAATGCGAAACGGATTCACACCGGTGGAGGCAGGGATGAAGACCTGCGTCTCGCCGCTGCCGTCGTCGATGAACACGCTGTATCCGTAAGGCATGTCGTTGTTGGGGCCGCGCGTGATGGTGCCGCTCACATCGAGCAACACACCTTCGGTGGCCTCGCCAAGTTCGCCCGTGGTGACAGTGCGGGGCGCCGGATCCGGCGCAGGCACCGCGGCGCGCACGTCACTGGCAGCCGCCACCTGGAAAACGGCAAGTCCGTAGCCGTCGTCACCCAGAGTGCCCGTGACGCGCACGTGGCGGCCCGCGATCAGGCCGGCGTTGTCGCTCATCGTGACGTAGATGCCGCCGGTTTCGTCCTGCAGTCCGAAGCCCTGATCGAAGGTAGAGGATGCAAAGGCACCCGCCGGCACGGTGACCGTGCCGCGGATGCTCACAACGTTGCCGCCTGATGCGCGGGCGTCCGCTATGGACACGACTGCCGCAAGCGATGGTGTGCCGGTGCCCAGCAACAGGCACGCGGAAAAAACGGCTGTGAAACGGCTGCGGTTCATGCGGTCTCCGGAAAACAGCGCGCCAGCGCCACGCGTGAGGGGCGCGCAGACTAGCACGGCAGTGCTTGATCCACGTCAGGCGAACAGCGACGACACAGGCAGGCAGGAACCGGAACTGCGCGTGGTGTCGTAGTGTGACGCCCAGCTTTCACGGGGAGGCAGCTCATGCACACGGATCACCCGGCGGCCACGGCTGCAGGCGGGGGCGTGGATCCCGTCTGCGGCATGAACGTAGCCGCGTCTTCAGCACACAGAACCGTGCACGCGGGCGAGGCATATCTTTTCTGCAGCGCGGGCTGCTGCGCGCGCTTCGAGGCCGATCCTGCCAGATTCCTTGCCCCGCTTGCGGCGGCAGTTCCAGCGGCTCCTCCAGGCAGCACCTACACCTGCCCCATGCACCCGGAGATCCTCCAGCAAGCGCCCGGACGCTGCCCTCGCTGCGGCATGTCGCTGGAGCCCGTGCTGCCGGACACCAGCGGGCAGAAGGATCCGGAACTGCAGGACATGCAGCAACGCTTTCTCTGCTCGCTGCCGCTGTCGCTGCTGCTGATGCTGATCGCCATGTCCGGGCACGGCGGCAACTGGCTGGACGCGCAATGGCGCAATCCACTGCAGTTGCTGCTCGCCTCCCCCGTGGTGCTGTGGGCAGGATGGCCGATCTTCGAACGCTGGGCGCAATCGATCCTGCACCGCAGCCCCGATATGTGGACCCTGATAGGCACGGGCGTGGGAGCGGCCTTCGGTTACAGCGTTGCCGCAACGCTGGCACCCGGGATTTTTCCCGATGGATTCCGCGAGCACGGCGCGGTGGCCGTGTATTTCGAGGCCGCAGCGTCGATCGTCACGCTCACACTGCTCGGGCAGGTGCTGGAACTGCGCGCACGCGCGGGCACCTCTTCGGCCCTGCAGGCACTGCTGCGACTCGCGCCGGAGACGGCCCGCCGCGTGAGCGCAGACGGGATCGAAGAAGAAGTCCCGCTGTCGGCACTGCGTCCCGGCGATCGCCTGCGCGTGCGGCCCGGCGCGAAAGTGCCGGTGGACGGCGAGGTCATCGAGGGGAAATCGGGTGTAGACGAGTCGATGCTCACCGGCGAATCCATGCCGGTTGAAAAGCAGCCCGGCGACCGCGTGATCGGCGCCACGCAGAACGGCAGCGGAACCTTGCTGTTGCGCGCCACGGCTGTGGGCTCGGACACCGTGCTCGCGCAGATCGTGGGGCTGGTGGCGCAGGCGCGTCATTCGCGCGCGCCCATGCAGCGCCTCGCAGATCGCGTGGCAGGGCGCTTCGTGCCCGCCGTGTTGCTGATCGCACTGCTCAGCTTCCTGGGCTGGGGCCTCTTCGGGCCCGAACCCTCCTGGACCCACGCGGTGCTGAACGGCGTGGCGGTGCTGATCATCGCCTGCCCCTGCGCGTTGGGGCTGGCAACGCCCATGTCGATCATGGTGGCCACGGGGCGCGCCGCGCAGTCGGGGCTGCTCTTCCGCAATGCCGAGGCAATCGAGCAACTCGCGCGCATCGACACGCTGGTGCTGGACAAGACGGGCACGCTGACCGCGGGCGCGCCGGCTTTCCTTGCGGTGCATGCTGCCGAGGGATTCTCCGCTGACGAGGCCTTGCGCCTTGCCGCGAGCCTGGAACAGACCAGCGAACACCCGCTCGCGCAGGCCGTTGTCGGGGAAGCGCGCAAACGCGGGCTGGCACTCGCGCCGGTGACGGACTTCCGGGCGCTCGCAGGCGCAGGGGTGGAGGGGCACGTGGAATCCAGCAGCCTCAGGCTTGGCAGCGCCGCCTTGATGCAGGAAACACACACTGACATCACCGTGCTCGCAGGGCTCGCCGGTGGCCTGCAATCGCAAGGTGCGAGCGTGATGTACCTCTGCGTCGATGGCCACCCCGCAGGGTTGATCGCCGTGGCCGACCCCCTGAAACCGGGCACCGCCGCCACGCTGGCCGCGCTGGCGGCCACAGGACTGCGCATCATCGTGGCGAGCGGCGACAACCGTGACACCGTTGCGGCGGTGGGCAGACGTCTCGGCCTGCAGGAACTCCATGGCGAGTTGCGCCCGGCCGACAAAGTCGCCCTGCTTGCGCGGCTGAAGTCCGAGGGCCGGCACGTGGCCATGGCCGGTGACGGCATAAACGACGCCCCCGCGCTCGCCTCGGCAGACGTTGGCATCGCGATGGGCACGGGCACCGATGTGGCGATCTCCAGCGCACAACTCACGCTGGTGAAGGGCGATCTCGGCGGCATCGTCCGTGCCCGCGTTCTGTCGCAGGCCACGGTCCGCAACATGCGCCAGAACCTCGGCTTCGCGCTCATCTACAACGCGCTCGGCATTCCCGTCGCTGCGGGCCTGCTGTACCCGCTCTTCCACCTGCAACCCGGGCCGATGCTCGCGGCGGTGGCGATGAGCCTTTCCTCCGTGTCCGTGGTGGGCAACGCGCTGCGCCTGCGAGCGGCCTGAGCCGCCCGGGCAGTGCCCCGGATATGGTCTAACCTGATGGGGTCGCGGCCGCGGGGGCCGCAGCGCGATCGCGCGCGACCCACCACATCACACCGAGGTCGGGAATGGCGGACTGGCTCTGCAGCTTCTCCCTTATCGCCCACATGTTCTGCAGCTTCCCGGCCACCACGCTGAGCGGCTACGTCGAGGGTGAGCCGCTGTTCGTGGCGCCCATCGAGGCCGCGCGCATCGCCACGCTCAACGTGCGCCGGGGAGACGAGCTGAAGAGCGGCGACACGATCGCCGTGCTGGAGACCGACGACGCACGCTTCGCGGTGGACGCCGCCGCCGCACGCCACGCCGAGGCCAACGCCCGTCTCGTGAACCTCACCACCGGCAAGCGCGCCGAGGAGATCGCGGTGATCGAGGCAAACCGCGCCGCTGCGCGGGCCGATCTTGCGCAGGCAGAACTCGACCTCAACCGCATCCGCGATCTCGTGCAGCACAAGGTGCAGAGCCAGTCCGCGCTCGATCAGGCGCGTACCGCGCGCAACGTGGCCTCGGCACGACTGCAGGAGATGGAAGCCAATCTGCAGGTGGCAGGCATCGCCGCCCGCGTGCAGGAAATCGAGGCCGCGCGCCGGGTGGTCGATGCCGCCGCCGCTGCCGAGCAGGATGCGCTGTGGCGACTCGCGCAGCGCACGCTCAAGGCACCCGCGAACGGGCGTGTGGAAGAAATCATCCGTTACGCCGGCGAAACCGCAGGCCCGGCCGCACCGGTGCTCAGCCTGCTGCGCCCGGACAACCGCAAGCTCAAGTTCTTCGTGCCACAGGCGCTGCTCGGCCGGGTGCGCATGGGGCAGATGCTCCCTCTTTCCTGCGACGGCTGCGACAGCGGTCTGCAGGCTCGGGTGGTCTTCATCGCGAGCGGTCCGGAGTTCACGCCGCCTGTGATCTATTCCGTCGATAGCCGCCAGAAGCTCGTGGTGCTGGTAGAGGCAGAACTGCTGGGCGAGGCGACCAGACTCTCCCCCGGGCAGATCGTGGACGTACCGCTCGCAGCACTGGGCGGCACATGAACGTCATCGACGTCAGCGGTCTCAGCAAGCGCTTCGGCGGGCGGACCGTGGTCGACAACATCTCGCTGCGCGTGCGCCGGCGCGAGATAGTCGGATTCCTCGGGCCGAACGGCAGCGGCAAGACCACCACCATCCGCATGCTGTGCGGGCTGCTGAACCCCGATGCCGCCACCGGCACCTGCCTCGGCTACGACATCACCCGCGAGGCCGCGCTGATCAAGCTGCAGACCGGTTACATGACGCAGCGCTTCTCGTTTTACGAGGACCTCACCATCGAGGAGAACCTCGATTTCGTGGCCCGCCTGTATGACTTGAGCCCGCGCCGGCGCAAGGTCGATGAGGCGCTGGAGCGCATCGGTCTCGGCGCGCGCCGCAAGCAGCTCGCGGGCTCGCTCTCGGGCGGCTGGAAGCAGCGCCTGGCGCTTGCCGCCTGCGTGATGCACCAGCCGCAACTGCTGTTGCTGGACGAACCCACCGCGGGCGTCGACCCGCAGGCCCGCCGCGAATTCTGGGACGCGATACACGCCCTCTCCGACGAGGGCGTGACGGTGCTGGTGTCCACGCACTACATGGACGAGGCCGAGCGCTGCCACCGCATCGTCTACATCATGGACGGCCATATCCTCGCCGACGGTACGATCCCGGAATTGCTCGAACGGGCTGGACTGCACACGCTGAGGGTGCGCGGCAGCGGCGTGGGAGAACTGCGCTCGAAGCTGGAGAGAATGCCCGGCGTGGAGCAGGTCGCACCCTTCGGGGAGACCTTGCACGTCACCGGCGCCGACCGCGAGGCGCTGCTCGCGGCAGTGGCGCCTTTCCGCAGCGCGCCCGACCTCGAGTGGAGCGCCGGCGAGACCACGCTCGAGGACGTGTTCATCCATCTCATGCAGCGCCGGCAGGTGCGAACCGATGGGTACTGAGCAGGGCTGGATCGCGCGCGTGATCGCGAGGCTGCGGCGGCTCTCGGCGCGCCGCGTCACTGCGGTGCTGATCAAGGAGTTCATACAGCTGCGGCGCGACCGCGTCACCTTCGGCATGATCGTCGGCGTGCCTCTGGTGGAACTGGTGATGTTCGGCTTCGCCATCAACAGCGATCCGAAGCACCTGCCTACGGCGGTCTTCGTGCAGGACCACAGCGCCTACACGCGCGCCATCGTCAACGCCTTCGAGAACTCGGGCTATTTCCGCATCGTGTCGGTGAACGCGAGCGAGGCCGAGGGCGATGCGCAACTCGCCCGCGGGGACGTCGCCTTCGTCGTGACGATCCCGGAAAACTTCACGCACAGGCTGCTGCGCAACGAGCGCCCGCAGGTGCTGCTCGAGGCTGACGCCACCGATCCCGCCTCCTCCTCCAACGCGCTCGCCGCTGCGATGGGGCTCGCGCAGACCGCCCTCGCCCACCAGCGCCTCGCCGCGGCCGGTGTGAGCGCGGGCGAGGCGCCCTTCGAGGTAGTGCCGCACAGGAGCTACAACCCCGAAGGCATCTCGCAATACAACACCGTGCCGGGGCTGCTCGGCGTGATCCTCACGATGACCATGGTGATGATGCCGGCGCTGGCACTCACGCGCGAAGTGGAACGCGGCACCATGGAGAACCTGCTGGCACTGCCGGTGACGCCGCTCGAAGTGATGCTGGGCAAGGTGCTGCCCTATGCGGGCATGGGCGCGGTGCAGGTGATGATCATCCTGGCGGTGGCGCACGGGGTGTTCGAAGTGCCCATGCAGGGCTCGTACGTGCTGCTCTGCGCCATGCTGGCGCTGTTCATCGCCTGCGTGTCGACGCTCGGCTACCTGATCTCCACCGTGGCACGCACGCAGATGCAGGCGATGCAGCTCACGTTCTTCTTCTTCCTGCCGTCGATGCTGCTCTCGGGATTCATGTTCCCCTTCCGCGGCATGCCCGAATGGGCGCAGCACGTGGGCTCGCTGTTTCCGCTCACGCATTTCCTGCGCATCGTGCGCGGGATCATGCTGAAGGGTGCGGGCTTCGCCGAGGTGGCGCCGCACGTATGGCCGCTGCTGCTCTTCCTGCTTGTGGTGGCGACGGTGGCGCTCACGCGCTTCCGCCGTACGCTGGACGCCTGAACCCCGGCAGCAGGGCCGCTGCTGTCAGAACGAGCGGCCCAGCGTCAGGACCACCGTGTTCCTCGCGATATCGGAATCCGAGTGCGTGTTGGCCAGACTGAGAAAGCCCTTGAAAGCATCGGGCTCGTCGCTCGCGTAATAGAACGCGCCAACCGAGAAACCCTGCGGCAGGGCCCGGGTCACGCCGATCTTGCCGTAGGTCACGTCGATGCCCGTCGAATTCCTGATGACCTGCCGGCCCACCTGCGCCGAGAGTGTCCAGCACGTTGCGATCGGATAGGAGGCGTTCAGTTCGGTGTAGTGCGAGCCCGATGTGTCGTCGGTGATGCCTGCGTCGATGTCGCCCGCAAAACCGCCCTGGGGCGGAGAGTTGTTGTTGCTCCAGCCGAAGTACTCATTCACGACCACGCCGGTCTTCAGCGTCAGCCATTTGTAGGTCAGGGCGACGTAGGGTTCGAAGGTGTTGAGACCGTTCGGGTCATTGAATCCGTCGAAGGCGGATTTCTTCCAGTCAGCACCCGGATACACGTACTCCACGGCACCGATGTCGAAGGAGAGATCCTCCGTCAGCTTGCCGCGGTAGCCGCCGTAGAGATCGAGTTCCGTGCTCGCGCCGGCCAACCAGCTGTCAGACACATTGGACAGCGACACGCCGAGATACAGGCCCGAACTGTGATCGGCCTCGATGCCCGCCTGCAGGGCGGGTTTGCCCCAGGTCTGCGACTGCCCGCGGAAGATGTAATCACTGACCAGCGAGATGCTCGCGGGAAAGGCCCACTCCGGGGCAGCGGGTGCTTGCGCCTCGTCGGCGGACACATGGAACGGAAGCAGCGCGCTTGCCGCAATGAGCGTTGCGCGCGCGAGCGCGGGAAACAGGACTTCTTTCATGGGCAGACACCGCGTGAGGGAGTGCAGGTTAGCGCATCCCTACCGGTGTGCAGGAAAACAAAGGCAGGCAATAAGCGGCAAGCGCGCAGTGGCGCTTGCCGCCGGTCCTCGTCAGTCTTCCAGCGTGTAGGCCACCAGCGCATCGCTCAGATCCGTGCCGAGGTACTTGTGGCCGCCGGCGCCGATCACCACGTACTGCTTGCCACCCTCGCGCAGACGGAAGGTCATGGGCGTGGCCTGTCCGCCGCCCGGCAGACGGTCTTCCCAGAGCTTCTCGCCGGTCTTGATATCGAAGGCGCGCAGGTAGTTGTCGGTGGTGGCGCCGATGAAGATGAGCCCCGTGGCGGTGAGCACGGAGCCTCCCATGTTGGGCACGCCCCAGTCGAACCACAGCGGGAAGGGTGCCATGTCGCGCGTGGAGCCGAAGGGCACCTCCCACATGCGCTCGCCCTTGTTCAGGTCGATGGCCATCAGGGTGCCCCACGGCGGCTTCACGCAGGGCGCGCCAAGCGGCGAAAGCATGGGCGCCATCAGGTGCGCGTAGGGCGCTCCCACGGCGGGAATAACGAACTCACCACGGGCGAGCATGGCATCGGCTTCGGCGCGCGGGTACATGCGGATGATCGCCGGCACCTGCGTGGTGTTCACCACCAGAATGCCGTTCACCGGATCGATCGACACGCCGCCCCAGTTGGTGGCGCCCATGAAACTCGGGAACATCACGGTGCCGCGCGTGGAAGGCGGCGTGAACACGCCGTCCCAGTTGGCCGCATCGAATTTCTCGAGGCACTTGCCCTTGTCCCAGGGCGTGAAGCCCCAGATGTCCTCGCGCGTGAGTTCGCGGCGCACGATGAACGCGGGATTCACGGGGAAGGGTTGCGTCGGGCTGTAGCGCTCGCCGGCAATGCCGCCCATCTGCGTGACCGGACGCTCCTCCACCGGGAACAGCGGCTCGCCGGTCTCGCGATTCAGGATGAAGATGTGGCCCTGCTTGGTGGATTGCGCGAGCGCAGGGATTTCCTTGCCGTCGCGGTGCAGCGGGAAGAGCACCGGCTGCGAGGGGATGTCGTAGTCCCAGTGGTCGCGGTGCACCGTCTGGAAGTGCCAGCGCATCTCGCCGGTGTCGGCGTCCAGCGCCACCACGGAGGCGGCATAGTAGTCACGCTCGCCGCGCACGATGTTGGTGTGGTCGGTGGAGGCGTTGCCGGTGGGCACGAACACCAGCCTGCGCTCGCTGTCGACCGAGAGCGGCGCCCAGGCGTTCGGCGTGCCGCGCACCCAGCGCTCGCCGGGCTTGGGCTGCTCGCCAGGAGGTGCGGAACTCCAGGCCCAGGCGAGTGCGCCGGTGCGGGCGTCGACGGCGCGGATCAGCCCGGGAGGCATGTCGACGCGCGCGTTGTCGGCCATGCTGGCGCCGAAGACCACCTTGTCGCCGATCACCACCGGCGGTGAGGACACCCAGATATCACCGGTGTGCACCTCACCCAATCCCTTGGCGAGATCGAGCGCACCGTGCTCGCCGAAATCCTCGCAGAGCTTGCCCGTGGCGGCGTCGAGCGCGAGGAGTTTGGCATCGAGCGTGCCGGCGAACACGCGTGACTGGCAGGCCCCGGCGCTACCTTCGGGCGCAGCGTGGTACGCAAGCCCGCGGCAGTTCAGCAGGTACTGACCCATGGTGTCGGGCTGGCGGATGTAGGCCCACAATTCCTTGCCCGTTTCCGGATCGAGCGCCACGACTTTCCCCAGACCCGAGCAGGCGAACATGCGCCCGCCAACCACGAGCGGCGTGCCCTCCAGCGTGGGCGAGGAGAACTCGGGCGCCTTTGGCATGCCGATGTGATAGGTCCAGGCGAGTTTGAGTTTCCCGACGTTCTGCGGCGTGATCTGGGTGAGCGGCGAGTAACGGATGCCACCCTCGGATCCACCCCACTGCGGCCAGTCGGCCACGGGGTCGGCTGCGAAGGAGTGCGCGGCAGGGAGCAGCAGGCAGCAGAGGAGCCCGAAGGAGGCGGCAAGAGAGCGGATCGGCGATGGCACGGCGTATATCTCCCATGGCTGGGCCTTGATGGTGGCGGATGGTAGCAACAAGCGACCGCTGCACCGCAACGCACGTTTGGATGAGAAGAGCGGCATCAGGGGCCAGGGGTCTGTTTCCAGCGGATGCGTGGACTATCATGGCCACCGGCCGCTCCCCGCCGTTCAATGTGCATGGGATGAGGTGAGGATGGATTCAGGACAGCAGCACGACGAGCAGCGGGCACGCCGGCAGGAGCGCAGGCGCTTCCTGCGGCAAATGGCGCTCGCCGCGGCCACCGCCTTGCTGCCTGCCGCCAGGGGCCTCGCCCTGCCCACCCCGCCCAATGTGCTGATGATCGCCATCGACGATCTGAACGACTGGGTCGGATTCCTGCGCGGCCACCCGGACGTACAGACCCCCAACCTCGACCGTCTGGCAGCACGCTCCACCGTGTTCCGCCGCGCCTACTGCAACGCGCCGGTCTGCGGGCCCTCCCGGGCGAGCGCGCTGAGCGGCTTGAGCGTCCAGCAGACAAAGGTCTTCGACAACAACACCAGCCCGCGTATCGCGAACCCCGGCATCGTCTTCCTGCAGGAGCAACTCGCCCGCAACGGCTACACGTCGAAGCTGATCGGCAAGGTAAACCACTCTTATGTGAACACCACGGCGCACCCGCTACCGCCGGTGGTCCCCGCCACCAACCTCCTGTGCGGCGACCCGGGCACGGCACGCCCCGATGGCGCATTCGACTGGGCAGCGCTCGATATCGACGACTCCGCCATGCCGGATTACCAGTTCACGCAGTCGGCCATCGATTTCCTCGGGCAATCCCAGAGCAAGCCTTTTTTTCTCGCGCTCGGCCTGCTGCGCACGCACGTCGCCTGGTACCTGCCCCGCAAGTATTTCGACCTCTACCCCGAAGGCAGTTTCAGGCTGTCGCCCTCGCACAAGGGGGATCTGGACGATATCCCGCCCGCAGGCAAAGCCGTGGCATTCGGCCAGGGGGAGAACGCCTGCATCATGTCGCAGCGCCTCAAAGCCTCGGCGATCCGGGCCTATCTGGCGAGCATCAGCTTCGTGGATGCGCAGATCGGGCGCGTGCTGGATGCACTGGAGGCCAGCGCCCACGCCACGAACACGGCGATCGTGCTCTGGAGCGACAACGGCTTCCATCTGGGCGAAAAACTGCACTGGCACAAGGAAGCCCTGTGGGAGCGCAGCACCCGCGTGCCCTTCACCATCTCCCTGCCCGGGCAGATGAGCGGCAACAACGTCTGGTATCCCGTCAGCCTCGTCGACCTGATGCCAACCACGCTCGAGATCTGCGGCAACGTTGCGCCGCCCTACGCAATGGCAGGACGCTCGCTCGTGCCCCTGCTGGATGCGCCGGCAACACCCTGGAACCATCCTGTACTGATTACCCGTGGCCAGTACGACTACGCGATCCGCAGCACGCGCTGGCGCTACATCCGCTACGGCAACGGCGACCGCGAACTCTACGACTGCCGCAGCGACCCACAGGAATGGACCAACCTCGCGGGGAATCCGTCGATGGTCCCGCTGATGAACCGTCTGGACCGCCTGATGCCTCCCCGACCTGCGGGCTGAGCCTCGATGAAGCGCGAACTGATACTGCACATCGGCACGCACAAGACCGGCACCACCTCGATACAGAAGTTCCTGCGCGAGGAGGTGGGGGAGCCGGCATTTCCGCGAGGGCTGTTCTTCGTGCCGAACAGCCATGCGGAACTGATGGTGCTCGCGGGGCGCGAGCAACTGCACCCGCAGGCCGTGAACCCCGTGATCGAGCAGTGGCTGGCGCCCGGAAACCTCGCTCGGATGCGTGCAGAGATATCTGCACGGGTGGCCTCGGATGTGCCCCGGCTCGTCTACTCCTTCGAAGGACTGTGCCTGCTGCGCGAGCGCGCGGAATTCGAGCGCTTGTTCGAGCTCTTCGCAGGGCGGGAGGTACACGCGGTGCTCTACACCCGCGAGGCGAGCGCCTATCTGGCGTCCTATGCGGCCACGCTGGGAGTGATGGGGCGGAGCCTGTCTCCCGATCCGGACTCCCAGTTCTACGTCGAGCCGGACTCCTGGCTGCTGGACTACAGCGGCCGGCTCGCGCTCTGGCGCGCGTACGCAGATCGCGTGACGGTGCTCGACTACGACCATGAAGTGAGAGAGCGCGGGAGTGTCGTGCCGTCTTTCGCGGCCCTCCTCGGCATGAGGCCCTCAGGAGAGTACTTCCTGAACCGCAGCAGCGACCTGCCCACGGCTGCGAGGCCACCGACGCCAGGCACTGCCTGACGCAAATCCTCCACCAGGCCGCTGGTTGGCTCCACAGAGAACGCCCCGTATCCTCACCAGCCTCCGCGAAGCAGCACCGAGGAACATCCCTGGCCATGCGCCCAAGGCTTTCACACCCTCATATCCGTCACGCGCCACGCGTGGCGGGGCTGGCAGCAGGGCTACTCGCCCTCGGCCTCGCCAGCGCCACGGCGGGAGCCACGGAAACCACGCTCCCGCTCGAACCCTCGGTCTCGGTGGACCTCACCACCACGCAGCGCGAATCCGATCGCGCCGCAGCACTGCGCCGTGCCGCCGATGCCGCAGCGCTGCCGGGTGCGGCAGAGCGTGCGGCCATCGTGCCGGAGTTCCTGCTGATCCAGCAGAAAGCACTTGCAGACCTGCCTGTGGTCTCCTCGCACCCCGACGGTGCGACGCAGACCTGGCGTCTGCGCAGCGTCTCGCCGCCCACGCTCTTCGCCGAACGCGTGATCATGCGGCTGCTGCTTGCGGGCTTTTCCACCGCTGCGCACTGCGCCGGCGAGGAATGGGCCGGCACCCACGGCAAGAGCCGGGTGGCGGTGCTCGCGGAGCAACGCCTGGTTGCCGTGAGACTCGCGCCCGCAACGGGCAACTGCCCCGGCACCACCACCGGAGAACACTGAGTCATGGTCGCAAAAGTCATCGACGGCAAAGCCGTGGCACTCAAGGTGCGCGCGGAATTGCGTGAACAGGTCACCTCACTGGTGGAACGGGGCCTGCGCCCGGGGCTCGCGGTGATCATCGTGGGCGAGAACCCCGCCTCACGCGTCTATGTGGCAAACAAGGTGAAGGCCTGCAGCGAGGTAGGCATCGCGTCGACCGTGCACGCTTTCCCGGCAGATACCGAGGACACCATCGTGGAGGGCCGGATCCGCGCCCTGAACCAGGACCCCTCGGTACACGGCATCCTGGTGCAGTTGCCCCTGCCCGAGTCCTTCGATGTGCGCCGCGTGCTGGGCGCCATCTCGAGCGACAAGGACGTGGACGGTTTCCACCTCTACAACGTGGGCGGTCTGGTCGTGGGCGATACGGTCTTCCCGCCCTGCACGCCCTTCGGCGTTCAGAAAATGCTGGAGCACGAGAACATCCCCATCGAAGGCCAGAACGTGGTGGTGGTGGGCGCCAGCAATATCGTGGGCAAACCGATGGCTCTCATGCTGATGCAGCGCGATGCCACGGTGTGCATCTGCCACGCCAAGACCCGGGATCTGGCGCAGTTCACGATCCTGGCCGACATCCTCGTCGTGGCGGCGGGCAAGCCCAACCTCATCCTGCCGCAGATGGTGCGCACCGGCGCGGTGGTGATCGATGTGGGGATCAACCGCCTGCCCGACGGGCGACTGGTGGGTGATGTCGACTTCGAGGGCGTGCGCCAGAAGGCCTCCTACATCACCCCGGTGCCGGGCGGCGTGGGCCCCATGACGGTGACCATGCTGGTCCACAACACCGTGCAGTCCGCCGCCCGCCACCTGAGCGCCCGGTACCACTGAACAGCGGCGCCACGGCGCGATTCCAGACTGCGCAGAGCACCGCCCAGGCCATTCACCCCTAAAGTCCAGGCGCTTCCGGCCGACACGCCGCTGCAGAAGACGGCTAAACCGGAGCTTCAGCTTGTCGCTGGGCATAAACACCAATCTCGCGTCACTCATGGCGCGGCGCAACCTCGACACCAGCAGTGGTGCGCTCGGGGTGAGCCTGCAGCGCCTGAGTTCCGGCTCGCGCATCAACAGCGCGCGCGACGACGCGGCCGGACTGTCGATATCCAGCCGGCTCACGGCGCAGGTGAAGGGCCTCGACCAGTCGCGCCGCAACGCCAGCGACGCAATCTCGATGCTGCAGGTGGGGGAAGGCGCCCTGCAGGAAGTGAACGACCTTCTCCAGCGTGCACGCGAACTCGCACTGCAGGCGAACAACGGCACCCTGCAGCAGCGCGAGCGCGGCGCGATCCAGTCCGAAGTGAACCAGCTGCTGCAGGAAGTCGACCGCATCAACAACCAGACGAGCTTTGGCGGCCGCAAGCTCTTCGCGGGACGCGGCGGTCAGATCAGCGACCCGGTGAAGCAGCCGATTGTCGACGGCCTGAAGAGCTACTGGCTGCAGGAGGCCGAAGACAGGGTCAAGACCTACTACGGGCTGAGCGCAAGCGGGGGGCCGGACCTGCAGGTGCAGTTCGTGAACGGCGGCGTCGGCAACACCCTGGCTTCGGTGCAGTCGGGCTACGCGGGCACCACGCTGGTCTCGCAGACGCTCAACATCGACCTCGACGATTTCACGCCACCGAACCTCCCGAACGGCGGCAACGCCCCGCTCTACAACGACCGCATCATCGCCCACGAGATGGTCCACGCCTTCATGGCGCGCACCACCAACCTTACCCAGCTCGCGACCGACACGAACCTCTGGTTCACCGAAGGCGCGGCGGAGTTCATCCACGGCGCGGACGAACGCCTGGCAAGTGATATCGCTACCGCCGGCAGCGCAGCCGCGCTGGTCGCCAAGCTGGGCGACGGCAGCACCGCGGGCACCTATTCCTCGGGCTATGCCGCCGTGGCCTATATGCACGCCACGCTGAAAGCGCAGCGCGGCACCGGCATCAAGGAAGTCATGAGCTACCTTGCCGCCAACCCGACCCAATCGCTGGGGAACGCGCTCTTCGCACTGGGCGATATCTGGGGCGGCGGCAGCGCGGGCGGTGCGCTCACCGCCTTCCAGAACACGTTCAAGGGAGCGACCGGCACGGCTTTCGTGCAGGCCATGAATCTGACGAACAGCGACGTGGGAGCGATAGGCGGCTTCGACGCGGACGGCGGCACCGTGCTCACGGCCGAGAGCGTGCTGCCGAACCGCAACACCTACGACGACACACCAACCTCCCTGAACGTGATCTTCCCGGACGCCGGATCCGGCGTGGCAGCCGAGCAGGTGTCCTTCCAGGTCGGGGCGAGCGCCAACGAGACGATCAGCAGTTTCCTCTCCGGATTCAGCGCCGCGAACCTCTCGATCTCGACCATCGACGTGACCTCCGACCCCACCCTCGCGCTGGTGGCGATAGACCGGGCTCTGGACTTTGTGACCAGCAGTCGCGGCGAGATGGGCGCCGTGCAGAACCGTCTGCTGTCCACCATCTCGAACCTCTCCAACATCGGCGAGAACGTCACTGCCGCACGTTCGCGGATATCGGATGCGGACTTCGCCGCCGAGAGCGCAGGCCTGGTGCGCAACCAGATCCTGCAGCAGGCGGGCATCTCGGTGCTGGCGCAGGCGAACTCCATGCCGCGGATGGTGCTCTCGCTGCTGCGCTGACACCCGCAGGCCGCCCTGCAGCACGTATACTGCGCGCCGCCCGGCACCCCCCCCGCCGGCCCATCCCGGTTCATACAGGAAGCATCCCCGTGCTGACGCACAACACGTATTTCGACGGCCAGGTGCATAGCATCGGCTTCACGCGTAACGGCCTGCGGGCCTCGGTGGGCGTGATCGCGCCCGGCACCTTCAGGTTCGGCACCGCGGCCGCGGAGCGCATGAGCGTGACCAGCGGGCTGCTCCGCGCGCGCCTCGATGGCGGAGAGTGGTTCAGCGTGCCGGCGGGCGGCTACTTCGAGGTGGGGGCCAACAGCGGCTTCGACGTGGAGGCCGTGGGCGGCCCTGCGGCCTATCTCTGCGAGTATCTGGGCAGCCCCTGAAGCAAAAGGGGAAAGAGCAGTGATCGCAACCAGCAACCTGAGTATCCAGTTCGGCGCCAAGCCGCTCTTCGAGAACGTCTCGGTCAAGTTCGGCAACGGCAACCGTTACGGCCTGATCGGCGCGAACGGCTGCGGCAAATCGACCTTCATGAAAATCCTCGGCGGCGATCTCGAGCCGAGCTCGGGCAACGTGGCGCGACCGGGTGATGTGCGCCTCGGCAAGCTGCGGCAGGACCAGTTCGCCTACGAGGCAAACAGCGTCCTCGACACCGTGATCATGGGCCACGAGGAACTCTGGCAGGTAAAGGCCGAGCGCGACCGGATCTACTCGATGCCGGAGATGAGCGAGGAAGACGGCATGGCCGTGGCCGAGCTCGAGGTGCGCTTCGCGGAACTCGACGGCTACACCGCAGAGGCCCGCGCAGGAGAGCTGCTGCTCGGCCTCGGCATTTCGCTTGCGCAACACGCAGGCCCCATGAGCGCGGTGGCCCCGGGCTGGAAGCTGCGGGTGCTGCTGGCGCAGGCGCTGTTCTCCGACCCGGATGTGCTGCTGCTCGACGAACCTACCAACCACCTCGACATCAACACCATCCGCTGGCTCGAGAACGTGCTGAAGGCACGCACCAGCACCATGGTGATCATCTCCCACGACCGCCACTTCCTGAACAGCGTCTGCACGCACATGGCAGACCTTGACTACGGCGCGCTGAAGCTCTTCCCCGGCAACTACGACGCCTACATGACCGCCGCCACGCAGGCGCGCGAACTGGTGCAGAACGAGAACGCCAAGAAGAAAACCCAGATCGCCGAGCTGCAGGCCTTTGTCAGCCGCTTCTCCGCGAATGCCTCCAAGGCGCGACAGGCCACGTCACGCGCACGGCAGATCGAGAAAATCGAGCTGGTCGAGGTGAAGCCCTCGAGCCGCCAGAGCCCGTTCATCCGCTTCGACCAGAAACAGAAACTGCACCGCCAGGCCGTGACGCTGCGCGACGTGACCCGAGGCTACGGCGGCGAGCCGCTGTTCCGGGATCTCAGCCTGCAGGTCGAAGCCGGCGAGCGCATCGCGATCATCGGGCCGAACGGCGCGGGCAAGACCACGCTGCTGCGCTGCCTGATGGGCGAACTCGCACCCGACAGCGGCGAACTGAAATGGGCGGATGCCGCAGACATCGGCTACTACGCGCAGGACCACGCCAGAGATTTCGCCGAGGACCTGAACCTCTTCGACTGGATGAAGCAGTGGACCAAGGGCGACGAGCAACTGGTGCGCGGCACGCTCGGACGGATGCTCTTCACGCAGGACGACATCGGCAAAACGGTGAAGGTGATCTCCGGCGGCGAGCAGGGCCGGATGCTCTTCGGCAAGCTGATCCTGCAGCGGGCGAACGTGATGGTGCTCGACGAGCCCACCAACCACCTCGACATGGAATCCATCGAGGCGCTCAACCTGGCCTTGGAGAACTACCCCGGCACGCTGATCTTCGTGAGCCACGACCGCGAGTTCGTGTCCTCGCTCGCCAACCGCATCCTCGAGTTCACGCCCGAGGGCATCATCGATTTCACGGGCAACTACGAGGACTACCTGCGCAGCAGGGCGCTGGAGTGACCGGCCGCGGGACGAGAGCCTGACGCAACGCTATGCGCCACCTGGCCCGATGAGCGGGCGCTTCAGCAGCACCACCACGTCCTGGTGTTCGTCCCATCCACGCTCCAGATAGGACACGACCCGCAACGACGGCAATGGCGCGAACTGCGCCAGCGTCCATACGGGCGACGAGACAGTGATCCCGTAGACGCCCGAACCGTCGTCGAGATAACCGAAGCCCGTACGCTCGTACTCGCGCAGCAGATGCAGCATGCCGCGATTGCAGGCGCCGGCCAAGGCCTCGCCGTCACTCTCAGACCAGGGCAGTGTGCCCTCCGGCGCATGACGGTCTTCGAATCCGTAGGTTTCGCCACGCCGCATGCGCTCGGCCACGAAGGGGCCGTGGGTGGTGAGGACCAGCAATCCGTCCGGTGCAAGCAATTGCTCGAAGAGCCCGCAGAACACCGGCCACAGATGCGCATCGAGGTGGGTCATCAACGAGCCCACGAAAATGAGATCGTAGGCCCCTGCATCAGGAAACAGCCCCGGCTCCGGCAACGGCCGGGAATACACCGGGACGGCGCCGAAGTGCGCCGCACAGAAATCCACGCCATCGGCGAGCAGGTCGCAGGCGGTGAGCGTGGCATGGGGAAACGCAGCTGCCAGCGTGCGCAGGACGCGACCGTGCCCGCAAGGAAGATCAAGAATCCTCCGCACCGACTGCGGCTGTTTGCCGCTCGCCAGCAGGCCCAACTTCACGAGCCTGAGAGCAGACTGCCCGACCGAAAAATAGTGCGCGGGGTTGCTGCGACCCATGCGCTCTTCTTCTGCGATCAGGGACGAGACACCCGGGACCGAAGCCCGGTGCAAGGCAAGCAATGCGTCGAGATCTCCGGCGGTCACATGCTCCGTCACGCGGCTGGTACTCCAGTTGTTTCACAGACCCTGAAAACTGTCGGGCTCAACTCTCCACCCTCACATCCCCCTCCCACACCGGTGCGGCGAGCGCATCGCCGCGCAGGCGCGCCGCAACCCAGGTCTGGAAGGCGCGCACATCGTACTCCTGCGGCATCAGCACGCCGTTTGCGCCCGGGCGCGTGCGCATGCCGCGCTGGGCGAATTCGCTCACGCGGGCATCCTCGAGCACGACGGTGCGCCCTACGTCCGTAAGGTGCGCGAGGTCGATCGCGGCGGTATCAGCGTCAGGGTGCACCAGCCACTCGATGCTCACTTCCGTATGGTCGACGTCGATGGGGCGAACGCTCACGGTGCGCACGTAATCGCGGTGCGCAACCATGAAAACCGAGGGCACAAAGGTCGCGAAACGCATGCCCGGGCCGATGGCCTGTGGATCGAGCCCGTCGAATTCCGGCAGCCGGCACTGACCATCGGAGGTCCAGCTGCGCGCACCGTCCCGCAGCCGCGGCTCCACCTCGGCAGCAGCACCCTGGACGCCGGGCGCGTCGTCCAGACGCAGCTGTCCCGTGCCGTAAACAGGCACCAGATCGCAGAGCTGCGGGTGCACGCCCGGGCAGTGCACGCACTCGAGGTAGTTGTCCCAGAAAACCTTCCAGTTGAAGGCCTTCACGTGGGTCTCTGTGTGCGCGCTGCGCAGCCGGTCGAGCGGCCAGCTCGCAAGCCCCGCCATCTCCACGGCAAAGGCGGCCTCGGGATCGTGGCCCGGCGCGGGATCGAGATTCAGGAACACAAAGCCGCCCCAACGCGCGATCGACACGCGTTGCAGCCCGTGATCGGCAGGATCGAAGCCTTCGAGTGCGGGGCGCCGCGGCGTGGAAATCAGCGCACCGTCCAGCGCATAGGACCACTGGTGATAGGGGCAGGTGATGCGCCCGGTGGCAAAACGCCCTGCCTCCGCCGTACAGAGGGAGGAGCCTCGGTGGCGGCAGCTGTCGTGGAAGGCCTGCAATTCACCGTTGCCGTCGCGCAACACGATGACACGACGCGTGCCGATGGTAACGACGCGGAAGTCTCCCTCGCGCAGCCAGAGGCTCTCACGACCCGCATACAGCCAATCCCGATACCAGATGGCATCGAGCTCGCGCTGGAAGTGGGCCTGGTCCAGATACCACTCGAATGGCAGCGTCGGAACGGCGCTATGGAGGGCATGGCTCATCGGACTCGCTCCTGGCGCGGCGGTGTCATCGTGCCCCGGCACGCTACCCGCGCGGCGGCGTGCCGGTCAACGCTACAGGCGGCGTTGTGGCGCGCCGAGCAAGGCCTCCACCACCTGCTCGGCGATCGCGAGACAGGCAGTAAGGCCGGGGGACTCGATGCCGTGCAGGCTGCAGAAACCCGCGATGCCGTGTTCTGCCTCGGCAAGGATCGCGAAGTCGGCGGCGCCCGCCTCGGGACCCGCGATTCTGGGCCGGATCCCGGTGTATCCGGGCTGCAGGCGGGAGGCATCGAGCGCGGGAAAATACTTGCGTATAGCCGCGGCAAAACGCTGCCTGCCAGTGTCGTCGAATCCGTAGTCGATGGCCTCCACCCAGCGGACATCAGGCCCGAAGCGTAGCTGCCCGCCCACATCCAGCGTGGCGTGCACGCCAAGCCCTCCCGCCTCGGGCAGCGGGTACACAAGCCGCGAGAAGGGCGAGGGTCCGGGATAGCTCCAGTAGTGGCCCTTGGCGAACAATTGCTGCGGTATCAGAGCGGAGTCCGCCCGACCACCAAGGCGAAGCCAGGTATCCCTCGCCTGCAGGCCGCTCGCGTTGACGAGCAGGCGGCTGCGGATGGTCGCGGCCTCCCGCCCGCCCGTGCGCAACTCGTGCGGGCCCCGCGTCGAGAGCCTGCCCGACTCCACCGGGCACGCCAGAACCACTGCGCCGCCGGCCTCCTCGATCTCCCGCTGCAGCGCGCGCATCAGCCCATGGGAATCGACGATACCGCTGGAGGGAGAAAGCAAGGCCGCTTCGCCTGCGACAGCGGGTTCCAGCTCGCGGAGTGCCGCGGCATCGATCAGCTCCAGATCAGTCACGCCACAGGCTGAAGCGCGCTCGCCGATGCGCAACAGCACCTCGCGCTCGGCGCGGTTGGCCGCCACGACCAGCTTGCCGCAGCGCCGGTACGGCACCTCGCGGGATTGGAGAAAATCGTAGAGCAGCTCCTTGCCACGCAGGCAACAGAGCGCCTTCAGCGAACCGGGCTCGTAGTAGAGACCCGCGTGGATGACCTCGGAGTTGCGGCTGGAAACTCCGGAACCGATACGGTCTTCACGCTCGAGCACCAGGGTTTCAAGGCCTGCGCGAGCAAATGCCCGCCCTACAGCCAGGCCGACAACGCCGGCGCCGATGACGATGACATCTGTGGAGTAGGACATGCCGTGGCACTCAGCGCCCTGGAAGGGCAAGCGTGAGTGATTGGCGGACGGTTGGAAGAGGGAGGAGACGCTGCGGCAGCTGAGTGCTTGCGGTGGGCTCGGGGGGCTCTTCACGCCCCCCGGCAGGGAAACATCACTTGCAGCTGCCGGGACGGTACTTGCCCGACACGGTGGTGCCGGTACCGCCGCACTTCCAGGTCACGACGCCACCCGTGGTGGACTGCGTGATCACGGTCAGGACGTTCGAGCCACCCAGTTCGCTGATTCCGGTGGCGCCAGCTGCCGTGTTGAAGGTGATCGAGATGCCCCTGGAGCCCGTGGATACCCAGGTGACGTTGCTCACACGGCCAGCGCCGGTGGAGGTGAAGACGTTGGTCCAGGTGGTGCCGGGGAAAGTGCCGGTGGCGGCGTAGTACTCGGTTACGGCCGTTTTGGCTTCGGCGGCGCGGGCAAGGCCCTCGGAAAGTTTGGCGCGGACGGTGTAGTCCTGATAGGCGGGCAGCGCGACGGCTGCCAGGATGCCGACGATCGCAATGACGATCATCAGTTCGATAAGGGTGAAGCCTCGCTGAATGCGCGCCATAACCTGAACTCCCTTTTTGCCCGGAATAAAAAACCCGACGGCAATATAGGTGATGGCGCGTATGCATGCCAGCCGGCACGGGCACTCAATCGGCAGGCAGGGCCGTGGGCGAGGCCATCAGGCTGGCAATTCTGTGCGCCCCGTCACACTTCAGGAATGACCCGGGGCCATCACTCGGATGGTCGGGAGCTGCCTGCGCGCCCGCACCACTCCACCGGCGGCCGCCGGCAGCGCGCCCCGCTTGGTGGGCGTGCTGGCTCCCACGTATGCTTCGCCCGCTCCCCGAAAAACGCGGAAGAAGACCATGCCAGACGAACAGAGGATCGCCGCCGACGTCCTGCTCGGCTTCGGCACGCGGATCCTCACGGCGGCCGGATGCAGGTCTGCCATTGCCCGCGAAGTGGCCGCGCACCTCGTCGACGCCGAACTCTGCGGCGTGTACTCGCACGGGATTTTCCGGCTCGATTCCTACGCCCGCCGCGCCGTGGCGGGGAAGTACGCGGCAGACGCCGAACCGTCGCGTGCGCTGGCAGAAGGCGGGGCAGCCATCATCGATGGCGGCAACGGTCTCGGCATCCCGGCACTGCGCATGGCGATGGACGATCTGGTCGAGTCAGCCGGGCGCGAGGGAGTGGCAGCCATCGGTGTGGCCAATGTCGATCACACCGGACGCCTCGCCGCTTTCGCACAGCGGGGCGCGGATGCCGGCTGCCTCACCATCATCTTCGGCGGCGGCTCGCGCGTGGAATGGCGGCAGGTTGCACCACACGGCGGAGCCCGCGCCATGCTGCCCACCAACCCCTTTGCCTTCGCCATCCCGGGCGGTGAGCGCGGCGCGGTGATCGTGGATTTCGCCACCAGCATGGGCGCGAGCGGCAAGGTGTCGGCCGCGCGATTGGCTGGCAGGCCGATCGAAGCGGGCATGTGCATCGACGCCGCAGGTCGCCCCACCACCGACCCGCAGGACTACTTCAACGGCGGCGCGCTGCTGCCCATGGCGGGGCCGAAGGGCTATGGCATGGCACTGCTCGCGGAATTGCTGGGCGAGGCGATCCTCGGCGACGCCAAAAGCGGCATGAACTGGATCTGCGTGGCGGTGGATCTCGCGCGTTTCCGTGCGCCCTCCGCCTACCGCCGGGCTGCAGAGGAATGCCTCGCAGAGATGCGCGCTTGCCCGCCGGCGCCCGGCGTCCTGAGCGTCGAGATTCCCGGCGAGCGCGAGGCCGCGCTGCGCGAACACCGCCTTGCCGAGGGCATACCGGTGCCGCCCTCCACGCTGGAACTCCTGCGCGCGCTGGGTGCTTTCCTCGGCGTGCCCGCGCACGGGCTAGGCTGAGGTGAAACACGCGGCATGAAGACGCGCAGCGACAGCTACGACTACATCGTGGCCGGGGCAGGTGCAGCCGGTTGCGCGCTTGCGGCACGCCTCGCAGAAAACCCCGCCGCGCGCGTGCTGCTGCTCGAGGCCGGCGGCGCAGGGCGATCGCCGTTCATCAGCATGCCCGCCGGCAACGGCTTCATCTTCGGCAACCCCGCCTACGACTGGGGTCTGGTCTCCGTGCCGCAGCCGGGGCTGAACGGGCGCTGCGTCAGTTACCCGCGCGGCAAGGCGCTTGGCGGTTCGACGATCATGAACGGCATGATCTACATCCGCGGCAACCGGTGCGACTTCGACGACTGGAGCGCGCGCGGCCTGCACGGCTGGAGCTACGCGGAGGTGCTGCCCTACTTCCGGCGCTCGGAAGGCTCCGGGCACCGCAAAGACGACTGGCATGGCAGCGACGGCCCCCTGCGCACCTGCGCCGCAGCCAACTACACCGCTCTCGACCGCCTATTCGTGTCGGCGGGCGTGCAGGCGGGATTCGCGCTGAACGAGGACTTCAACGGCATCAGCCAGAACGGCGTCGGCCGCGTGGACGTCACGGTCGCAGGCGGACGGCGGCAATCGGCCGCTCGCGCCTGGCTAGCGGGCCGGCCGTCGAACCTCCGTGTCCGCACCGGCGCAAGAATCACGAAGGTGGAGATCACGGGCGGACGGGCGCGGGCCGTGCACATCGCCACGCAAGGCGGCGCCGAGCGCATCGAGGCCGGGCGCGAGATCATCCTTTCACTCGGCAGTTTCGGCAGCCCGCAGGTGCTGATGCTCTCGGGCGTGGGGCCGGCGGCGCATCTGCGCGAACACCATCTCGACATCCACGCCGATGTGCCCGGTGTGGGTGGGAATCTCGCGGACCACATCAACATGCCGATGCAGTTCCGCTGCCTCGACCCCGAGCTGTCCTTCGCGCGCTACCAGCGACTCGACCGCGCACTGTGGCTGGGCGCGCGCTGGTTCCTCGCGCGGAGCGGGCCGGGTGCAGCGCCCTTCTGGAGCACCTGCCTCTTCGATGCACATGCCGGCGCAGGACGGCCCGACACGCAGGTGTTCTTCACGCCGATGGTGGTGAAGGAAGCACTCGACGACGGGGACGCCGACGACAGCACCCTGCTCGAGCGCCTCGGTCGCCGCATCCTGGTGCGAGGCTCCAGGAAAGCCGTGAGCGGCTTCCAGTTCGATATCAACCAGATGCATCCCGAAGGACGCGGCGAGTTGCGACTGGCATCCTCCGATCCGCTGCATGCGCCACGCATCGATCCGCGCTGCTTCTCGGGAGAGCGGGAGATGCGCGTGCTCGTGGAGGCCGTGCGCCGTGCCCGCGAACTGGCGGCACAAGCCGCGTTCGACGGGATTCGCGGAGAGGAAATTTCCCCCGGCGCCGGCTGCGGTTCCGACGCGGACATCAGCGCAGCGATACGCCGTCTCGCCACCACCGGACACCACCCGGTAGGCACCTGCAGGATGGGCACGGCAGCAGACACGGATGCCGTGGTCGACGCCGAACTCCGGGTGCGCGGGATCGCGGGCCTCAGGGTCTGCGATGCCTCGGTGTTCCCGGACCAGATAACAGGCAACCCCAACGCCGCCATCACGATGATTGCCGAGAAGGCCGCCGACATGATTCTGGGCCGGCCACTCCTGCCACCCGCCACGCTCCCTGCGGAGAACACCCTGTGAAGACCTTCCAGTATTTTGCCGACGGCAACTGGCGCGATCCGGCATCGGGGCAGTGGTTCGAGAGCGACGACCCCGCCACCGGCAAGCCCTGGGCACGCATCCCGCGCTGCGACGCGCGCGACGTCGAGATCGCCGTGGCCGCGGCGCAGCGCTGCTTCACGCAGGGCCCGTGGTCGCGCATGAACGCGGCCGACCGGGGGCGCATGCTGCGGCGCATGGGAGACGTGGTGACACGCCACGCCGAGCGCCTCGGCGATGTCGAGACCACCGACAACGGCAAGCGCCGCCGCGACATCGTTCCAGCGCTGCAGGGCTGGCTCACCGACAGCTTCCACTACTACGCGGGGCTCGCCGACAAGATCGAAGGCGCGGTGATACCGGTGGATGCTCCGGGTCTCTTCAACTACACGCGACACGAGCCTTTCGGCGTGTGCGGCTGCATCACGGCGTGGAATTCCCCGCTGGTGATCGCGATCTGGAAGATGGCGCCGGCACTGGCTGCCGGCAACACGCTGGTGATCAAGCCCTCGGAACATGCCTCCGCATCCACGCTCGCGCTGATGGAGGTCTTGCAGGAGGCGGACCTTCCGCCCGGATTGCTGAACGTGGTGACGGGCTTCGGAGACGAGGCGGGCTGCGCGCTGGTCGAGCACCCGGACGTGCGACTGCTCAGCTTTACCGGCGGAGTTGCAGGCGGGCGCCAGGTGGCGGAACTCGCGGCGCGCCAGGTGAAGCCGCTGATCCTCGAACTCGGCGGCAAGTCGCCCCAGATCGTGCTCCGTGATGCCGACCTCGATCTGGCAGTGCCCGGCATCGCCGGCGGCATCTTCCCGCCCGCGGGGCAGAGCTGCATCGCGGGCTCGCGTGCACTCGTGCACCGCAGCCTCCACGACCGCTTCGTAGAGGCGCTCTGCTCGCACCTCGCGGATGCGCTACCGGGGGACCCGCGCGACCCCGCCACGCAGGTGGCGCCCATCGCCAACCGCCCGCATTTCGAGCGCGTGCTGCGCGACATCGAAGGTGCGCGCGCAGAGGGCGCGCGCTGCGTGCTGGGCGGCAAGGCAGTGCATCCCGAAGGCCTTGGCGGCTGGTTCATCCCGCCTACGGTGTTCACCGGCGTGACGCCGGACATGGACATCACTCGCAAGGAAATCTTCGGGCCGGTGATGGCCGTGCTGCCCTTCGACGACGAGGAAGAAGCGCTGCGCCTCGCGAACGATACGCCCTACGGGCTGGCCGCCGGCATCTGGACCGCAGACGCGGTGCGCGCCATGCGCATGGCAGAGAAGCTCGAGGCGGGCACCGTCTACATCAACAACTATTTCAATGCGACGCCCCAATCGCCCGTCGGGGGATACAAGCAGTCGGGCTATGGCCGGGAGAACGGCATCGAGGGGATGAAAGCCTTCATGCAGACCAAGTCGGTGTGGCTGGGGATGGCGCCGTAGCGGCTGCGGTCCGGCGAGCGCGCGTGCGGCAGTCGGGACCAGCACCTCAGGCCTTCGGCTGCACCGCGACGCCGGTGGCTCTCGCCTGATCTTCGACGATGCTCCTGATGGCCAGGTAGTAGTGCGCTGCCGCCCAGAATCCGATAGGCACCAGACAGAGCACGGCAAGGCGCAGCGACGCTGCCGTAGGCTCCCCGCCCCCGGCGAAGGAATCGCTCAGGAATCCGACCAGCTGCGGCGCGACGATAAGGTTGCCCACGTTCGAGACGAAGATCTCCGCCGTGCAGAAAATCGCGCGCATCCGCGGCTGCGCGAGATTGTTCAGGACGCCGAAGCAGGGACCGATGTAGAAGTTGATCGCGGGTATGAAGATCCAGAACAGCGCCGTGGCGAGACTCAACGACTCCGTGCGATACAGCACGAAAGACACCACCGTTGCCAGGGCCACGCCGTAGCAGAGCATCCGCGCGATACGCCGCGGATCCGCCATGGAATCGCGCGAGAGCCACCAGCCGGTGAGCAGAGTCGCGATGCCGCCGCCCCAGAGGTGGATCGGGCCGAGGATCTCGCCAACCTCGCCCGCCGTGAGGCCGTGGCTGCGCTGCAGCAGCGCAGGTGTCCAGAAGAGCAGACCCCATCCCCAGGTGGCCGTGAGGCCCGCGCCCATGGTGATGTGCACGGCGGAGCGTTGCTGCCACAGGAAGCGCAGCGTCTCGCGCAGCGGGGGCGAGGCCTCGGCAAGCGTGTGATCGAACTGGCCGCGGGCGGGTTCCCGCACGGTGAGCAGTATCAACGCGCCGACCAGCACCCCCGGCACACCGAGTGCCAGAAACACCGCACGCCATCCGTAGAGGTCGGCAATGCCGCCGGCAAAGGATGCCGCCACCCAGGCCCCCACCGGAGCACCCAGCGAAAACACCGTGAGCGCCATCGGGCGGCTCACCGTGGGGAAATAATCCGAAAGGATCGAACTGGCGCCCGGTGTGCCACCGGCCTCGCCCACGCCCACGCCGATGCGGGCGAGCATGAACTGGCCCTGGGATCTGGCCATGCCGGTGAGTGCCGTCATCGCCGACCAGAACACCAGGCATGCGGCGATGATGTTGCGGCGGTTGCCGCGGTCGATGAGCCACGACAGTGGAAATCCCATCACCACGTAGAAGGCAGCAAGCGCGGTGCCGGTGAGGAACGCAACGCCGGAATCCGTGAGATGCAGTTCCGTGCGGATGGATTCGAGCACCGTGGAGGTGACGTAACGATCGGCGATGCTGATGGTGTAAACGAGGCACATCATGCCCAGCACGTACCAGCGATAGGCGGTGCCGCCTGCAGAGGATGTTTTCATCGGAGGGCTCCGGGCCGGGGCCTGCAGCATAATCCGCGCAGGAGCTCACCGCGACCAACCGCAGGATCAGGTCCCGTGCGCCACCTTGCCGCGACATTCATCGCCGGCCTGATGCACTGCCGCCGCTCTCTTGCGGCGGTGCCGGGACGCTGCTGACCCGCGCCGCTGGCGCCGGCCCACAGGGCCGTCTATGGTTTTGCCAGCCACGCACGCGCGCGGCTCGCATAACAAGGATAGTGAGCCGCAGATATGCCCATGCAACACGCTGCCCTCAAGAAACGCCAGCGCGAGGAGCGCGCATCCCACCCGGAAAACCTCGCGCTGCGCGTGCATCGCGCGCTCAGCTGGCTCGAGCGGGCGGAACAACTCGAGGACGATCCGGACGGGCAATTCATCTTCCTGTGGATCGCTTTCAACGCCGCCTATGCCACGGAAATCGACGAGGCCTACCGGCTTTCGCAGCAGAAGAGCTTCGTCCGGTTCCTCGGCAAGTTGCTCGAACTCGATCGAAAAAGAACCATCGAGGGCATGCTGTGGACAGAGTTCTCCGGCAGCATCCGCGTGCTTCTGGACAATCCCTACGTCTTCCAGGATTTCTGGAACTTCCACAACGGCACGCTCCCCGAGGAGGTCTGGAAACGCCGCTTCAGGGACGCAAAAAGAAGTGTCTTCAAGGCATTCGAGAGGCGGAACACGCTGAGCGTGCTGGCGGTGGTGCTCACCCGGGTGTACACGCTGCGCAACCAGCTGATGCACGGCGGCGCAACCTGGAGGAGCAGCGTCAACCGCTCCCAGTTGCGTGACTGCAACCGCTTCATGATGAAGCTGGTGCCGGTGGTGATCGAACTCATGCTGGACAACACCGCTACGCTCTGGGGCGATGCCTGCTACCCGGTGGTGGGCGGCCCGGTGGCCGTACCCTGAGCGCTCGCACGCCGAAGCCGGGGCGCATGTCATCACGCGCCTTTCGTTGATCCAGTTCAAACACCACCCGCAGCCGGCCCGCCACACTTCTCCCGGGGCGTGCGCACTCGCGTGACATTGCCTTCCGGGAGGCCAGGGATGCGCTTTTCGTTGATGTTCGCTTGCCTGCTTGCCTGCGGCGCCCTGTGCGCGTGCAGCACGGCGCCGCGCGGGCAACAGGGGCTGCTCGGTTTCGTGCAGGACGGCAGCACCCGCCGCGACGAGGTAGTAACGCGATTGGGCGCGGCCTCCGCCAGCTACGAATCCTCGCGCATCCTCGCCTACCGCCTTGCCGAAGACGCCGGCGGGCTTTATCTCGTGCAGGTGCAGGATTGGTCGGGGATCTGCCACAGCCTGATCCTGGTCTTCGACGACACGGGCCTGCTGCGCCGCCATGCCCTCGTGCGGACACGCGCGCAATGAGGCGCCTGCTGCGTGCTGCTGCAATTGCGCTCGGCTGCCTCGGCCTTGCCGCATGTCCTTTTCCGATTCCTGCGGGCAACTACGGACGCGACAACATCGGCGATACCGTCCCCGCCTCGATTTCAACAGGCAAGACCACGCGCGAGGAGGTGCTGCTCGCCCTCGGCGAGCCAGACGGCGAGTCCGGGCAGCAGCAGCATTTCACCTACTACCGCGTGGAGGGGCACGGCGGCATGGGATTCCTGCTCGTCACCGTTGGCGGTGGCGGCGCGGCAACGTCGGAAAAGAAAAGCTATACGCGGCTTTTGATCGATTTCGACGCAAACGGCACGGTCAGCGCGGCACACGTGCAGCAGGACAGTTGCGCCGAAGGCAGCGTGTATTTCGGCAGGGAAGTGTCCTCGGAGCCCTGCGTGAGGGTTGATCCGCACGGCCCCCTCGAGCAAAACGCGGCACTGGTTCAGGAAGAACATCCGCAGCTCTTCGGCAACATCAGCTGGTTCGCGGGCGCGGGCAGTCGGCAAGGGCTGTTCCGGGCGATGGCAGAACCCATGCCGGTCCTGGGGACGGTGGTCGTGACGGACACACGGGTGATGTTCTTCGGGCCCGGTGCAGACAGTGAATCGACACCGCTGTTCAGGCGCGAGTACAGCGACATCGCAGCAAGCCGGCTCGACACATCTCTTCTGGGCGACAGGCTCGTCATCGTCGGCACGGACGCAAAGTCGGACGCCTTCGAACTGGCGGGATTCACATCCGTCGCCGGGGTGGCGAATGCGATAAAGGAACGCCTGGACCGCGCTCGACGCTGAGCACGGCCCCGGGCGGGCGGGCGGGAAGAATTCGCGCAGGGACGCTGCAGCCGCCGCACTGCAGATAGCTGCAGCACGGCGTCCTGCGTCAGCACATGCTCAGAACAGGCCGACGACCTTGCCGGTCTCGTCGATGTCGATGTGATCCGCCGAAGGCACCTTGGGCAGGCCGGGCATCGTCATGATGTCGCCGCAGACCATCACCACGAACTCGGCGCCGGCGGCGAGCCGCACTTCGCGGACGTTCACGACGTGATCCGAGGGCGCACCCTTGAGCGAGGGATCCGTGGAGAAGGAGTACTGCGTCTTGGCCACGCAGACCGGGTAATGCCCGTAGCCGGCTTCCTGCAGCTGCTTGATCTGCTGACGCACTTTGGAATCGGCGGTGATGTCCGATGCGCCGTAGATCTTCGTGGCGATCGCCTTCATCTTGTCCCACAGCGGCAGCGACTCGTCGTACACGAAGGTGTGCTTGCCGGGGTTCTTCTCGATGGTCTCGACCACGGCGTGGGCAAGATCGGTGGCGCCAGCGCCGCCCTCGGCCCAGTGGCGTGCCAGAACCACCGGAGCGCCGTGCTTGGCCATGCGGTCCTTCAGCAGCTCCACCTCGGCATCGGTGTCGGTGGTGCGGTGGTTGATGGCGATAACACACGGCAGGCCGTAGTGGTTGCGCACGTTGTGGACGTGACGCTCGAGGTTGACCATGCCCTTCTCGAGCGCGGCCAGGTTCTCGGAGCTCATTTCCTTCAGGTCGCAGCCGCCGTGGAACTTGAGCGCGCGGATCGTGGCGACCAGCACCACGCAAGAGGGGCTCAGGCCCGATTTGCGGCACTTGATGTCGATGAACTTCTCGGCGCCCAGATCCGCGCCGAAGCCGGCTTCGGTCACGACGTAGTCGGCAAGTTTCAGGCCGGCCTTGGTGGCGAGAACCGAGTTGCAGCCGTGGGCGATGTTCGCGAAGGGCCCGCCGTGGATGATGGCCGCGTTGTTCTCGAGCGTCTGCACGAGGTTCGGCTTCAGCGCTTCGCGCAGCAGCACGGTCATGGCGCCGTTGGCGTTCAGTTCGCGTGCGCGGACAGCGCGCTGGTCACGCGTGTAGCCGATCACGATATTGCCGAGGCGCTCCTTGAGATCGTTCAGGCTGGTGGCAAGGCAGAAGATCGCCATCACCTCGGAGGCCACCACGATGTCGAAACCGTCCTGGCGCGGGTAGCCGTTGCCGGGGCCGCCGAGCGAGCAGGTGATGTCGCGCAGCGCGCGGTCGTTCATGTCCATCACGCGCTTCCACGTGATGCGGCGGACATCGATGCCGAGCGCGTTGCCGTGGTGGATGTGGTTGTCGATCAGCGCGGCGAGCAGGTTGTTGGCGAGGCCGATGGCGTTGAAGTCGCCGGTGAAGTGGAGGTTGATGTCCTCCATCGGCACTACCTGCGCCATACCGCCGCCGGCGGCACCGCCCTTCATGCCGAAGACCGGACCGAGGCTCGGCTCGCGCAGGCAGATGAGGGCCTTCTTGCCGATCTTGTTCAGGGCGTCGCCCAGGCCGACCGTGGTGGTGGTCTTGCCCTCGCCCGCTGGCGTGGGGCTGATGGCGGTGACGAGAATCAGTTTGCCGTCCGGGCGGTCGGCCAGGCTCTCGATGTAGTCGAGGGAGATCTTCGCCTTGTACCGGCCATATTGGTCGAGCGAGTCCTCCGGGATCCCGAGGCGCGCGGCGACCGCGGTGACGGGATGCATGGTGGCGGCCTGGGCAATCTCGATATCGGAACGCATTTGTTCTCCTTCTCCCCGCTGGGATGGGTGCGGACGCTCCCCGAGCGAGTCAGCGCTCCGGGAAACCTGTGATGGATGAGTTCAAGGATGGCAATTGCCATCTCGGGATCGGGAGATCGGAGTCGGAGTCAACCGACGACACACGGAACCTTGGACCCTGCCGGCCGCGCTACCCGTTCGCCCGCGCGGATTCTAGTCGAGAGTTTCAAGGCGAGGCAACGCGAAGGGGGGCACCGGGCGCCGTCGAAATCGCAGAATAAGGCCCTGTTTCAATGAAAGTTTTTGGGGCACCGGTCAGTTTTGTTGGGCCAAGCCGTGCCGGGAGTCCGGCCGCGGCACCCCATCAGACCTTGAGCACATAACCCTGCTCGCGGAACACCGCGATGCACGCGTCCACGACCTCGGGATCGAAATGCCTGCCCCGGAGCCTGCTGATTTCCGCAAGCGCGAAATCGATACCCAAGCCAGGACGATACGGCCGATGCGAGGCCATCGCCTCGATCACATCCGCCACGCTCAGGATCCGGGCCTCGAGCAGGATGGACTCGCCCGAGATACCGAGCGGATAGCCGCTACCGTCGAGCCGCTCGTGGTGTTGCCGCACGATCTGTGCAATCGGCCACGGGAAACTGATGCCCTTCAGGATGTCGTAACCGGCCTGCGAATGG
>CAIYPF010000131.1 GCA_903928015.1 uncultured Gammaproteobacteria bacterium | reverse complement strand
TCCTTGATGCTGATGCGGTTCTTGAACGAACCCATAAGGCCCGTGATCACGGCCGACTGTATCTGTGCCTCGATCTGGTTCGGGCGGACCGCGATGCCCGGATCCACCGCCACCCAGATGTGCTCGCAGCGCACGCCATCGCCCGCACGGGCCACACGTGCGGCCATGGCCACATGCGTGCCATAGCACTCCATCGAGGCGATACCGAGCGCGCTGTCGGCGCTCGCCGCTCCACCCCAACCCGCCATGCTGGCCGCGCGCTTGAGCACGGCCTGCTGACGCGGTTCCGCGGCCAGCAGCGCGAGCCGGAAATCCACCGGATCCTTGCCCGCGGCGGCGGCGAGTTCGTCGATGAAGCTCTCGAAGGCGAAGGCATTCAGCGGGTTGCTCACCGAGCGCCAGTAGCCCACGCGCAGACCGCAGTTCTGTATCACCACGGTGGAGTGGAGATTGGGCACGGCGTAGGTGAGGTTCACCGCGCCTTCGGTCATGAAGGGATCGAGTCCGTTCTGCACGAAAGGTGGGAAGGCACGCTCGGTGATCGACTGCGAGACCATCTGGTGCTCCAGCGCCAGCAACTCGCCGTCCTTGCCGAGGCCACCGCGCACGCGGTGCAGGCTCGCGGGGCGGTAGAAGTCATGGGTGGTGTCGTCTTCGCGGGTCCAGATGAGCTTCACTGGCGTGCCTGGCACCGCCTTGGCGATGGCCGCAGCCTGGCCGATGAAATCCACCTCGATGCGGCGACCGAAACCGCCGCCGATGAAGGCGACGTTCACGGTCACAGCCTCGGGCGCGAGGCCGGCACGCTGCGCCGCCACGGCCTGTGCCACCGGCGGAAACTGCGTCGAGACCCAGAGCTCGCAGGCGCCGTTCTCGACCTTCGCCAGACAGTTCATGGGCTCGAGCGCCACGTGCGCAAGCACGGGCATTTCGTACTCGGCCTCCAGCGTGCGGGCGGACTGCTTGAGCCCCGCCGCCACGTCGCCGTTGGTTTTCACCACCGCTCCCGCTTGCTTGGCGCCTTCGCGCAGCGCTGCCGCCACGCTGGCATCCGACACCGCCGCGCCGGGGCCGAAGTCCCAGTCGATCACCAGCGCATCTCGCGCCTTGCGGGCGGTCCAGAAGTGATCCGCAACTACCGCCACGCCCTCGCCGATGTTCACCACCTCGCGCACACCCTTCATCGCGCGAGCGGCTTTGTCATCGACGCTCTTCACGGTGCCGCCAATCACAGGGCACTGCGCGAGCGCGGCGTAGGCCATGCCGGGCAGGGTCTGGTCGATACCGAAGAGGCGCTCGCCCTTCACCTTGCCGGGGGTGTCGAGGCGGGCCTGCGAGGTTGAGCCGATCTGCGTGAACTGCGCCGGATCCTTCAGGCGGATGCTCGCGGGATCGGGCGCGGGCAAGGCCGCCGCTGCCGCCGCGAGCGCACCGTAGGAAAGCGATTTTCCGCCGGGACCGATCACCTTGCCGTTCTCCGCCCGGAGCGCGGATGCGTCGGTCTTCCAGCGCTGGGCTGCGGCCTGCAGCAACAGCGTGCGCGCGGTGGCGCCCGCCGTGCGCAGCGGCACCCAGGCATCGCGGATGGAGGTCGAGCCGCCGGTCAGTTGCCCGCCGAGCAGTGCGTTGGTGTAGACCGCGGCGGGCGGCGCCTGGCGGATCGTGAAGCGCGAGACCGGCACCTCGAGTTCCTCGCCCACCAGCACGGCAAGCGAGGTGTGTACGTCCTGTCCCATCTCGGTGCGGTGACAGGTGAAGTGGACGCTGTCATCGGGTTCGATGCGGATCCAGGCATTGGGCTCGAAGCTGCCCTTTGCGGCTTCGGCGGATGGCAGGTGCACGGCGATCGCCATACCGCCTGCAGCAGTGAGCCCCAGCTTGATGAAATTGCGACGTTCCATGGATCAGCCCTCCAGTGCGCGCGCGGCGTCGGCGATGGCCTGACGGATGCGCGGGTAGGTGCCGCAGCGGCAGATGTTGCCGTTCATCGCCTGCGTGATGTCGGCATCGGTGGGCTTCGGATTGCTGGCAAGCAGCGCCGTGGCCGCCATGATCTGGCCCGACTGGCAGTAGCCGCACTGCGGCACGTCGATCTTGACCCAGGCCTCCTGCACCGCCGCAGCGACCTTGCCGTGGATGCCCTCGATGGTGGTGATGGCTTTGCCTTCAACCGCAGAGGCCGGCGTCACGCAGGCGCGGGTGGGCACGCCATCGACGTGCACCGTGCAGGCCCCGCAGAGCGCAGCGCCGCAGCCGAACTTGGTGCCGGGCATGTCGAGGTGGTCCCGCAGGACCCAGAGAAGCGGCGTGTCGGCGTCGGCGTCGACGCGACGGGTCTTTCCGTTGATCGAGAGTTTCAGCACGTTGCCTGCCCCGCATATGGTTGGAATCAAGGGTGAGCCGATTATGCGGCGGGCCGCGCAGACGCAACAGGGGGGGCTGCGCGCGGGTTGAATCGCTGCCCGAATTGCTGTATCCCGCTGACAGCACCAATTCCGGCCGGAGACAGGCGTGAACATACTGAAGTTCGAGGACCCGACCCTGCGCACCATCGGGCGCGCGCTGCGCATGCAGGCCGAGGCGCAGCCCGATGCCGTTTTCCTGATGGACGGCGAAACGCGCTACACCTTTGCGGAGGTGAACACCCGCGTGAACGAACTCGCGGGCGGCCTCGCGGCGCAGGGGCTTGTGGCAGGCGAGCGCGTGGCCTTCTACATGGGCAGCGCGCCCGAGGTGATCTTCCTTGCCATCGCCGCGAACAAACTCGGCGCGCTGTGGGTACCGGTCAACTCCGACTACAAGGGCGACTGGCTGCAGGACACCGTGAACCGCAGCCGTCCGCATATCGTCGTGACCGACGCGGCGCACGCGCCCCGGCTTGGCGCGGTGCTCTCGCAACTGCAGGCAAAGCGCATCGTGGTGCTCGGCGCAGCGGAGGCGATCCCGGGCGCACTGGCCTTCGAGTCCCTCTACCTGCAGGGCTCGCCCGAGCCCGATGACAGCAGCTTCCGCGCCGGCGACACCTGCGCCGTGCTCTGGACCTCCGGCACCACGGGGCGTTCGAAAGGCGTGATGCAGAGCCACAACGTGTGGTTCAACGCCGTGGACTCCGGCAATGCGATGTTCGGCATCCAGCCTGATGACGTCGCCTACAGCGTACTGCCCATGTACAACTCAGCGGCCTGGGTGACGGCGATCTTCCGGGCGCTGATCGCCGGCATTCCGCTCGCCATCGACCCGGCGTTCTCGGTGAGCCATTTCTGGGAGCGCGTGGATTACTACAAGGCCACGCAGAGCTTCACGCTGGGCGCCATGCACATGCTGCTGTGGAACGCGCCGGCGCGCCCCGACGACGCGCAACACACGCTGCGCAAGCTGATGGCCGTGCCCATGCCGGGCGCGCTCGCGGGCCCTTTCAGCGAGCGTTTCGGCGTTGAGTTGATGCCGCAGGGACTTGGCCAGAGCGAGGCCATGATCCTCCTGAATGCCCCGCCGAACGAACTGCCCATGCCACCTAACAGCTGTGGCAAACCCAGCACCCGGCTCGATGTGCGCCTGGTGGATGATGAGGGTAATGACGTACCCGAGGGAGAACCCGGCGAAGTGTGGGTGCGACCGCACGAACCGCATCTCATCTTCAACGGCTACTTCGATGACGCGGCCGCCACCGCCGGCGCCTACAGCGGTGAGTGGTACAAGACCGGCGACATGGCCAGGCGCGATGCGAACGGCTGGTACTACTTTTCGGACCGCAAGAAAGACGCGGTACGGCTGAAGGGGCGCAACATCTCCACCTTCGAGGTGGAACTGGTAGCGCGGCGCCACCCCGCCATCGCTGACTGCGCGGCCTTCGGCGTCCCGAGCGATCTCCTGGACGCGGAAACCGAACTCAAACTCGATGTGATCCTGAAGCCCGGCCACGCGCTGGAGGCTCTGGAGCTCGCGCGCTTCATCAACGACAACGCGCCGTATTTCTTCGTGCCGCGCTACATCGAGATCACCGACGCCCTGCCCTACACGCCCACCAACAAGGTGCAGAAGTACAAGCTGCGCGAGAAGGGCGTGGGCCCCGGCGCGTGGGACGCAACCAAGGTGGGTTTCAAGGCCGAGCGCTGAGAGCCCGGCCCCGTGCGGCAGGCGGCCTCAGCGCGCCGCCTGCTGCTGCGCATTCCACCCCTTCCAGGCCTCGTCGATCAGATAGGCGTGGATCGCATCGGCGTCCTGCTCGCTCAGCAGATCGTCGAAACGCCCCATGCCATTGCCCGAGAGCGCACCCCGCAGCACGATGTCCTTGAAGCCCGCATGGGAGACGGGGCTCATCTTGCGCAGATCAGGCGTGATGCTCGGTCCGAACTGGTGGCAACGGCTGCATTCCTGGACAAAAAGCGTCTCGCCCTTCGTGAGCTGCCCGGGAGTAGTCGTCTGTGCGGGCGGCTCCGTGAAGGGCGGCACCACCAGCGGCGCGGGCAGCGGCACAGTGCCACCCCCCAGCTTGAAGGCGATGATGCGGTTGACGTTCTGGTAACGGCTCGCGGCGCTCGACGCCGGCGTGGGGCCTACCGTGATCCCGGCACCACCGTAGCCGGCCTGCACCGCAACCAGTTGCTCCCCTCCCACCTCGAAGGTGGAAGGTGCGGCCATGATGTGGCTGCCGGTGGGAATCACCTTCAGCACCTTGCCCGTATCGGCTGCGTAGACCCACAGCTCGCCGTTGCCGCGACCCTGGAACACGAGGTTGCCGGCCGTGCTCATGGTGCCGCCGTCGTAACCGCGCGCACCGGTCGAGGTTTCGTGCTCCCAGACCACCTTCTGCGCCACGGGATCCCAGGCCCTGATCAGTTCGCGCACCAGGTGGCCATCTCGCTCGCGGCTGAGATCCGCTAGTGGCGGCAGGGCGCCGTAGAGACGCGCGAGCCCGGCTGCGTCGTAAGCGGTATCGGGCATGATCCCGCCAACGGTGAAGAAACCGTCGATGTACTTCACCTGTCCACCGTTGTTGGCGATATCAACCCAGACGTTGGAGGCGTCGATCACCGGGATGTACATCAGGCCCGTGCGCGCGCTCCAGGACATCGGCATCCAGGTGTGTCCACCGGCCCATGACGGGTAGACGTTTTTCGGCGCGATGTGCCAGTTGGCTGTCTCGGTCAGCACCGGCCGGCCGGTTTTCATGTCGATGCCGCTGGCCCAGTTCACGTAGGTGTAGTTCTTCGCGCCGAGCAACTCGCCGGTGCGGCGGTCGAGCACGTAGAAAAACCCGTTCTTGGAGGCCTGCATGATGACCTGCCGCGTCTTGCCCTCCACGGGCAACTCCGCAAGCACGAACTTCTGCACCGTATCGAAATCCCACTCGTCGTGCGGCACGGTCTGGTAATGCCAGGCGTACTGACCCGTGCTGCCCTTCACCGCCACGATACTGGCCGTGTAGAGCGCATCGAACTGCGTGGGTCCGATCTGCGTCAGGTCATAGGGCGCGGCATTCCCGGTACCGAAGTACACAAGATCCAGCGCAGGGTCGTAGGCCAGGCCGTCCCAAGGGGAGCCGCCACCGTGGAATTCGGGCTTGCGCGGATCCCAGGTCTTTGCCGCGGCCTCGAGATCGGGATGTTCCTGCGGGCCCGTCGCGGCGGGCACGGCGTAGAAGCGCCAGGCAAATCGCCCCGTCTCCAGATCCCAGGCCGAGATGTAACCCCGCACGCCCGTCTTGCCGATATCCGAGCCTCCATTACCGATCACCACCACCTTGCCCGCGATGAGCGGTGCGCCCGTACTGGTGTAGGGAAGCGCGTGGTCGACCACGGTATCGGCAACCCAGACGCGCTTGCCGGTGGCAGCGTCGATGGCATGCAACCGGCCATCGATGGAGGCGACGTACACCCTGCCCTTCCACACCGCGACACCGCGGTTCACCAGATCACAGCACGGGTTGCGTGCGGCTTGCTGCGTGGCCTCCGGGTCATACTTCCAGAGGAGTTTTCCCGTCGCGGCATCCAGTGCGTAGACGAAGCCCCAGGTGCCCGAGGTGTACATCACGCCATCGACAACGATGGGAGTGGCCTCCTGCCCACGCTTGGGCGCACCAAGGTCGTACTCCCAGGCAAAGCCCAGCGAATCCACGTTCTTTTCGTTGATGCGCGAGAGTGGAGAGTGATAAGTGCCGTTGCCGTCACGGCCACCCGTGAACCAGTTGGAGGGTTCGCGAGCCGCGGCCGCGAGCCTGGCGGAATCCACATCAGCAGGCGGGCGGGCTGCGAACACCGGGGCTGCCAAGGAAAAGAAAACGGCTAACGCCGAAAACACTGCCCTGCCCGACACGATGCGGATCGAGTGCATGGTCTGGATGCTCCATGAATGCCGACGTAAAACCGCATCCTAGCCCCTGTGCGCGGCAGAGGTCGATGGCCGGAACACCGTCTCACGGTCCTGACATCATGGCGCTTCGCTGCTGTATCCGCGGCGACGTCGACCGACGATCAACTCCCGATTTCCGCCCCGGGCAAGTCTGCCGATCAGCGGGTTGGGTTCGAGCACGGAATGGCCTCGACGATTTCCCGCACAACCCTGCCACACGGCAAGTAGCCAGCACGCCGCAGGGAAGGCGCCTCAGTGGTCGTGCGCGGCCGGCGCGAACTCCGATGCCGCATCGAGCAACCACTGCCAGAGCCACGCACCGGCGGAACGATCCACCCACACATGGAAACCAGGCATACCGGGTGCTCGGGCGAGCATCACGGCCAGCTGCGCAAGCCGCGTGTTGGTCACGCGCCCCTCGGGAAACACGGAGGGATGAAGATCCAGCCCGGTACCCCGCGCGAGCACCTCTGCCGCACGCGCGCCCTCGACGGCGATACCGGTTCGGGCATCACCGATGGGCGTCGCGAAGACGCCCGCACCCGCCGCCGCAAGTGCCGCCAACAAGGCGGGCTCGGCGGACGGTTCAAGGAACACCAGCCATTCGCACGGCGCCACCCAGGCGACGCTGCGCCCGTCGTCCTGCACGAGGGTGCCCGGACCAGGCAGCGCAACACCGATCGCGGCGCCCGCAGCAGCACCGCATGCATCATCAAGCGCCTGTACGCGGACTATCGCCGCGAAGGGCAACTCGCGGATCCCGATCGCATCGCCACTCCAGCAGGCGAGGCTATCCCCGCCGGCGAATCGCGCCAGTGCGGAGCGTGCACAGGTATCAGGCATGCAGGCGCTCTCCCTCGGGGTCCAGGTAAACAGTCCCGCGCAAACGGGCCTGCATCTCTATGCCATTGCCCGCGACGGTGACGGTCTCGCCGTCGCGATCCGGCCCGTCACGCACGATGCCGAGCCCGATCCAGCAACCAAGCGTCGGGCTGAAGCAGGACGACGTGACATAACCGCCGGAGCGGCGTCGGCCGTCCGGGAGGCTGTCCAGCACATGCGCGCCGATGGGCAAGGCCTTTGAGGGGTCCAGCGGCTCGATGCCGCAGAAGCGGAAGCGCCCTTCGCGGACCGCCTCGGGCTGGCTCAGCGAACGACGACCGATGAAATCGGACTGTTTCTTCGCGATGACCGGGCCCCAGCCCAGATCGAGCGGGTTCGTCGTGCCATCGGTATCGGCACCTACGTGGAGATAGCCTTTTTCGACGCGCAGCATCAGCAAGGCCTCGAGGCCGAACGCGGCGATACCGCGCGCCTCGCCTGCCGCATACACCGCGTCCCACAGCGCGAGACCACGATTGGCCGGCACGCTGATCTCGTAGCTGCCCTCGCCAGTAAAGCTCGCCCGCAGCACCCGCACAGGCGCACCGCCGAAACTGCCGGTCCGGAAATGCATGTGAGGGAAAGCGTCTCGCGAGAAATCGATACCCTGGATCATCGGCGCAAGCAGATCCCGTGCACCACGCCCCGACAGCGTGACCGTAGCCCACTGCGTGGTGACGTTGGTGCAGCGCACGCGCAACGTGGTCCACTCGCACTGCAACCATTCCTCGAGCATGAGGAAGATGCGTCCGGCGCCACCGCTGGTGGTGTGGACCAGGAAGTGGTCGTCGGCCAGGCGCACCAGAACGCCGTCGTCGATCACGATACCCAACTCGTTCAGCATCAAGCCGTAGCGTGCGCGCCCGGGTGCGAGGTTGCGGATCGAATTGATATACACACGCTCCAGGAACTCCGCTGCATCCGGGCCACGCACCTCGATCTTGCCGAGCGGCGAACCGTCGAAGAGCGCGAGTCCGTTGCGCACGGCGTGCATCTCGCGGCGCGTCGCCTGGTGCTCGTCCTCGCCCGGCTTGAGATAGCAGGCGGGACGCTGCCAGCCGCCGTAGTCGTCCATCTCGGCGCCAAGTTCCAGGTGGCGCTCGTGGATGGGGCTCTCGAGGCGCGGCGCGTAGCGATCGCCGATGCCGCGACCCGCGATGGTGCCCAGCGTGACCGGATGGTAAGGCGGGCGGAAGCGCGTCGTACCCACCTCGGGAATGGCCCGCGAGGTGCGGTCTGCCAGCACCGCAAGCGCATTCACGTTGCTGGTCTTGCCCTGATCGACGCTCATGCCATTGGTGGTGTAGCGCTTCACGTGCTCGACCGAGACGAAATTCTCCCGGGCGGCGAGTGCGATATCAGCCACCGTCACGTCGTACTGGAAATCGAGCCACTGGTACTCGGGGGGTACGCCCGGCGTGAACCAGAAAGGCTCCAGCGCTTTCGCGGCAGGGACGGACACAGCGGGCTGCGCAAGCGCAGACGCAGCATCGATGCCCATGGCGTGCAACGCAGACACCGCAGCCTCGGCGCCGCCGTTCAGCGCGCCACGCAGGTCGAGCAGGCCCGCAGCGGCGCCGGCGGCCCTGACCTGCTGCACCGACATGCCGGGCACGAAGGCCTGCAGCGTTTCGTCGAATCGCAGGGAACCGCCCGACTGCGAGAAGAGGTGTACCACCGGTGACCAGCCACCCGACACCGCGAGCACATCGCAGGCGATGGAACTCTCGCTGCCGCCAGCATGTGGCGCGATGCGCACCGAGCGAAGACCCTTGCGCCCGCGCGTGCCCAGCACGCGATGCCCCGCATGCACGGGAATCCCCAGGGCGCGTACACGATCACCAAGCTCCCCTGCCCCGCCTTCGCGCGTATCCACCACGGCCGCCACGCTGAAGCCGCGCTCGGCCAGATCGATGGCAGTGAGGTACGCGCTGTCGTTGCAGGTAAACACCGCAGTACGCCGGCCTGCGGCAACTCCATAGCGGTTCAGGTAGTGGCGCACCGCTGAGGCAAGCATCACTCCCGGACGGTCGTTGCAGGGGAATACCAGTGGGCGCTCCATGGCGCCTGTGGCCAACACCACCTGCCTGGCCCGAATGCGCCACCAGCGCTCGCGTGGCAGATGCGCGGGCGCCGAAGGGCCCATGTGCGTGGTGACGCGTTCGACGGCCGCGAGGACATCGTGGTCGTAATAGCCCGTGACGGTGGTTCGCCTCAGGATCTGTACGTTCGCGTGCGATGCGAGCGTGGCGAGTGTTGCGGAAACCCACTCGATGGCAGGCTTGCCGTCGATGCTTTCGCGCTCGGCAAGGAGGCTGCCGCCCGGCTCTTCCTGCTCGTCGATCAGCACGATCCTCTTGCCGGAGGGCGCCGCCTGCAGGGTCGCCGCAAGTCCGGCGGGACCTGCACCCACGATCAGCAGGTCGCAGTGCAGGTTCTGGCGGTGGTAATGCTGCGGATCACGCTCGCGTGGCGCCTTGCCAAGACCGGCAAGCCGGCGCACTGCCCACTCGTACCAGTGCCAACTCGGCCACATCATCGTCTTGTAGTAGAACGAGGCCGGAAACAGCGGCTTGAACAGACCGAGTATCCCGAACAGATCGAAACCCACCGAGGGCCAGGCGTTCTGTCCGCGCGCGCGCAAGCCCTGGTACAGCGGCTGCAGCGTGGCGCGCACGTTGGGCTCCGTGAAAGCGCCCTCCTCGAGTTGCACCAGCGCGTTGGGTTCCTCCTTGCCGGCCGCCATCAGTCCGCGCGGGCGGTGGAGCTTGAAGCCGCGCCCCAGCACCCGCACGCCGTTGGCGAGCAAGGCAGAGGCGAGGGTGTCGCCGGCATAGCCGCGATAGGGCTTGCCGTCGAAGAAAAAACTGACGGGCGACGAGGTGTCGACGCGCGCCCCTGGCAGGCGATCCTTGTTCATGCTCACGATCTCGCCTCCGGCAGTGCAGGCACCGGGTCGGTCATGCCGTAGACGGCGAGAATGCGGTGCGAGACGGTGTCACGCGCCAGGTTGAACCACTGCCGACAGCCATGGGTGTGGCGCCAACGCTCGAGGCTCACGCCCTTCGGGTTGATCCGCGCAAACAGGTAATCGCCCCACTCTGCGTCGGAACAGTCGAGGCCGGGGCGCTGGATGTGGGATTGCCCACCGCAGTTGAACTCGTCTTCGTCGCGGCGGCCGCACCAGGGGCAGTCGATCTGCAGCATGTGTGCGGGACCTCAGTGCGAGACGCCGGCCGCGGCGCCCTCGTCGACCAGGCGTCCGGTGCGGAAGCGGTCGAGACAGAAGGGCTCGGCGAGCGGATGGGGTTTGTCGTTGGCAATGGTGGCGGCGAGCAGATCGCCGCCCGCAGGGATGGCCTTGAATCCGCCCGTACCCCAGCCGCAGTTGAGATACATGCCGGTGACAGGGGTCTTGCCGATGATCGGGCTGGTGTCGGGGCTGATGTCCACGACGCCACCCCACTGCCGCATCATCTTCAGGCGGCTGAAGCGGGGGAACATCTCGAGGATGGAGCGCACCCCGTCTTCCAGCGTGGGCAGATTGCCGCGCTGACCGTAGGAGTAGTAGGCATCGGCGCCGGCGCCCATGACCATCTCGCCCCGGTCGGACTGGCTGATGTAGGCATGGACCATCGGGGAGTTGATGACGCGATCGAGCGCAGGCTTCACCGGCTCGCTCACATAGGCCTGCAGGGTCATGCTGGAGAGCGGCAACGTGAAACCCGCTTTTTCAGCGAGCACGGTGCTGTGTCCCGCTACCGCTATGCCCACCTTGTCGGTGCGTATGGTGCCCCGGCTGGTATGCACGGCACGCACGCGGTTGTCGCTGATGTCAAAGCCCGTTACTTCGCAGTTCTGGATGATGTCCACGCCCAGCTGGCTCGCGCCGCGTGCGTAGCCCCAGGCAACGGCATCGTGACGGGCCGTGCCGCCACGGCGCTGCATGAAGGCTCCCTTGACGGGATAGCGCATGCCGAACACATCGAGCGCGGGCACTTCGGCCTGGACCTGCTCGGGCTCCAGCCATTCGCAGGCAATGCCCTGAACCTGTATGGCGTTCGACCAGCGCTGCAACATCTCGACGTCATGGCGGCTGTTGGCGAGCGTGAGGATGCCCATCTGGCTCAGCATCAGGTTGATGTTGAGTTCGTGGCTCAGGCCCTCGTAGAGGCGCAGCGAGTGGTCGTAGAGGTCGGTGCTCTGGGGGTAGAAGTAATTGGACCGGACGATCGTGGTGTTGCGGCCCGTGTTGCCGCCCCCCAGCCAGCCCTTCTCGAGCAGCGCGACATTGCGGATGCCGTGCTTGCTGGCGAGGTAATAGGCCGTCGCAAGACCATGACCGCCGCCGCCGATGATCACGACGTCGTAGGCGGCCTTGGGCTCGGGGCTGCGCCAGTACTGGGGCCAGTTCCGATGGCCACCGATGGCGTGCTTCAGCAACTGCAGTGCGGAGTGCGTGCGCGTGACGGGCAAGGGAGTCACCACGGGATGAAACGAGGCCGGGACTCTACTGGAGCGCGGAAACGGGCGTCAACGAAGCGGTGTTACTGCGAGGAAAACGGGCTTCTCGCTGAGGAAATTCGACCAGTGGCGGAGTCTCCTGACCGATCCCGGCGGCTTTTGCCGGAGGGCGCCTGTGCTCTGCCGTAATTTTGCAGGGCGGCATCGGCGCCACGGGACGGCAGCCGCGGCGCTCGTAATATACTCGCGGCCTGCTTCGAACCCCGGAAGGACTCTCATGAAAACGAGCGCGCGCGTGGTGGTGATCGGTGGCGGCGTGGTGGGTGTGAGCACCCTCTACCACCTGGCCCGGAAGGGATGGAGCGACGTCGTGCTGATCGAGCAGGGCGAACTCACCTCGGGCTCCACGTGGCACGCAGCGGGCCTGCTGCCGCTGTTCAACATGAGCTACAGCGTGGGCCAGATCCACAAATATTCCGTGCAGCTCTACCGCAGCCTCGAGGAAGAGACCGGCCAGCCGGTGGGCTTGCGCCAGGTAAGCAACATCCGCCTGGCCCGCCGCCGCGACCGCATGGACGAGTTCCTGCAATACGCCGCCACCGCCCGCACCATCGGCGTACAGGTCGACGTTCTGACACCCGCGCAGGTGAAGGAGTTCTGGCCTCTCTGCAACATCGAGGGCGTGATCGGTGCCATCCGTCACCCCGAAGACGGCTACATCCAGCCCGCAGATCTCACCCAGGCCCTTGCCAAGGGCGCCCGCGCCCGCGGCGCCACCATCTACCGCAAGACCCGCGTCACCGCGATCCGCCAGACCGCTTCCGGCGAGTGGTGTGTGGTCACCGACAAAGGCGAGATCACCTGCGAACACATCGTGAGCTGCACCGGCAACTACGCCCGCAAAACGGGCGCCATGGTGGGCCTCGATATCCCCGTGATCCCGGTCGAGCACCAGTACATCGTCACCGAGCCGCACCCGGATATCCAGGAGCGTCATCGCCTGGGCCTGCCCGAGATGGGCGTGCTGCGTGATCCCGACGGCTCCTGGTACATGCGCGAGGAAAACGGCGGTCTGATCCTCGGCCCCTACGAGAAAGGCGCGCCCTGCTGCTACGAGGACGGTCCCGCCGAAGGCGCGGAGTACGAACTCTTCCAGGAAGACCTCGAGCGACTGATGCCGCACATCGAGTCGGCGATCAGCGTGGTGCCCGCCTTCGGCGAGGCCGGCGTCAAAAAGGTCTACAACGGCGCCATCGCCTACACACCCGACGGCAGCCCCATCGTGGGCCCTGCCTGGAAGCACCGCAATTTCTGGCTGAACGAAGGCCACAGCTTCGGGATCACCGCCGCGGGCGGCGCCGGCTGGCAGCTGGCCGAGTGGATCGTCGAGGGCGAACCCACCATCGACATGCTGGGCGTCGATCCGCGCCGTTTCGGCGACTACGCCACGCACGGCTACCTCAAGCGCAAGAACGAAGAGGCCTACGCCGACGTCTTCACGGTGCACTACCCCGACGAAGAGCGCGCCGCGGCTCGCCCCTTGCGCACCACCCCCTGCTACGAGCGCATGAAGGCGCTCGGCGCGGTCTTCGGACAGAAATTCGGCTGGGAGCGCCCGAACTGGTTCGCGCCCCCCGGCGTGGAGCAGAAGGACGACTGGTCCTTCCGCCGTGCGGGCTGGTTCGAGCACGTGGGCAACGAGTGCCGCCACGTGACCGAGCACGTGGGCATCCAGGACATGAGCGCCTTCGCCAAGTGCCGCGTGAGCGGCCCGGGTGCGGCCGCCTTCCTCGACAGTTTCGTGGCCAACAAGCTCCCCGTGCGCGATGGCCGCATGTCGCTCTCTCACGCGCTGAACACGCGCGGCGGTGTGCACTCCGAGTTCACCATCGTGCGCGAGTCCGCAGACTCCTATTACCTCGTCTCGGCCGGCGCCCTGCAGCGCCTCGACCACGACTACCTGTTGAAGCACATGCCGCGCGACGGTTCCGTGCAGTTCCAGGACCTCACCAGCGCCATGGGCGTGCTGGTGATCGCGGGGCCGAAGTCGCGTGAGCTGCTCTCGCGGGTCTCGCGGGATGATTTCTCGAACGCCGCCTTCCCCTGGCTCTCCGCGCGACCGGTGGTGGTGGGCATGGCACCCTGCCTGGCCGCCCGCGTGAACTTCGTGGGCGAACTCGGCTGGGAACTCCACCACCCCATGGAGTACCAGAACCACATTTTCGACACCCTCATGGAAGCTGGCGCTGACATTCCGCTGAAGCCCTTCGGCATCCGCGCCATGAACTCGCTGCGCCTCGAGAAGAGCTACCGCCTGATCGGCACCGAGCTCTCCATCGAGTACTCGGCCGACGAGTCGGGCCTGCAGCGCTTCGTGCACGCCGACAAGGGCGGGTTCCTCGGCCGCGACGGCCTGCTTGCCTGGCGTGAGCGCGGTGCGGCCTGGCAGTTCAGCACGCTGGAAGTGCACGATGTCACCGACGCCGATGCCCTCGGCAACAACCCGATCCTGCTGGGTGACAAAACCGTTGGCCGCGCCACCGGCGGCGGATACGGCTTCCGGCTCGGGAAATCGATCGCGCTTGCGATGATCGCGCCCGAGCACGCGGCGGTGGGTACTGAACTCGAGATCGAGATCCTCGGTACCCGTCACCGCGCCACCGTGCTGCCCGAGAGCCCCTTCGACAGCGCCAACGCGCGACTGCGGGCCTGAGCGGTATGAGCGGCTCCGTGCTGGGTCATTTCATCGGCGGACAGACCGTGCTGCCCGCCGGCACCGAGACCTTCGAGAACATCGACCCGGCCACCGGGACACTGATCTGCCATGTGGCACAGGCGGGTGCGGCAGAGGTGGACGCGGCCGTCGCCAGCGCGCAGGCGGGCTTTGCCGTGTGGTCCGCGATGAGCGGCGCCGAGCGCGGGCGGGTACTGAACCGCGCCGCGCAACTGCTGCGCGAGCGCAACCGCGCCATCGCCGAAGTGGAAGTGCAAGACAGCGGCAAGCCCATCCAGGAGGCCGAGGCAGTAGACGTGCTGTCGGGCGCGGACTGCATCGAGTTCTATGCCGGCGTGGCGGGCGCCATACACGGCGAGCACCACACGCTGAAAGGTGCTTTTGCGTACACCCGGCGCGAACCCCTCGGCGTGTGCGCGGGCATCGGCGCCTGGAACTATCCCGTGCAGATCGCCTGCTGGAAGAGCGCGCCCGCGCTAGCCTGTGGCAATGCCATGATCTTCAAGCCCGCGGAACTCACGCCGCGCAGCGCCACGATGCTGGCCGAGGTCTACCGCGAGGCGGGCCTGCCAGACGGCGTCTTCAACGTGATCCAGGGCGATGGCCGCACGGGCGAGTTGCTGGTGCGTCACCCCGGCATCGCAAAGGTCTCGTTGACCGGCGAAGTGGGCACTGGAAAGCGCGTGATGACCGCGGCTGCGGCCACGCTGAAGCACGTGACGCTGGAACTGGGCGGCAAGTCCCCGCTGATCATCTTCGAGGACGCGGACCTGCAGAACGCGGTCTCGGCAGCGCTGGTCGCAAATTTCTACACGCAGGGCGAGATCTGCTCGAACGGCACGCGGGTGTATGTGCACGCTTCGATCTACGAGCAGTTCCTGGCGCAGGCCGCGGCACGCACGGAGTTGCTGCGCATCGGCGATCCGATGCACCCCGACACGCAGGTGGGCGCGTTGATCTCGCGCGGGCACATGCAGAAAGTGCTGGCATACATCGAGGACGGCAAGCAGAGCGCGCGCCTCGTCTGCGGCGGCGGGCGGGCCACGGGGCCAGGCCTTGACGAGGGCAACTTCGTGCTGCCCACGATCTTCGCTGACTGCCCGGATGACTGCAGGATCGTGCGCGAAGAGATCTTCGGGCCGGTCATGTCCGTACTGCCCTTCACCGACGAAGCCGATGTGCTGCGCCGCGCGAACGACACGCCCTTCGGGCTTGCCGCGGGCGTGTTCACGAAGGACCTCGCCAGGGCGCACCGCGTGGTGGCTGCGTTGGAGGCTGGCATCTGCTGGATCAACAACTACAACGTGACGCCGGTGGAATTGCCCTTCGGCGGGGTGAAGGATTCGGGTATCGGCCGCGAGAACGGTCTTGCGGCGATCGAGCATTACACGCGCCGCAAGAGCGTCTACGTGGAACTGGGAGACGTGGCGAGCCCCTACGCGTAGAAGAGCGGCGTGCGCGTCCGGGTCGCGGGCATGGCCCGCTCCTACGGGCAGCAAGACGCGATCGTGACGACGCAGCGGGCCATGCCCGCGACAGATGCAGGAGCGGGCCATGCCCGCGAAGGATGTAGGAGCGGGCCATGCCCGCGAAGGATGCAGGAGCGGGCCATGCCCGCGAAGGATGCAGGAGCGGGCCATGCCCGCG
>CAIYPF010000130.1 GCA_903928015.1 uncultured Gammaproteobacteria bacterium | reverse complement strand
TCGCCGATCTCGGCCGGCTGCTTCGGGACAACAGCGCCCTCCCGGTCCTGCTGCATGCCGCCGTTGAGGGCGACGGTGATGATGACTTTGTTACCGGGGAGCATGGGCGGGACCTGGTTAGCGGTGTGTAGCGCGAGGTTATCTGTCGCCGCTGGCCCGCGCTATACGGGAATCGGTTACCCCCGCTCTTTCCAGTGAGCAAATTCCACTGATCAGACCCGCGGTTGGATGGGGGGATTACCGTAGTTAACCGGTCAACAACCTGCGTGCTAGCAAGGACTGCAGGTCGCGACGACCGTCTGCGATCAGGAAGATAACGACCCTTTCGTCTATAACCCGATAGATGAGCCGGTAGGGTTTGAAGAACACCTGCCGGTAGTCGCCGTTGCCGATGCCGTGCAGTTCGCGCGGCTGAGTTCCGCGATTGGGCGTGTGCTTGAGACTGTCCGCAATGCTGAGGATTTTTGTCAGCACGTGTTCTGCACTGCGCGGTGAATCATGCATTGCGATGTGCGAAAAAAGATCTTCGAGATCGCGTTCCGCATCTTCAGTGAGTAAGACCTCCACAGGCATCACTGCTCTGCAACGGCCCTGACTCGAAGTCGACGTGCAACGTCAGACAGCGGCTTTACCCTGCCTTGCACAAGCTGCTGGTTGCCGAGCGCCAGTATCTTGAGCAGCGCCAGTGTTTCCTGTGTCTGCTCATAGGAGGCAATGTCCTGCAAGACCGCCTTGGCTTCACCGTTTTGCGTGATGACCAGGGGCTGCCGCTGGTCGGTCAGCTCTTGCAGGACTTCGGCAGCATGGGCTTTCAGGTAACTGATGGGCTTGATCTGCTTGGAGTAGCGCATGAGCCGGACCTCACTTTGAAAAAGGACCTAATATAGTCTTTTATCGGTCTTGATTGGATGGGAACCGACAGGCGCTGAGCCTGAACCACTCTCACACTTGGGGCCACACGCATATCTGGGGCAATAGCGCTATTACCTGGGTGCTGCGCCGGAACGCTGGTGGAGAGAGGTATCCCCATCCATCTCTAACCGTCCAAACTCACGTACGTTTTTTTCCGACGGTGAATTTCAGTACCACCCAAATGTGCCACCAATGCTTCTCGCTGGGACTGGTCCGGGACAATCGTTTAGACAGGTTGAAATTCCACGCGAATTTCAGTCTGCCCGCACACTGAGAGACAATTCGATGCCTCTGCCCACTGCCGCTCTTAACGCGATTGGCGCACCGCTTGAGGCAAAACCCTAGTCCGCTGTCTCCGACACGTTAGGCCAGATCGAGAAGAGCGTCCGACGGACCAAATCCCGCTTGATCTGGCGAAACTGTTTCGGCACCTTGTAGTCGACCCCCGACTTTCGCAAAGCTGCGATGACGGCCTTAGGCTTTCGTGTCCTGGAATGCTTTCTCGATTCCAGAACGACAACCTGATGCTGCGCCTTTCGGAGACTCAGGTAGCGTTCCACCGTACTCACTCGCGCGGGAGCCTCAAAGTACTTATCCCGGCCGTCATGCACGTGCTGAACAACCCAGTCTCCCGGCATCACCTTCCAGTCAACGGAATAATCCACGTCATCCAGTGAAAACTTGTCGGGCTCCTTCAGAGTCCTTTCAGCCCTTTTCAATGCTTTTCCCGCTGCCCTCTCGGCCTCCGGCGTCCGATCACGCAACCGGACGTTTACGACCCACATGCCGGACCTCTTGCGCCGCGACGTTCCGGTCCTTCCGGGCAAACCCTTCGGAGGTCTATAGAGCGACAGCTTCTGCGTCGCCCAATCCGGACCCACGGCCTGGCCACGCAGCCCCTCAACGAATCGACGCGCAGTAGCCACGAACTTGCGGTCCGTCGACACCACGCCCGCCTCGGTCAGTCGCTCCTCAGAGCTCGCCGACACATTGGCGGAACCAACAATCGCCCGCCGATTCGAGACATAGACCTTGGCATGTAGGCTGTCCCAGTGATGAACTTCCACCTCACGGCGCAAGTACTTGAGAATTTCCGCCGGACTCACCCGGCCGTTCTTGATGTTTTCGTCGTCAAAGCGCGTCACAAGAACGTCGCCCTTCTTCAGCCGAAGCCGCTTTGCTGCCTCGACCGAGACGTAAGGTACAGCTACATACTTTCGTCCCGGCTCATCCGCCAGCCTTCGTATTGAAGGCCACAGGTCCTCGCTTAGAAACTTCACGCGGCGACTCCTTTGCACCCGGACACCTCTACTCCACGGTAATCCCCCCGCTTTTCGGTGGTCCAAGAGATAGAGGTTAAATGGCGAACGCCCCTAGTGGCATTGGCTCAGCCAGCACTCATTTCCCTAATTCCTGGTCACGCAGGCGCACAACCTGCACTGCCAACGGCACCATCAACACGACCAGTACCGCGCAGGCGAAGTACGGCGCATCCGGGTGAACGCCGAAGAGCCACCCGAAGAATGGTGGCGCCACGATGCGGGACACCGCATTGGAGGCCATGTTCAGCCCCATCACGCTACCCTGCCGATCTCGAGGCGTGGTGCGCGAGACCAGCGCTCCGGCATTGGGAAATGCCAAGCTGTGCCCCACCATCAACAGCGACATCAGTAACACCGAGGCCGCCGGTGTGCGTATGACCGGCGGCAGCGCGACGGCAACGATCAGCACGAACAGGCCGCCGACGATAGTCCGCGCTTCACCAAAACGCCTGACGAGTGGGCCGATGCAGAACACTTGGACGAGCAGACCCGCCCCGCCCACACACAGGAAGGTCAAGCCGACTTCACGCGTCGACCAGTTGAAGTTGGCGGAGGTCCACAGTCCGAAGATGGCCTCCATGGACCCGAAAGCCGCGATCCCGCCAAAGGCGATCAGCAGCAAGCGCAGCAACATCGGGTGTGAGCCGACGTAGCGGAGGGCTTCCGCATAGCTCGGCGGCGGCCTGAGTCCCGACTGCTCATGCCGTGTTTCCGGCAGAACCAGCAGTGACCACAGCGAGGCGCCTGCTGCCAGGCCGGCGGCAGCCAGGATCGGCAGCCGGAAGCCTGCAGCACCCAGCGACGGGTCCGCCAGCAAGCCGCCAATGGCCGGGCCCGCAGCGAATCCGAGGTTGAAGGAGGCTCCGAAGTAGCCCATGTTCTTGGCGCGCACTTCGGGCGCGGTGATGTCAGCGATGGCGCCCTGTACAACGCCGAACGTCCCGCTGAAGAATCCGGTCAGGATACGGATCGCTATCGCCACAGCCAGGTTCGGCGCAAAAGCGAACGCAACATAGGTGATGGCCGCGCAACCGGTGGTGAAGATCAGGATGGGCCGGCGCCCTTTCACGTCGGAGCGGCGGCCCCAGAAAATCTCACCGAACACATTGCCCAGCGAGTAGGCCGCAAACAGACAGGCGACCCCGAACGATGAGGCGCCGAACAAGGTTCCATAGAACGGCAGCAGGGGCAGGATCAAACTGAATCCGGCGATGTTCAGGAACACCGTTACCAACAGAAGCGGCATCGGACTTTTCACGCACCGAACCTCGGCTCGGCGATGCCCTGCACTCCCAATCCGTCGATGACGTAGAGAGACCCGTCCAGCGGGTCTGCAGTGCGCCCCATGAATGCCGGACTGAGGGACGGCACGTACAGCCGGTCGAGATTCGGACCCCCGAACATCACGCTGCCCGGAAGCTTCACGGGCATCTCAATGATGCGATCTAGGCTGCCGTCCGGACGGAACCGAACGAGCTTGCCGCCCTCGCAGATCGCGCTCCACACGCAGCCGTCTGTATCAACCGTGGCACCGTCCGGGATACCACCGAGCTCTTCGGTACTGGCAAACGGTCTGCGGTTGGTCACGACACCGTGCCCGATGTCGTAGTCGTAGGCATAGATGAGTTTGCGAATGCTGTCTGCGTGATAGAAGGTCCGGTCATCTGGAGACCAGCAGGGACCGTTGGCCAGGAAGATGTCCCCGTCGATCTGCCGCAGCTCGAGCGCGCCCGGATCAAGGACGAATAGTTTGCCCCGGGCCTCTTTCATGCCCCGGTCACTCGAGCCCACGATGAACCGGCCCCGGCGGTCGACCTTGCCATCGGCAAGCTGCACCTGTTCATTGAGCTCTGGGCTGGTTGCCAACGGCGCACAGGCCCCGGTGGCGAAGTCCAAGGAGTGCACGCCGTTTGCCAGCGCGACAATGGCATTGCCATCCCGGCGGATGGCCATCGAGCCAATAATCTGTGGCACGTCCCAGCGTGTCGTCTGGCCGTCTGCAGACAGGCGAAACACGCACTTGCCCAGGATGTCGATCCAGTAAAGGTTGGCGGACTGCACGTCCCAGACCGGCCCTTCACCAATCGAGCATTGCGGAACGTCGAGTCTAGTGATCTGCACTTGCGGCCCCCTGCGGACGTTTGAACGTCTTCTCTAACACTGTAAGACCAGTGTCGCGTAACGTAACACCATTAGAGGAATGCCGGCAATTGCGGCAGTAGCGGTTACCCATGGATGAGGAAAAACTGACCCGGGACACCATCGTGGATGAGGCGATCCGCCTCATAAACGACGATGGGCTGGACGGCGTCAGTCTGCGCAAGCTTGCCGAACGTGTCGGGGTCAAGGCACCGTCCCTCTATTGGTATTTCAAGGACAAGTCGGCCCTACTGGCCGCGGTCATGGAACGCATTTTCCTCGAGTGCCTGGAATCCATTCCTGATCACGCCGAGTGGGAGTCTTGGATGCACGCGTTTGGCACTGCCTTGTGGCGGACGCAAGCGACGGTGCGGGATTTCGGCCGGCTGGTAACCACCACCGACATGGAGCCCGCCCAACTCCTGCGAACGACCAACCGAATTCGCGCAAAGGTCAGGAAACTCAATGTACCGGAAAGCGACGCGATGGAGATTCAGTCCGCCATTCAGGCGCTGATGACGGGTTGGTCCGCATTTGCGCATGCACCCTACGCGCGGGCACTTTCCACAAAAATAGACATCGACAAGTCTGCCATTCGAGATCTGGAGGCGCTCATCGCGGGCAAGGCGGCGCAGATCGCTGCGAAGGCTGTCAAACGCAAGAGATCCCGAGTCTGAGGTCGAACTGGTGGCAAGGAGCCCGCTACGGCAAGGCATACCAGGTCGAGCGACCTCCTCCGTGGCGCACGAGCAGCCCCTTCTCGACCATGCTGCTGAACGTCGCCTTGAGCGTGTTCGCACTGGCGCCGTACTCGCGCACCATGTCACGCGTCGCCACCCGCCCTTGAGCCCGGGCGTAATCCAGAATCTTCGTCGCCAGGTCGGACAACGTGACCGCAGACCTCTCCCGTTCAATCTTGATCGCAAGACGATTCTTCTGCTGCTGTAACGCCCGCAGGAAGAAGAGCAGCCAGGGCTGCCAGTTGGGTGTCGTGCCGTTCAGCGTGCTTTGCGTCTGTCGCAAGGCAAGGTAGTAGGCGTCCTTGCTGTTCTCGATCACGCTCTCCAGGGAACTGTATGGCACATAGGCGTAGCCCGCCTGCAGCAGGAGCAGCGTCGTCAGAATCCGGCTCAGCCGGCCGTTACCGTCCTGAAACGGATGAATGGCCAGAAACACGACCGTGAACATGGCGACGATCAGCAGTGGATGCTGCCGCTTGTTCGATCTCACATCTTCGAGCCACGCCAGAAGCTCCGTCATTTGCCGCGGCGTGTCGAACGGCGTCGCCGTCTCGAACACGACACCGACCATCTTGCCTTCGGCGTCAAAAGCAACGACGTCATTGCGCAGAGTCTTGTATGCGCCGCGGTGGCGCTCGTCCTTCTCGCTGTACCGGAGCAGGTCGCGGTGCAGTTGTTTGAGATGGCCTTCGTTCACGGGGATGTCTGCCCATGACTGGAAGACCGTCTCCATAACCTCGGCATAACCTGCCACCTCCTGCTCATCGCGGGTGGCAAAGGACTGGATGTTCAGTCGACCCAGCAGGACTTCGACTTCGCGGTCCGTCAACCGGCTGCCTTCGATGCGCGTGGAAGACCCAATGCTTTCGATGGTGGCGATGCGCCGCAGGACACTCAGGCGCTCGGGTGCGACGACGCCCAACGCCCGCCAGGCGCCTTTGAACTCATCGAGCTCTGATAGCAATGTCAGGAGCTGCGGCGTGATCTCGCCAGTGTCTATCTCAGGCATACCGCTTTATATACCGGATTGCACCGGATTATCTACCGAATAGGCCACCGCAATCCACCGGAATGGCCGTACGCCCGACGCCCAAAGAAAAAGAACCCTCGTAGTGCGGTAGATGGTCTTGTATTGGCGGAGAGAGAGGGACTGCTCGCGGCTGCGCCGCTCGTCCCTCGCTGTAGGCTCGGGACCGCCTGCGCGCTGCGCGCTACGGCGTCGTTCGCCGCCGCTGATGCGTCGGCTCACCGAACCCGGCTTGTCTATCTTCGAGGGTTCGAATCCACGGCTGCTGTGCCGGAACGCTGGCGGAGAGAGAGGGATTCGAACCCTCGAAGGGCTTTTGACCCTTACACCCTTAGCAGGGGTGCGCCTTCGACCACTCGGCCATCTCTCCGCACGCGCAAAACGAGCGGCGGATCATACGAGCTTGGCGCAATAAAGGTAAAGCGATTAGGCCGCAGGCTTATTTGGGCTCTGCGGACCCGCTGGCCAAGCCCTCGCGGCGGATGCGCGCGTGGATTTCTTCGCGGTGCACCGCCACGTCTTTGGGGGCCTCGATGCCCAGCCGCACCTGGTTGCCTTTGACGTCAAGCACGGTGATGGTGATGCCGTCACCGATCTTGACGCTCTCGCCTTCGCGCCGGGTGAGGATGAGCACGGGCTAGCCGCCCAGCTTGGCGCGCACCAGCGCCGCCACACCCGCCAGCGCGGCCGGTAAGGCCTCGGGCTGGGTGCCGCCGGCCTGGGCGAAGTCGGGCCGGCCGCCGCCCTTGCCGCCGACCTGCGCCGCCACAGCGCCCACCAGCTCGCCGGCCTTGATGCGGCCGACCAGATCGGCGGTGACACCGGCCACCAGCACCACCTTGTCGGGCGCGGCCACCGAGGCCAGCACGATGACCGCGGACTTCAGCTTGTCTTTGAGTTGATCGACCGCGTTGCGCAGTGAGGTGGCATCGGCGCCGTCGACCACCGTGGCCACCAGCTTGGCGCCGCCGCCGACATCCACGGCGCCGGCGGCCAGGTCTGTGCCCTGCCCCGAGGCCAGCTTGTCTTTGACCGAGCGCAGCTGCTTTTCGAGGCTGCGCACCTGGTCCAGCGTTTCCTGGACGCGCACGGCGACGTCTTCGCGGGTGCCGCGCAGCAGCCCGGCCACCTGCCGCAGCAGCTCGTCGGTGTGCTCGATGTGTTCGATGGCGCTCTGACCGGTCAGCGCCTCGATGCGCCGCACGCCCGCGGCCACGCCGCCCTCGGTGACGATCTTGAACAGGCCGATG
>CAIYPF010000129.1 GCA_903928015.1 uncultured Gammaproteobacteria bacterium | reverse complement strand
TGGGAATTCCGTGGACGGTTCGAGGGACGGACAGGCGCGGGAGGGCCTGCGGGAAGCGAGCGGTACAAGGTAGCGACCAGCGTCGGCGAGCTGCACCCACGCAGAGCCACGTGCGCGCAACCCAGTCCGCCTTGCCAACCCCCGCAGCCAAAGCGCTTTGTGTGTCCATCGCGCCCGCAGCCGCACACGCGGAAGCCCGAAAATTGCGCCGCCACGAGGCCTGAACCCAATTTCTGCATTGACACTTGTGTTCGACCACGATCAATCCGATGGTGGGTGTGTTGGGTGGGGTCACCCGACGGATGGCGACGGCGCGGTGCAGTTTCGCGAAGCCCGTCGCTCAGGGAGGAGCCGGCTCGAGGTGGGCCGGTTTCTCTCGTTTTTGCGCGACATCACTCGTTCAGCATGGGCGGTGTCTCCGGTCGCGGCATGAAGCGGTCACGTTGCACCAGCGGCTGCGCATCGGCAGGCGCACGCACACCAAGATCGATGAACTCCGACACGCCCTCGCTCGGTGGCAGATCGCGCACCGGTTCGCGCAGCACCTGTTCGTGAAGCAACCGATACAGCGCGCGATCATCGAGATGATCGGTGCGAAGCAGATAGGTGCCCAGATCGGCCAGCGTCTCGATCACCTCCCACAGCTGCTGCTGCAACGCGCGATCGTTCAGCTCCGCTTCCGGCGGCATGTCCACCCCCACCTCCTGCAGCTGCTGCATGTTGGTGGTCATGGGCGCCTGCTCGAAGTCGTAGTGCAGCGTCCAGTACATGCGGTCGGTGCAGCCGCCCCGCTCGCTGGCCTGCTGCACCAGGCGATCGATCTCGCTCTCCCGCCGCTCCGAGGCCTGTGCCCGAAGCCCCCGCCGCCGTGCCCTGCCGCCGCCGCGCTCTTGCTGGGTCATGATCATGTGACCTCCCTTCGTGGCGGCCACCCTATCGACGCCGCCGCACCCCTCCGGAATCGACGGCCTTTTTTCCGAAGCAAATGCGGGATTCCGGCGCGGCGAGAAAAAAGTGCGATCCCGTGAGGGGTCACACCCCCGGATCGCGTTTATGTCCATTGAAGAGAGCGCTGGCCTCGCCGGCATGATCACTTCGCGTCGCCGCAAGTGACGCACTGAAACGCTTGCCCTTTCAGAAGGGGTCGTCATGCACGCACATGGCGGCCCCTTCTTGTTTTTGCGTGCATCGTGCATGCGCCGCACACCTATGATCCGCGGCCCGGCGCCGCGCGCCACCACCATGCTGCTCGTCGCCACCGATCTCTCCAAGTCCCACGGCCTTCGCGAACTCTTCCGCGGCGTGTGCATCGGCGTGAACTCGGGTGACCGCGTGGGCTTCATCGGCCCCAACGGTGCCGGCAAGAGCACGCTGCTGCGCATGCTGGCCGGCCTCGAGGAGCCCGACGACGGCACGGTGCGCACGCAGCGAGGCACGGTGATCGTGTACGTGCCGCAGCGCGACGACTTCGACGCGGGCCTCACGCCGCGCGCCGCAGCCACCGCAGCCGCGATGAAGGCCGCCAGCGTGCACGGCGACCACCACGAAGCCGAGGTGCTGGGTGGCATGATCCTGGGCAAGCTGGGCTTTCCCGAGCCGCGCATGGACGAGCCGGTGGAGCGCCTGTCTGGCGGCTGGAAGAAGCGCCTGTCGATCGCGTGCGGCCTGTGCGAGGCGGGCGGCGCGCCCGACCTGCTGCTGCTGGACGAGCCAACCAACCATCTCGATGTTGAAGGCATCCGCTGGCTGGAGCAGTTCCTCACGCGCCCCACCAACGACC
>CAIYPF010000128.1 GCA_903928015.1 uncultured Gammaproteobacteria bacterium | reverse complement strand
GGGCGCAGTCGCTCACGGATGAGGCGCGTGCCTGGCAGCCCGACCTGGAGCGCGTCAATCCGGCGCCGATGACGTTTGACCCCGCGCTTTGCGTGGGTGCCATTCACCTGACCGCCGAGCGCCTGCAGCACGGCTGCCCGACGGATCCGGCGCTTGCGTGGCCCACGGATCCATCGTGGAATCTTCCGCTGCTCCGGCCGCTTCCCGACAATCCCTCGCTGCTGATCGATGCGCCCACCGAGGCGCGCGAGCAGGGTCTGGCGGCGTTGCAGGCGGCCGCGGTGCGTCTGCTGGTGCAGGCGCCCCCCGGCAAGGTGCGGCTCACGCTCATCGATCCCGTGGGACTGGGGCAGAACTTCGCCGGGTTCATGCATCTCGCCGACGAGATGGAGCAGTTGGCCGGCGAGCGCATCTGGACCGAGCCGCGGCACATCGAACAGAAGTTGACGGATCTCACCGAGCACATGGAGACGGTGATCCAGAAGTACCTGCGCAACGAGTACGCGACCATCGCCGACTACAACGCGCAGGCGGGCCAGCTTGCCGAGCCGCTGCGCATCGTGGTGATGGCCGACTTCCCGGCGGGCCTGAACGACAACGCCACACGCAGGCTTGCCAGCATCCTGCAGAGCGGTGCGCGCTGCGGCGTGCATCTGCTGCTGTTGCGGGACACCACGCGCGCGATGCCCGCGGGTGTTGCCGAGGCGGACGTGCTGCGTGCTTGCACGCGCATCCTGTGGCGCGACGGGGCATTCCATCTCGATCGCGCGGGTCTGGAGAACGAACCCGTCACGCTGGATGCGCCGCCCTCGGCCAGTCGTCTGCAGGAATTGCTTCGAACCGTGGGGCGCGCCGCCAAGCAGGCATCGGTGGTGCAGGTGCCCTTCAGCACCATCGCGCCTGCGGATGACGCCGTGTGGACCGCCAGCACCGCCGCCAAGGTGGAGGTGCCCATCGGACGCACGGGGGCCACGCAGCTGCAGCGCATGCTGCTTGGCGAAGGCACGAAGCAGCATGTGCTGCTTGCAGGCAAGACGGGCTCCGGCAAGAGCACGCTGCTGAACGCGATGATCGTGAACATGGCGTCGTGGTTCAGCCCCGACGAACTCGAACTGTGGCTGATCGACTTCAAGAAGGGCGTGGAGTTCAAGGTGTACGCCTCGGCCGGCCTGCCGCACGCGCGCGCGGTGGCGGTGGAAAGCGACCGCGAATTCGGCCTGAGCGTGCTGCAGGGGCTGGATGCCGAACTGAAGCGGCGCGGCGACCTGTTCCGCGCGGCCGGTGTGCAGGATCTGGCCGCATGGCGGCGCCTTGGCCGCTCCGAGAAGATGCCGCGCGCGCTGCTGATCGTGGACGAATTCCAGGAACTGTTCGTGGAAGAGGACAAGGTTTCGCAGGAGGCGGCGCTGCTGCTCGATCGCCTGGTGCGTCAGGGCCGCGCCTTCGGCATGCACGTGATCCTTGGCTCGCAGACCCTGGGCGGCGCCTATGCGCTGCCGCGCACCACCATGGGCCAGATGGGCGTGCGCATCGCGCTGCAGTGCAACGAGGCCGATGCGGCGCTGATCCTGAGCGACGACAACACCGCGGCGCGCCTGCTGTCGCGACCCGGCGAGGCCATCTACAACGACGCCGGGGGCATGATCGAGGGCAACAGCCCGTTCCAGGTTGTATGGCTGGGTGATCATGAGCGCGAGCAGCGGGTGCGGCATTTGGCGCAGCGCGGCGCGCCCTCGGCGGGCACGCGTCCGGCGCCCATCGTGTTTGACGGCACGAGCAAGGCCAGCATCGCGGCGTGCCGGCCCTTGCGTGAGCGCATGCGCGCCGGTGGTGTGGCGGCGTCGCTGCCCGTGCATCTGGGCGAGCCCGTGGCGATTCGCGAAGCGACCGTTGCGCTGCTTCGTCGGCAGTCCGGCGCCAATCTGCTCATCGTTGGTCAGGACGATCGCATGGCGATCGGCATGTCCCTGGCGGCGCTTGTCAGCGTGCGTGCGGCGTGCGGCGCGTCGGCGCAGGTCACGATCCTGGACGGATCGCCCGCGGACACGCCCGAGGCGGGGTTGCTTGCAGCGGCGGCGACCAGGCTTGGGCTGACCCCGCAGATGCCCGGCTACCGCGACGTGGACGACGCGATCCGTGCGCTGGGTCAGGTGGTGGCGGGGCGCATCGAGAGCGGCCGCACCGATGAGCCCGCGTGCGTGCTGCTGGTGCACGGCATCCAGCGATTCCGTTCGTTGCGCCGCGATGAGGATGACTTCAGCTTCTCGAGCAGCGACGGGCCGCCGAAGCCCGATCGCATCTTCGCCTCGATCCTGCGCGACGGGCCCGCGGTGGGCGTGCATGTGGTGCTGTGGTCCGACACGGCCGCCAGCCTGCAGCGCTCGGTGGATCGAGGATCCATGCGCGAATTCGACCTTCGGGCGCTCATGCAGATGGGCGCCAACGATTCCAGTGCGCTCATCGACTCGCCTGCGGCCAGCCGACTGGGCGCCGAGCGCGCGCTGCTGTTCAGCGAGGAGCGCGGCACCATGGAGCGTTTCCGTCCGTTCGAGCCACCCTCGGCCGGCGAGCTGACAGAGCTGCTCGGTCGCTGAGCGGTGCGTTCAGTCCTCTTCGATGCGAGGCATCGGGTGTGCG
>CAIYPF010000127.1 GCA_903928015.1 uncultured Gammaproteobacteria bacterium | reverse complement strand
CCGCGCAGGAACCACAGCAATTCGTGGATGATCGAGCGCAGATGCAGCTTCTTGGTGGTGACCAGCGGAAAACCTTCGGCCAGATCGAAGCGCATCTGGTAACCGAACACGCTCAGCGTACCGGTGCCGGTGCGGTCCCCTTTAGGACGCCCGTTCTGCAGGATGTGCGCGAGAAGATCGAGGTAGGCCTTCATGCGGATGCTCCTGCTTTCGCCTCGCGACGATAGGCCCAGATAACAAGCACGATGCCACCGATCAGCATGGGCAGGCTGTAGAGCTGCCCGCGCGTCAACCAGCCGAAAGCCACGAAGCCAAGTTGCGCGTCGGGCTCGCGCACGAACTCGACCAGGATGCGGAAGAGCCCGTAAACCCCGATGAAAACGCCACCTACCGCCCAGCGTGGCCGCGGGCGCGACGAGAACCACCACACGATGGCGAACAGCAGCACGCCCTCGAGGAAGGCCTGATAGAGCTGCGAGGGATGGCGGGCGAGCCCCAGCGGATCACGCGGAAACACCATGCCCCAGGGCAGGTCCGTGGGCCGGCCCCACAACTCCTGACCGATGAAATTCCCGATGCGGCCAAAGCCCAGGCCCACCGGCACGATGGGCGCAACAAAATCCAGCACCGCACCCACTTTCTGACCGCTGGAGCGCGCGAACCACCACATCGCGATCATCACGCCCACCAGGCCGCCGTGGAAGGACATGCCGCCCTCCCAGATGCGCAGCATCCAGAGCGGGTCATCGCTGGCGTGACCGGCGCCGTAGAGCAGCACATAGCCCAGGCGCCCGCCCAGCACCACGCCCAGCGCGCCGTTGAAGATCAGGTCTTCGAGTTGATCGGGTTTGACGGGGGAATCAGCACGCTTGGCACGCCCACTCGCCAGCCACCACGCTGCCGCGAAGGCACAGAGGTACATGAGGCCGTACCAGTGGACCTTGAGCGGGCCGAGGTGTAGCGCTACGGGGTCGAAGTCGGGGTGGTGAAGCATCTGGGGGCTCCGGCCGGGGAGGGCGAGAGCCTAGCATGAAGGAAGCAGCAGTCGCGGGCATGGCCCGCTCCTACGGGATCAGGCGAGTTTCATGCCGGCAGGAGCGCGCCATGCGCGCGACAGCAGGCCGGTTCGCGGGCATGGCCCGCGCCTACCCGCCTGCCCGCAACACCACTCCTTCCTGCCGCAACCGGTCCTCGATCGCAGCGCGCACATCACGGGCATCGTCCAGACGCGAGACCTTGCGCACCAGCTCCGCGGCCTGCGCCCGGGTGAAGCGGCGCAACACGGATTTCACGCGGGCAAGGTTGGGTGCGCTCATAGAGAGCGAGTCGTAGCCCATGCCCACCAACAGCAGCGCTGCGCCCGGGTCACCGGCCAGTTCGCCGCACACCGAGGCCGGTTTGCCGGCGCGGTGCGCGGCATCCACCACGTCCATCAGCGCGTGCAGCACGGCCGGGTGGAAGGCGTGGTAGAGGTTCGCGACGCGCGCGTTGTTGCGGTCAACCGCCAGCAGGTACTGCGTGAGGTCGTTGGTGCCCACGGAGAGGAAATCCGCACGCCGCGCGAGCACGCCCGCCTGGTACACGGCGGCGGGCACTTCGATCATCACGCCCACCTGCGGCATGCGCACGGCCCAGCCTTCTTCCAGCACTTCCGAATAGGCACGCACCAGCAGGGCGCGCGCCTCGTCGAATTCCGAGACATTGCTGATCATCGGGAGCATGACGCGCAGGTTACCGAGCCCCGCGCTCGCCTTGAGCATGGCGCGCACCTGCGCCAGGTAGATCTCGGGGTGGTCCAGCGTCACGCGGATGCCGCGCCAGCCGAGGAAGGGGTTTTCTTCCTCGATGGGGAAATACGGCAGCGCCTTGTCGCCGCCGATGTCGAGCGTGCGCATCGTGACGGGCCGCGGCGCGAAGGCCTCGAGCTGCGCGCGGTAGATGAGGCGCTGCTCTTCCTCGGTGGGGAATCGCTCGCGGATCAGGAAGGGGATTTCGGTGCGGAAGAGTCCCACGCCCTCGGCGCCACGCCCGAGCGAGCGCACCCACTCGGAGTTGAGACCGGTGTTCACCAGCAGGCTCACGGCGTGGCCGTCCTGCATCACGGCGGGCAGGTGCGCGTTGGCGGCGATCTGCTCTTCGGCAAGTTGCTCGGCCGCGGCCATCTCGCGGAACTGCGCCATCGCCTCGGGAGCGGGGCTCACCAGCACGCGGCCCTGATGGCCGTCGACCACCACTTCCTCGCGCTCCAGCGCCGTGAAGGGCAGATCGACCGCGCCCATCACCGTGGGCACGCCCATGGCCCGCGCGAGGATGGCGACGTGCGAGTTGCCGGAGCCCGAGACCGAGACGATGCCCGCCAGGCTGCTGCGCGGCACATTGGCGAGCGCAGAGGCGGGGATTTCCTCGCCGATCAGGATGCAGCGCGCGGGATAGGTGGTGGTCTCGCGCACGCTGGCCTGCAACTCTGCCAGCACGCGGCGGCCCAGGTCGCGGATATCGGCACCACGCTCGCGGATGTAGGCGTCTTCCATGATCTCGAAGGTGCGCACGTGCTCCAGCACCACCTGGCTCAAGGCGCCTTGCGCCCAGTTGCCCTCGCGGATGCGCGTCACCACCTCGCCCGACAGAGCGCGGTCGGCAAGCAACATGGCGTGCGCATCGAACAGCGCGAGCTCCTCTGCGCCCACGCGCCCCGTGAGTTCCTGACGGGTAACGGCGATCTCGTCCTGCACGCGGGCGACAGCCGCGTGGAAAAGCGCGATTTCCTGCTCGGCGTCTTCGCAGGCGCGCTGCGGCACGGCCTTGAGATCCGAGGGTGGCGAGACGATCACCACCTGCCCGATGCCGATGCCCGGCGCCCCCGCGATACCGATGAACTCCCCGCTCTTCGGGCGCGTGCCGCGGCGCAATTCGCTGTAGCTGCCTGCCAGCCCCGCGTGGGCAATGATCGCGGCGAGCTGCGCGGACATGGTGACGAGGAAGGCTTCTTCGTCCTCGTCGAAACGGCGGCGATCGCGCTGCTGCACGACCAGCACACCCAGCACCTCGCGGTGATGGATGATCGGCACGCCGAGGAATGACCGGAAGAGTTCCTCGCCGGAGCCTTCGATGAATTTGAACTTCGGGTGCGCGGACGCGTCTTCGAGGTTCAGCGGCTCCTCGCGGCGGGCCACGTAGCCAACGAGGCCTTCGTCCCGCGCAAGGCTGAAGCGGCCCTCGAGCGCCTTGTTCAGGCCCTCGGTGGCCATGAACACATAACGCCCCGAGGCAGGATCGACCAGGTAGACAGAGCAGACCTGTGTCTCCATCTCCTCGCGCACGCGGCGCACGATGATGGCGAGGGTCTCGGGGAGATCCCGGGCCGTGGAGACTTCCTGCACCACGCCGCGCAGGGATTTGAGCATGGAGCTGCCGCCAGTGCTCTCAGGCGCCATCGCGCACCAGCCTTCCGTGGCGCGGCAGGAGCTCGCAGAGTGCGCGGCGGTAGACGTCGCGTTTGAATTGCACGATCTGCCCCAGCGGATACCAGTAACTCACCCACCGCCAGTGATCGAACTCGGGGGTGGCGTGGGCATCGACGCGCACGTCGTCGTCAGCGGCCGTGAAGCGCAGCAGGAACCACTTCTGCTTCTGGCCCACGAAATCAGGATTCTTGTTGTTGCGCATGAACTGCGGCGGCAGGCGGTAACGCAGCCAGCCCTGCGTGCAGGCCAGCAGTTCGACGTGCTGCTCGCCGAGGCCCACTTCCTCGCCGAGCTCGCGGTACATGGCCTGCTCGGGGGACTCGCCCTCGTGGATTCCGCCCTGCGGAAACTGCCAGGCGTTCTGGCCGCGGCGCTTGGCCCACAGCAGTTCGCCCCGCGCATTGGCGAGGATGATGCCCACGTTGGGGCGATATCCCTGCTCGTCGATCACGGACGGTGGACCCTGCCGCTGGCGGCGCGTTGTGGCTTGGGGGGAAGTCACGCGGATTCTTCCACAGATTCACTCGCGGTAGAAAGCAAAGGCGATCTCCACGCCCGCGCCAAGCGGCAGCGCCGAGACACCCACCGAGGTGCGCGCCGGCGGCCGTTGCCCCGCGGTGAACACAGCCTCCCACGCGGCGTTGATGGCGGGAAACTCGTCCATGCGGGTGGTGTAGATGGTGGCGTTCACCAGATCGTCCAGCGTGAGCCCGAAATCGGGCAGCGCCTGCAAGAGGTTCGCGAGAATGCGCGCGGTCTCCGGGCCCACGCCGCCTGACTCGAGAGCCCCGGTCTGCGGGTTCAACGCAATCATGCCGGCGGATTGGTAGAACGGCCCCGCCTTCACCAGCGGGCTGTAACGGAAACGCGGGGCGGGGAGGTTGGCGGAGCTGAGGGCTTGGATCATGGAGGCTCCAGTGGGTTGTTTCAGCGGGGAAGAAGCGACTCTGCACGGAACAGCCGCTCTGAACGCATGATGTGCAGGATGTACACGGCCTGTCGATCAGTGCGGTAGAACACCCTGCAGGGTGGTTCGACTAACTGTCGGTATCGTGATCCGGGCAGTTCAGGCACCTTGCTGCCGCTTCGCGGGTGTGCCTGCAGTTGCTTGATGTGGCGGAACACCCTCTGTACGAACTCTGCGGCCGCAGCAGGGTTTTCGATGGCGATGTAATCGGCGATCGCATCGAGATCCGCGAGTGCGGGTTCGGTCCAGATTATGTCAACCATCGGGACATGCGGGCCGTGGCCTCCGCCTGTGTTGCCACGCGCCCCTCGGCCAACGCCGTTTCACCGCGGGCGATGCCCTCGAGCACCGCCAGCCGACGATGCAGCAGCTCGTAGCTCTCGACGTCCATCAGGTAGGCGCTGGGCAATCCGTGCTGGGTGATCAGTATGGGCTCCTTGCTCCGCGCGAGGTCGGCGAGGAGTTCGGTGGCTTGTCGCTTGAGCGTGGTGACGAGTTCGGTGCGCATGGAGGGATACTAAAGTGCCACTTTGCGTGGCGCAATTCGCATCTGCAGCCTCCCCCGATTCCGGAGCACAGAACGCATGGACACAGTTCCCGACGCGCACTAAGGTTGCCCGCGCCATCCCCAAGGACCCCCTCCATGGGCCCCCAACGCATCGTCTGCCTCACCGAAGAAACCACCGAGTGGCTGTACCTGCTCGGCGAGCAGGACCGCATCGTGGGCATCAGCGGTTACACCGTGCGCCCGCCGCAGGCGCGCCGCGCCAAGCCGCGGGTGAGTGCCTTCCTCGACGGCAAGATCGACCGCATCGTGGCGCTGGAGCCGGACCTGGTGATCGGCTTCTCGGACATGCAGGCGGCACTTGCCGACAAGCTGATCCGCGCCGGCCTGAACGTGCTGGTCACCAACCAGCGGAGCATCGCCGAGATCTTCTACACGCTGCGTCTGGTTGCCGGGATGGTGGGCGCCTCAGACCGGGCCGAGGCGTGGATCGCCGGCTGCCTCGAACGGCACGCCGGGATACGCGCGGCAGCGGCGGTGTGGCCGCGCCGGCCGCGCGTGTATTTCGAGGAATGGGACGAGCCGATGATCAGCGCGATCGCGTGGGTCTCGGAACTGATCGGCATCGCAGGCGGCGAGGACGTGTTCCCGGAACTCGGCCGCCAGAGCATGGGCCGCGACCGCATCATCCACGACACCTCCGAGCCCCCGCGCCGTGCGCCCGACGTGATTCTGGGTTCCTGGTGCGGCAAGAAATTCCGTCCCGAGCGCGTGTCCGCACGCCCCGGCTGG
>CAIYPF010000126.1 GCA_903928015.1 uncultured Gammaproteobacteria bacterium | reverse complement strand
TGGTCGGCAGCAAGCCGATACCAGCGGGCGGATTCGCGATAGTCACGCCGGACTCCTGTTCCGTCCTCGTACGCGAGTCCCAGATTGTGCTCGGCATCTGCATTGCCCTGCGCAGCAGACCGCCGATACCACGCCACGGACTCACGGAAGCTCTGTGGCACTCCCTGCCCGTAGTAGTACTTCAACCCGAGGGAATTCTGCGCCTCGGCATCGCCGTGCTCTGCTTCGGCTCGCAATACCTCGAGCGTCTTCGCGTCATCACCACCCGCACAGGCGCCCTCAACTTCGTCCGGCACACCGGCCTGCGAGAGGTTTGAGAGCGAGATGAGAGTAGTGAAGAGCAGAACTCGTGTGGCGACTCTACAGCGGCCATACCACTTCTTCTGACATCCCCTCTGCGGGATCTCCGTGGGCAAACTGAACGCGGCATCCATTCGCTGTACCTCCCACATCCTTGTCGTGGCACTGACTGGACGCGCCCACCCTGGACTGCAGCCGGATCAATTCGATCACGTTGCGACGTTTATCGAGTCAACCCGCCATGGCCGACCCGCCCTCGTGACGATAGTACGCCGATTGCTTCGCAGTCGGCTGCAGCCATCCCGAACCAGGTCTGGCCCCGGCGCAGCCACCCTGCCCTGATGATCCTGTCGGTCCCGGTGCTGTTCCGCTGCGCATGACCAGGCGCAATGCAATTGCGCTTCAAGGCAGTTAGCTTTGATGACGACGTCTCCTCGAACAGGAACGAAGCGGAGTGGCGAAGCGCTGCATCATGCGAACCCTTCAAGAGCCCGGAATGCTGGCAGTGTTTCGCCGGTGGCTAAGCCCGCTTGCGATGTGCGGGGTCTGCGCGCTCGCTGCTTGCATCCCGATTCCGTTACCGGCACCGGCCGTCATGCCGGTCCACAGCAAAGATGAACTGGATTCAATCCGGGTCGGGGCCTCCGATCGGGAACACGTCCGGCGGGTGCTGGCAAAACCCGACATGGCCCGGGCCCAAAACACGTTTTGGGTGTACGACTGGTATCAAGGCCACGGAAAGATGTTCGTGATTCCCTTGCTGCCACTTGTTGCCGGTGATGTGGGTCCTGTCTGGAAAGACCGGTACACCCTTTTTCTGGAGTTCGACACCGCGGGAAAGTTGATCTCCCGCGAGTGGGGAGCAGCGTCAAAGAACAGCGACTCGGCCATGTGCACGAGCAGCGGCTTGTGCATAGAACACCCGGTGCCCATTGGCACGATGGACAGCGGAGAAATCGTAGTCGGCACACGGGACTGCTGCAGCGCGCTCACGCTCGGATCCCCGGCGAAGGAGCGATATTCGGGGAAAATCTCAGCTGGCGATCCAAGCGCTTGTCTCGTTCACCTTTACATCAAACCATTGAAAGACTCATGGCTGTACGAGGATATCCGTGGTGCGGCCGTTGTTGTTGACGACAAATCCTATGGCTGGATTCCACGTGCGGCCTATGCGGATATCAGGCTTGCTGGCGGGCAACACCGGATCGATGCCTGGTACTCATCGGAGCAATTCCAGACGCGCACGGGCGCACGCCACGGCATGTTTGGCTGCGCTGCAAATACGGAAAGCTACATTCGCGTGGAGGGACGGCACAGTGATCCCGCCGTGGTCGTTAGCCAGATTCCTGCAGCAGAAGGACAAATGGAGATCCAGCAACGTGCGCTGGTAGTGTTCCCGTAACGCGCGCATCGTGGGCCGCTGTCCGGGTTCAGCAGATTTCGCCCCCGCTTTTTCTCTATAGCGCTGAAGGCCTCCTGCAGTGTGCGCAGCCGCTACGGCGCGATCGTCTTGCTCACGACCGCCGACAACTCGCTCGGATTCCCGGCCGTATCCAGCGCCACCATCGAGAAGTGATAGGTATCGGCCGAGAGCCCGCTCATTGTGTGGCGCGTCGCAGCACTGTCGCTCACCGGGATGACGCTGCGCGCGCCGGTGCTCTCGGCGATCATGTAGATCTCGTAGCCGGCGATCTCGCTGGGCGCGAGCGGGCTCCCATCTGCCCGGCTGGTGGGTACGGTCCAGGTGAGCGTGGCGCCGTCATTGACCACCGGCGCCGCCACGCTGAGGCTGACGCTTGCCGTTGCGGTACCACCGCGGCCGTCTCCGACGGTGTAGCTGAAACTGTCGCTTCCCGAAAAACCGGCCGCCGGGGTGTAGCTCAGGGTCCTCAATGTCCGCGTGACGCTTCCGTGCGCCGGGGCGGTGTTGCCCACCACGCGCAGCACGTCTGAATCCGGGTCGGAGTCGTTCGCCAACACCCGCAGCGTGACTGCCACACCCGGGCGGGTGCTGCCGCTGTCGGCCACGGCAACGGGCTTTTTGTTCGGCGCCGGCTTCACGGTCACGGTCACCGTGGCGGTGCTGCTTTGCCCCGTCGCATCCCTGACCCTGTAGGTGAAGGTGTCCTGCCCCGAGAAACCCTGGGCAGGCGTGTAGAACGCGCGCAGCGTGCCACGCAGGACGGTGCCGTGCGCGGGCTTCACGGGGAATCCGGCAAGCGTGAGGGCGTCGCCGTCCGGATCGCTGTCGTTGGCAAGGACAAGGATGCCCACCCGCGTCTGGTACGCGGTGGACGCCGTGTCGGCGGTGGCAGCAGGCGCCGCGGCCCACGCGGCATCGGGCAGTGCGAGCAGCACGGCAACGAGCTGCGCGCACAACGCTTGCCGGGGCTGCCATTGCTTCGTCTGCGCACCAAACACGCTTGTCTCCTCTGGTTCCGGACCCGCACCTCAACACAAATACCAGCCGGCAAGCGAGTCTGCAAACTACCGGGTGTCGCAGCCACACTGTCCGCTTCAGCGCAACGGGTCGGACGGATGGACCGGGAGCCGCCAGGCGCTTGATGTCGATCAACCACCCTGACGGCCAATGGTGATTCGATCAACCGCAATCGGCCAGGCGGTGAATCGCAAGATGGATCATGGACCGAAAACAAAACGCCATTCTGTGCGCTCATGCGCAGTTCTTGCCTTTCTCATCCTGTCGGGCTGCTCGCGCAACTACACAGACCCGTACCCGCCCGGTTGGCCGTCACCTGCGGAAGCCGGAGCAGAGAGCTGCCCGGATCTGACAGGACGGTTCGAGGCCAACTCCTCCTCCGCCAGTTCAGTGCCACCTCGCTTCCTTCGCACCGGTGTGGACGGCAACCTGTTCGATGACATCTCCAATGAAGGGACATTTGGCGCACACCGCTGCGACAGCTGCGTAGTCGAATTCGTGTGGACCGATGACGCCCGCCACGCGCTTCACGTGAGATTGCTTGAATCGACACGGACGAAAGAGGATCGGGTAATTGCCGAGAAGAGGTTTTCACCGCAAAAAGGAGAGCTCGAGTGCCGCGCCGGGAAGCTCGTGGTTCCGTTCACGTCTGTTGTGGAGGTTGGCCTGGGCGGAAATGTCGATCGTGGCGCGCGAACGTACTGGATCGGACAAAACGGGACGCTGATCCGCGAACTGACATATACCTCGTACCGCCACCATAGCGTGGTGCTTCCGGTGATCGCTCACGTCCGTAACTACCGGGCCTGGCACAGGGCGGGCAATCCGCCCGAGTAGCAGGCAGCGGAGCAGGCGCGCCGCGGTGTATATTCGCGGCCTTGCAGAATCGTCCCGCCGTACACCGTGCACGCAGTGGCAGACAGCCGCTGTGGCGGGCGCGCACCGCAACACACCGCTTTGGTCCCCGAGGTAACACCGTGATTTCCCTGCGCTGGCTGTTGATGATGGCACTGACGATGCTCATGGGTGCGCAAGCGCAGAGTGCGCCGGATGCGAAAACGGCCGATGCCGCCAAGGGCGCGGCGCCGCTCGTCTCGGCAAGCGACCCGCCGAGCGTCGTCTACCCGCAACGCCGGGAGATCAACGGGTATTCGCTGGTGATCCACGCGCCCCAGATCAGCCGCTGGCCGGACTTCAGCTTCTTCGAGGCTTCGATCGCCATCGAACTCACTCCGCCCGACGGATCGGGGCCGCGCTTTGGCACGGCGAGAATCTCCGGGAGCACCGATATCGACATGAAGCGGCGCATCGTGACCGTGCGCTCGCCGAGCTTCAGCAATGTACATTTCAGCGGCGGCCTGCCCGCGAACTACACGGCTGCGTTGAAGGGTCTGGCAGCGCGCAAGGAGCTTGCCGTGCCGCTTGATCTCTTTCTCGCATATCTCGCCGACGACGTGCTGTCCAACCCTCCGCCGCGCGGCTTCAACACCGAAGCCCCTGTCATTCACGTGGCGCAGAAGCCCACGATCCTGCTGTTCGTGAACGGCGATCCGGTGCTCGCCGATGTCTCGGGCACGGGGCTCCAGGTGGTCGCCAACGCGAACTGGCCGACGTTCAAGGATCCGGCTCGCAACGGCTTGTACTACCTGCTCTGCAAGGACCTCTGGCTTGCCTCGGCAAAACTCGAGCGCGGCTGGAAGAAAGCGCAGTCCCTGCCGGCGGGTTTCGCGAAACTCGCAGCAGACGGCGAGCAGGCTGCGGTGCGCAGTGCGGTGCCTCTCAAGGCAAGCGCCTTGCCGCTGCCTGACGTGATGTTCGGCACGCGTCCTGCCGAGCTCATCGTCACGACCGGGAAGCCGACGCTGCAACTCATTCCGGACAGCGCAGGGCTCAGCTTCGTGTCGAACACCGAGAGCCCGCTGTTCAGGCTGAATGCCAACTGGTACTACCTCGTTGCCGGACGCTGGTTCGCCACGACAGATCTCGACAAGGGGCCGTGGGTCTATTCACCAACTTTGCCCGCCGCGTTCTCTGGCATTCCCGCAGACCATGCAATGGCGCGTGTGCGCGCATCGGTACCGGGCACCGTCGAGGCACGCATGGCGGCGCTGGAGGCACTGCTGCCGGTGCGGACCGGGACGGCGCGGAATGCCACGGCACCCGTAACGGTTTCTTTTGCGGGGGAGCCCAGATTCGAAACCATCGCAGGCACTCAGGTGGCGCGAGCGGTGAATTCCGGTTACGACATCATCCAGTACCAGAACCAGTACTACCTCTGTTACGCAGGCGTCTGGTACCAGGCCGGCTCGCCATTGGGGCCTTGGCAGGTTGCGCCATCCGTGCCCGATGCGATCTATGCCATTCCGCCGAGTTCGCCGTCGTATCAGGTGACGCAGGTAAAGGTGGTCCAGTCCACGCCCACCACTGTCGTGTACGCCTATCCGCCCTCTTATTCGTCGGGGATCTACGTCGTGTACGGCGTGCCGTACTACGGCACCGGCTGGTACTACCCGCCCTATGTCTCGGGCCGCTATTACTATCCCTATCCGGCTTCGTACGGACACGGCTCCTGGTACAACCCGGCAACCGGAGGCTATGGCTCGCGTTCGGTGTGGTACGGGCCCTACGGAGGCTATTCGTACACGCAAGGCTACAACCCGGCTACCGGTCGCTACGGTTACGTCGAGACGGCGTGGGACGGGGACGAGTGGGCGAGCCATGGCCAAACCTACAACGCGCGCACCGGCGTGGGCACCGAGACGTCCCGCTATTACAACGAGGACACCAACCGTTCCGAGATGGAGCGCACCGCGCAGCGTGGCGATGATTGGGTGAAGACCGATCGCAACACCGACTGGGACACGCAAACATCGAGCGTGGAGAGAGAGACCTCGAAAGGCGGCTCGAGCCAGGGGCAACGCGAGTGGAGCAACGGCACGCTGTCGGGTTCTGGCACCGTGACCGCCGGGGGCGGTCGCACGGCCACCTATTCGGGAGAACAAACGCGCGCCGGAGGCTCGGGCACGGTCACTGGATCCGAAGGCTCGGTGAACACCTCCACAAACCGGGAGGGGGGCAAGAGCGCCACGCAGATCGAAGGCTCCGCAGGTGGCAGCGGCACGTCCGTGTCGGGACAGGGCCCCGGCCGCACCACCGTTGGCCAGAGCGGGAGCGGAGATCTGTACGCGGGGCACAACGGCAACGTCTACAAGAAAACCGACGACGGCTGGCAACACTACGACGACGGTGGCTGGCAGCAGGTAGACACGCCGGAGCACCCGGAGTCGTCGAATCGGGAGCAGACGGGCCAAACAGCGGGAGCGAACTCAAGCGCTCGCGCGTCTTCGGCATCAGGCAGCGAGCAAACGAGTCAAGCAGCCGCAACGGCCTCGAGTGATCGTTCTGCTTCCGCATCGGGCCGCACGGCAGGTGCCGGCGCAAGCGGCGGTGCGGCAAACCGTGCGCCACAGGAGGTCTCCGGCCTCAATCGGGACGCCTCCGCGCGTCAACGCGGCAATCAGCAGTTCGGACAACGCTCCGGAGGTTTCAAGCGCAACGGTGACAGTGGCAGCGGCGGTGGATTCCAGCGCAAGCGCTGAACAGGCATCGGAAAAGGGAGACCCGGCAGTGGTATTGAAGAACAAGGTCGCGATCGTCACCGGTGCTGGCAGCGGAATCGGCCGTGCAGTTGCGGAGCGCTTCGCGCGCGAAGGGGCTGCGCTCACCATTGCGGACATCGACGAAGCCGCCGGAGCAAACGCCGCAAATGCCATCAACGCCCAAGGCGGTCGGGCGTATTTCCACCGAGCCGACACCTCCGACCCGGCATCGGCCCGCGATGCCGTTGCCGCCACGGTTGCCCGCTTCGGAACAGTGAACATACTGGTCAACAATGCGGCGGCCTTCGTGTTCGGCAAGGTCGAGGACGTCACGCCCGAAGACTGGCAGCGCGTGTTCGGTGTGAACGTGATCGGCTACGCGAACATGGTACGGGAGTGCCTGCCGGAGCTCCGCAAAAACGGCGGCGGAAGCATCGTCAACGTCGCCTCCATTTCCGCCTTCATCGCCCAACCCGCGTTCGTTCCGTACAACACCTCGAAAGCTGCGGTGGCGCAACTGACACGCTGCCTTGCCATGGACCTTGCCGCGGACAACATCCGAGTCAACGGGGTGTGCCCCGGAGCCATCCACACCAGCGCCACCGACAACTACATCGCGTCACTGGGGCTGGACCCCGAACAGGCGTGTGCAGACCTCGGCAAGGACGCGCTGCTCAAACGTCTGGGAAAGCCCGAAGAGATCGCCGCTGGCGTGCTGTTCCTCGCCTCGGACGACTCGTCGTTCATGACCGGGGCGAACATCGTGATGGACGGTGGCGCATCGATCGACTGAGGGCCGGGCGGCACGGAAACCTTGGCTTTACCGCGGCATTTGGGCTTAATCGTTCCCGCTGCCACCACAACAACGTGGAAAACACACCCCATGCGTGACTTCGGCCTGGAAGTTTATCTGTCGCAGTGGGAGTTCAGCGCCCCGCACCACATGACGGCCTCGGACATCGAAAGCATGAGCGTCGCCGATCTGCTCGCGCTCGCCACGCCCGAGGACCGCAACGCTCTGGAACATCTCTGGCTGGGATACACCGAGACATGGGGCTCGCCTGGGCTCCGCGCAGAAATCGCGGGTACCTACGACACGATGTCCCCGGACAACGTCCTGTGCCTGGCGGGTGCCGGTGAGGGCCTGTATGCGGTGGCGAAGGTGCTGCTCAAGGCGGGTGATCACGCCCTGGTACCCACGCCGAATTACCAGAGCGCAGAGACCGTTCCTCTTTCTGTCTGCGAGGTAACCGGCATCCCGTTGCGGCGCACCGCGCCGCTCATGGGGCCGGGCACGCAGGCCCGTGGCGGCTGGCGCCTGCATCCCGAGGATGTGAAAGCCGCCATTCGGCCGAACACCCGTCTGCTGTCACTCAACTTCCCGCACAACCCCACGGGCATGCTGATGACGCGGGAGGATCTGGACGCAGTGATCGCGCTCTGCCGCGCCAACGGCATCTACATCCTGTGCGATGAGGTCTATCGCGGCGTGGAACTCGAGCCCGCGGATCGCATGCCGCAAATCGCGGACGTCTATGAACTCGGCGTGTCGCTCAATGTGATCTCCAAAGCCTATGGCCTGCCCGGATTGCGCATCGGCTGGATCGCCTCGCAAGACACCGCGCTGCTGCAGAAGGTCGAGCGTTACAAACACTACCTCTCGATCTGCAATTCAGCGCCGTCGGAGCAGCTGGCGCTGATCGCACTGAAGGCACGCGACCGGATCCTGGCGCGCAATCACGCGCTGCTGCACGGGAACGTGACGCTGCTGGAAGAGTTGTTCGCGGAGTTCCCCCACGTTGTGGATTGGCAGCGGCCGCAGGGCGGTTGCGTGGCCTTCCCGCGCTGCACGGCGCCGGAGGGCGGCGAGGAGTTCTGCCGCAAACTGATCGAGGAAAGCGGCGTTCTGCTCCTGTCCTCCTCGATCTACGCATCTGAATTGACCGATGTTCCG
>CAIYPF010000125.1 GCA_903928015.1 uncultured Gammaproteobacteria bacterium | reverse complement strand
CGCGATCCTGGCCGCGATATCGGCATGCAGTCGGGGCCCGGTGTTGCCCGCGAGCACTGCCTTCGTGTCGAACCACAGATTGCAGAAGTCGACCGGCATGCCAATGGCTCTGGCAGCTTCAACCACCGCAGTTGCGTGGCTATGGCCGATCACGAAGACTTTCCCCGTCACTGGAGCAAACCCCACTCGCGCAGTAACAGCGCGCCGTAGGCGGCGTTGGCGTGTGCTACGTCCTGGCGGTACTCGTGCCTGAGAAAACCGTCGGTATCCGCGGCGCCGGGGGGCAAGGGTAGCAACGCAACGCCGAGGCGTGCGCAGCGCGCCGAGATCAGATCCACTGCAAGTCGCCACACCTTGAGTCGCAACCACGCGGGCGCGAACTCCCGCGGCTGCCCCGGCGTGAGCTGCCAGGGGTATTTCTCGCGCGTGACATCCGCGACGGCCACGGGCGGCGGCGGAAGCGCCTGCATCACAGGCCCGCGCGCGCTGGCGAGCAGCAAATCGAGTATCGGGGTGTACTGCGTGTCCAGCTGCTCCAGCGCATGCCTTGCTGCTGCGACCGGCAGGCACTCGCGGTCCGGATCCCGCGGCAGGGCAGGGGCCTGAGGCAGCACGAGGTCGAAAGGCCTGTGGTGTTCCACCAGCGAGAGCACGGTGTGCGCATTGCCGCCGATGAAGGAGTACACCGGGCCGCCGCTTTGCAGCTTTTCTGCGATCTCGGGGCGGAAACGCAGTCCTTCCGGGGTGTTCTCGAGCGCACCGGGTTCGGACCAGAACGCGATGCAGTCGATGGCAAGTCCGTACTCGCGCACCGCTGCCATCGGCGCGTGCACATGGCTGTGCCCGATCAGCAGCGGTCTTTTGCTCATCTGCGCGCACCGTAGTGGTCAAGACTTCGGAGCGTGCTTCGAGTGGGGGATTCCGCCTTGGCGCAGCTCACACGGCATATCCCCAGCTGCGCAGCAGCAACTTCCCGTATGCGGCGTTTGCATGTACGAGGTCAGCCACGTACTCAGGCTTCAGGAAGCCCAGGGCATCGGTCGCTGCGGCGGGCGCAGCCCGAAAAGAGATGCCAAGGGATTCGCAACGCGCTGCAATCGTCGCGACCTCGAGGCGCCAGACCTTCAAGCGCAGCCATGGGGGAGAAAAACCCTTGGCGGTTCCTGCCGGGACGCGTATCTGCAACGCCCCTCCGGCACCTTCCTGCGACGGTTTGCTCGCTGCTGCTGCGGACGGGCGCTTGCGCAGCTGCTCTTTCAGAATGCTGTGCGTATCGCCAACGGGAGGCGGAGGTCCGAAATGGACCACCGGTCCGCGTGCATGCCGGGCGAGCATACAGAGCATGCGGTCGTGCCGTGCGCCCAGTAACTCGAGTGTCTGCCGAACCGCGGCCACCGGCACATGCTCGCGATCGGGTTCCAGCGGGGTGCCGGAATCCCAGGGAAGGACGAAGTCGAAGGGCCGCTGGTGCTCCCAGAGTGAAAGAGCGGAATGCGCACTGCCGCCGAAAAAAGAATAGACAGGGCCCCGGCGGCATATCTTCTCGAGGACGTCGGAGCGGAACCTCAACTCTCCCCCCACATCCTGCACTACGCCTGCGTCCTCCCATAGCGGGACGGCGTCAATGTCGAGACCGAGGGCTCTCGCAGCGAAGAGCGGCGCATGCACATGACTGTGCCCGATCAGCAGCGGTGCCGCGCTCATGCCCCGCCTGGCGCCTTCGCCGCATTGGCT
>CAIYPF010000124.1 GCA_903928015.1 uncultured Gammaproteobacteria bacterium | reverse complement strand
GTGTAGTTGATGTTGCGGTTCACCGCGTAACTCACGCGGGTACCGTGCAGGCGCGCGCGTATCGCGTCGGCGGCGGCGCATACGGCGGCGAAATCAGCGCCGCGCGCGCGGAACAACCAGGCGATATCTTCCTCGCCGGGATCCTCGCCAGCGCAAGCGCGCTCGAGCACGGCGCGGGTGCGGGCAGAGACCGCGCCGGCGTGCACGGAAGCTCCGGCAATCAGGCCGGTGTCGAGTGCGGGAAGCTGCGTCGAGGAACCCGTGACCCAGTCGTCGATGCGCGGGAAGCCGTCGCCGTCGCTCGCCGCGAGCAGCGAGGGGAGCATCTTCTCATCTACCCAGTGCGCGGCATCGCGCACCAGCGCGGGATAGATCGTGAGGCGTTCCTGCAGGAACTTGCCGGCCGAGGCAGTCTCGGCGGCGAGCGCCTCCAGATGCGGCCACGGCGCTTCCGGGTTCACGAAGTCAGGCGTGAGGGGCGAGACGCCGCCCCAGTCGTTGATGCCGGCCTCGAGGAGTTGCGTCAGCACGCCGGGGCTCAGGTTGGGCGGCGCCTGCAGGCTCATGTCCGGGCCGAGCACCAGCCGCGCAACGGCGAGGGTCCAGAGCAGGTCTTCGAGGTCGGGCTCGGGCGCCGAGGCCATGCGGGTGCCGGGCTTGGCGCGGAAATTCTGGACGATCACTTCCTGCAAATGGGCATGCTCGCGCGCCAGCGTGCGCAGCGCGAGCAGCGCCTCGATCCGCTCGGCGCGGGTCTCGCCGATACCGATCAGGATGCCGGAGGTGAAGGGCACGGCCGCCTCGCCTGCGAGACGCATGGTCTCGAGACGCACGGCGGGAAGTTTGTCGGGCGAACCGTGGTGCGGCATGCCTTTGGCGCAGAGCCGCTCGGAGGCCGACTCCAGCATGATGCCCATGGAGGGCGCCACACGCCGCAGCATGGCGATCTCGCGGGCGTCCATGTTGCCCGCATTGATGTGCGGGAAGAGGCCCGTCTGCTCCAGCACCGCTCCCGCCACATGGGCGAGGTACTCCAGCGTGCTGCCGAAGCCCATGGCCTCCAGTGCCTCGCGCGCGGCGCGATAGCGGAGTTCCGGACGCTCGCCCAGCGTGAAAAGCGCTTCCTTGCAGCCGAGTCGGGCACCTTCACGGGCAACCTCGAGCACCTGCTCGACGCTCATGAAGGGCTGCTCGATGCGCCGGGGTGTGCGGGCAAAGGTGCAGTAGTGGCAGACGTCGCGGCACAGATGCGTGAGCGGGATGAAGACCTTGCGCGAGTAGGTGACCACATTGCCGAAGCCCTGGTCACGCAGCGCGGCGGCGGCGCGCATCAGGGCGGGAGTGTCGTCAATGCCGGCGAGCGCAAGCGCCTGTGAACCGGACAGCCCGCTCGCGGACTGTGCGGCCTCGAGGATGGCGCCAAGCGGATCGGTCCCGAGCACCTGCACTGCAACTCTCCTGGCCAAGACCGCCGTGATTCAGCGCGAATGCGCCGCGTGTTCCTGTATCCAGACCAGGGTGCGCGCGCCGGTCGCATTGTCTTGAGTTTCAGCGGGGCGCACAAGCAGGTCCAGATCTGCGGGAAGGTCAACGTCGAAACCGAGACCGGGGCAGGTGAACTCGCGGTAATCCACACCTGTCGCAGCCGCGGCACCGCAGTGCAGGGCACGGCTGTCTGAGCCGAACCGCAGCGGCATGGCGAGCGGCGGCGAGAGCAGCAGGCAGTTGGTGCCGGTGCCCGCGCCGTCGCTGACCAGCGTGGCACGGGCGGCAGCGGATGCATCCCCGAGATGCGCCGCCAGCAGGCCCCGCAACGCGGTTGCGCTCGCCGCCGGCAGATCGGCATGAATCAACAGCACACTGTCTGCGCCCGAGGCCAGTGCCGATCGCGATGCAGCAACGAGCGCGGCGTTGAGCGGGTCATCGGCAACGGGCGCGGGCCGGAAGAGCCCCACACCGAGGCGCTCTGCCAGCGCCCCGACCTCCGGATCCTCCGACACCAGCAGCACCTGCGCGGGAGGCAGGGGCACGGCAAGCAGGGCCTCTACCACGTCTTCGGCCATGGCTTCGACCAGCGCGCGACGCGCAGCGGGATCAAGGACTGCTGCCAACCGCTCTTTTCCGCCCGCAAGCTGGCGCAACGGCACCAGAGCCCAGGTCCGGGCGTGAGTCACGCCCGCAGGCCTGACAGAAACGCGAGCACCTCGGCTGCAAGCCGCGTCTTGGATGCGGCATCGACCATGATCGTGTCGGTGACCAGCACCTCCATGCCGAGCGCGCGCACGGCATCGGCCTGCGCCGCATCCTCCCGGTCGATCACGAAGCCGCGCAGCAGCCCGCGATAGTGCCGCGCCACCTCAAGCGCCGAGGGAACGAGCCCCAGCTGCTCCATCAGCGCCGCAGCGGGCCCCTTCAGCGCGCGACCGCCGACGATCGGCGACACCGCCACGGCGCGCGTTGCCGCGATCCGCTCGCGCAGATCACCTACCGCGAGTATCGGGTCGACGCTAAGCCAGGGATTCGAGGGACAGATCACCACGCCGGCTGCGGTCTCGAGCCGACCGATCAGCGCGGGAGTGGGCAGGGCCGATTCCGCGCCTTCGTAACGGATGGCGCGCACGCGCGGGGCACAGCGCTCGCGCACGAAATAGGTCTGGAAAGCGAGTTCACCCTGATCGGTGTCGAGCATGGTGCGCACGCGCTGCTCGCTCATGGGCAGCAAGGGATGACGCACGCCGAGCGCGCCACACAGGCGCTGCGTTACACGCGCGAGGCCCTCGCCCGCGGCGAGCAGCAGGCTGCGTTGCAGGTGCGTGGCGAGGTCGCGATCGCCGAGCCTGAACCAGGACTCACCGCCCAGCGAAGAGAGAGCGTCCATGCACTGCCAGGTCTCGCCCGCGAGACCCCAGCCGCGTTCGGGATCGGCAAGGCCCGCCAGCGTGTACATCACGGTGTCGAGGTCGGGGCAGATGCTCAGGCCGAGGTGCTCGAAGTCGTCAGCGGTATTGGCCACGATCGCGAGCCGGTCCGGCCCGAGACAGGCCGCCAGCCCGAGCGCCAGCTTGGCACCACCGACGCCGCCCGAGAGGGCGATGATGTGGCCGGATCCGCTCACCGCCGGAACAGGTCCCGCGCGGGGTCGCGGATCAGTGCCCGCATCCCCTCCTCCGAAGGCTCGAGACGCGCTCCGCGCACCAGCACGGCGGGAATGCCCTCGTCTGCCTGACCCATGAGAAAGGATGCTGCGGCTGCGAGTTCGTCTGCCACGGCGACTTCGGTCATCTCGAGGAGACGACCGAAAAGATCAGGATGGCCGATGCGGTTCACCACCGGCCTGAAACCGGCGCAGCCGATGGCGAATCCGGTGATGCCGTTGCGCCAGGCGCGGCCCGCGCTGTCGTTGATGATCACGTTCACGCTGCATCCGCAGAGTGCGCGCAGCCTCTCACGCAGCTGACGGGCGCTGGCGTCCGGGTCTTCGGGGAGCAGGAGCACGCGATCGGGGTCGGCGACATTGGAGCGGTCGACGCCGGCGTTGGCGTGCACATACCCGAGTCGATGCTCGACGATCAGTGCACCGGGACGCTGACGGAGCACGGCCACCGACTCGCGGAGTATCACCTCGATGAGGCGCGGATCCTTCTCGGCGAGCGGCGCGAGCCGCTCGGCCTCGGCAGACGGGATCACGTCGCGGAGATCCGTGTAACGGTTCTCGGACTTGGAGACGATCTTCTGGGCCACCACCAGCAGATCGCCTTCCTGCATGCCGCCGGCCACGCGCCCCGCCGCCGCCTCGATAGGCACGGCGATGTCGTCACCCGGCTCGATGAGCGGGATGCCGGTGAGCGCGTAGAGGCGCAAGGGCTCAGTCACCGTGGCTGTCGGTCCCGGTGATGCTGATGCCTGCGTGGCACTTGAAGGTGCGGTTGATGTTGATGATCACGGAGGTGAGCGCCTCGGCGGCAGCGGCGTTGGCGATGGGGCCGGCGTGGAAGCCGCGCATGCCACAGGCCTCGACCAGCGTGATGACTTCGGCGCGTGCGTCCTTGTCGTTGCCGCAGACCAGCACATCGCACTCGATGCCCTGCCCTTCCTGCAGGTGATGGGCGGCGACGTTCTGGAAGGCGGACACCACCTTCACGCCATCGCCGCAAATCAGTTGCGCTGCCTGTCCGGCAGAGCCCTCGGGGGGCAGCTGCACGGTGCCGACCTTGGGCGGCATGAGCGGGACGGTGACATCGATCAGGATCTTGCCCTCGAGCGCGGACTTCACGTGCTCCAGAGTGCTCTTCTGGTGTGCGAAGGGAACGGTGAGAACCACGATTTCAGCCGCACGCGCGGCCTCGAGGTTTTCCATGGCCAGCACGCCGCTGGCGTCGGCGCCACGCTCGTCCATCACCTTGCGCAGGTCCTCCAGGGCCTCGAGGGCTTTCTCCGCCGAGCGCGAACCGATGATCACGCTGTGACCGGCTTGGGTCCAGCGACGGGCGAGGCCCGTGCCGAGCGCTCCGGTGCCACCGAGGATGGCGATACTCTTGGAACTCATGAAACCTCCGTAATGGATCGGGTTGGCTGCCGCGCGAAAGGGGCGCCAGTATACTTGCACCGGTGCCGCGCGGAGGAATGCTTACCCTCACGACGGACAATCGGATCCTTCCCGCCAGGAGTCAGCCGCAGATGCAGAACCCCCTCGACATGCAAGGGCGCCTCGTGATCGTTACCGGAGGTGCCCGTGGCGTGGGCGCGGGCATCACCCGTTGCTTCCTGGAGGCCGGCGCCGACGTGGTGGTGATCGGCCGCAGCGCACCCGAGACTCCTGTGCATGCCGGAGGGCGCGACGCCGGCTTCCAGGCAGCCGATGTGCGGGACCCGGAGCAACTTGCAGCGGCTTTCACGGCAATAGCCGAGCGCCATGGTCGCATCGACGTGCTGGTCAACAACGCCGGCGGCTCACCGTCCGCTGAGGCGGCCACGGCATCGCCGCGATTCGCGGAGTCGATCATCCGCCTGAACCTGCTCGCGCCCCTGAACGCCGCGCAGTGCGCCAACCGCGTGATGCAGCAGCAACCGGAAGGCGGCACGATCATCAACATCGCCAGCGTGAGCGCAATACGCCCCTCCCCCGGTACAGCTGCGTATGGCGCGGCCAAGGCAGGACTGGTGAACCTCACCACATCGCTCGCGGTCGAGTGGGCGCCGAAGGTGAGGGTGGTGGCCGTGATTTCCGGCCTCGTGGAGACCGAGCAATCCCATATGCACTACGGAGACGCCGATGGCATCGCGGCCGTGGGCAGGACCATTCCGCTCGGCAGGATGGCGGTCCCCGGCGACATAGGTCAGGCCTGCCTGTTCCTTGCCTCGCCGATGGCAGCTTATGTGTCGGGATCGGCACTCACCGTGCACGGGGGTGGCGAGGCTCCGGCGTATCTCGCCGCGTCCAACGCAACTCCAAAGCAGTGAGGGCCGGAAAACGCTAGGACTTCGCGGCGCGAGTTTTAGGTGCCGCCGGTTTGCGCTTTGCCGCGGCCGGTTTGCGTGTTGCAGCGGCCGGTTTTGCAGCAGCTTTTTTCTTGGTGGCCGCTGTTCGCGACCGGGGCGCTACTGCCTTGCGTGAAGCGGGTTTTGTTTTTGCGGACGATCCCTTGCGCGCAGCAGGAGCGGGGCTTGCCGGCGGAAAGCCCAGCGTCTGCGCCAGGCCGTCCACGCGGCGCGCCAGTGCATCGAGGCGGCCGCTCAGCGCCGTATCGAGACCGACCTTGTCACGCACCCGACGGATCATGTCCTCGACGCTGCGCGTATTGGTCGCGACGCGCCCGCTGATGGCACTACGGGCTTCGTCGATGCGGTTCCTGATACCGCCGCGGCTTTGTTCCTCGATCAGCTGGCCCTTCGCAACGAGTTCCTGGAAGAGCCGGGAGGCCTCGCCGCCGGCGCGATCGAGCTGGTGTTGTGCGTCTTCCAGACTCTGGCCGTAGGCGCCGAGTCCGGCGAGCCATATCCTGCGGGCAAGCCCCTCGGTCTGCTCTGCCACCTTCTGCCGTGGAGCCCGCGCCATGAAGATCGCCTCGCTGTCCGGGTGTGTACCTGCAGGAACCTTAGCATCTGGCATCGGCGGGCGCATACGGGTTACTGTGGCCCGATGAAGACGCGTGAACGCATCCTGCAGGTCAGCCTGGAGCTGTTCAACCGCGAGGGCGAACCCAACGTGACCACGGTGGACATCTCGAACGAGATGAACATCAGTCCCGGCAATCTCTATTACCACTTCCGCGGCAAGGAAGAGCTGGTGGGCGAGCTCTTCGCACGGTTCCACGAGCAGTCACAGACCATCCTGCGCGGCCCGCAGTCGGGTCGCGTCCCCATCGCCGAGTACGGCTACTACCTCGTGGTGGTGTTCGAGCACCTGCACGCCTACCGTTTCCTGTATCGCAACATCTCCCTGATCATGCAGCGCTACGAGGGCATACAGCGCCCGTTCCGCCGCCTGATCCAGCTCAAACGCGAGGCCGCCCGCGCCGCCTGCCTGCAGATGCGCGCGGCGGGGATGCTGCAGGCTGATGACGCGCGCATCGAACTGCTCGCCCGTGCCATCGCGCTGACGCTCACCTATTCGATGAATTTCGATAATCTGCTCTCCATCCGCGAGGACACCGACGACCAGCCCATCTACGACGGTGTGCTGCAGGTGGCCGCGCTGGTCGCGCCCTATCTCGGGGAGGCGCAGACGGCCTTCATGGACGCAGCGCTGGCGTTGAACGCCGGCAACCGCCCCGACCGACACTGACACCACCAAGGACCCATCACCATGGACACGCCTCGTCTTCCCGCCAGCCTGCGCTTCTGCGGTCTGCTGGCGCTCGCACTGCTGGCAACGCTGCCTCTTGCCCCGCTCGCCACGCGATTCGGACTCCTGCGCTGGCAGGTCGGCCTGCCGCTCACCGCGCTCGCGGTGGTGGGATCGGGTGTGCTGCTCCTGGTGCTGGTGTTCCTGTTCTTCCGGCCGGCGCTGCGCGCCGTGCGGCCGTTCACCGCGGCCATCGCGGGGGTGGCACTGGCGCCAGTAATGGCGGGCGCGCTGGTGGTATTGCCGGCCCGCGAACTGCCCGTCATCCACGACATCAGCACAGACATGGCCGATCCGCCGCAATTCGCCACCGCAGCCACGCGCCGCGGGCCGGAGGCAAATCCGCTGCTGCGCGGCCCGGAGATCGACGCGCTGCAAAGCGCCGGTTACCCCGACCTTGACGGCATCGAGACCAGTCTCGCCCCACAGGCAGCCTTCGAGCGGGCCAAGGAAATCGCGGGCCATCTGCGCTGGCAAATCCACGCGCAAGACGCGGCCGCAGGCACTATCGAAGCGAGCCAAAGCACGTTCTGGTTCGGTTTCGTGGATGACGTGGCGATCCGCATCCGGGCCACGCCGTCGGGAAGCCGGGTTGACCTGCGCTCCGTGAGCCGCGTCGGCCAGGGCGATCTCGGCGCCAACGCCGCACGCATCAAACGCTTCGAAGCGGCGTTCCCTCCGGCGTCAGGCTGAGCCGGAGGCCTCGCGGAGCGCGCGAGCAAGGCGCGCCAGGGAGTCGGCATCGGCGGCGCCCGCAGCCAGCGTCCACTGCGCCTCATCCGCAGCGGGCGCCTCGCAGGCGGCGAGTTGCGATGCAAGCACCGCCGCATCTGCCTCGGAAGCATCTGTCCCGGAAGCGAGTCGCGCCGCGACGCGGCGCTGCAATTCCGCAGGCGGAGCATCGCAGTGGATCACCCTGAACGGCACGCCGAGGCGTTCGGCAAGGGCGCGGAAGCGCGCACGCAGGCCGCGACGGATGAACGTGGCATCGAGGATTACCGGATAGCCCGAGGCAAGCACGGCTTCGGCCAGTTCCTCCAGCCGCCCGAAGGTGCGAGCCCCCGCCTCCCGCGTGTAGATGTCCGGCATCCCTGGCAATCGGGTATCGGCATCGGCGCCGAGACCGAACAGGCGCTTGCGTTCCACGTCGGCGCGGATGCGGATGGCCTGCAGCGTGCCCGCGAGCGCCAGAGCCACGGTTGATTTTCCGGAACCGGACACGCCACAGGTGATGGCAAGAAAACGCGGCCTCGGTTGCCCGAATGCATCCGCGAGACCGAGGTACCGCCGGAACTCCGCCTGCGCGGGCGAGCCGCTCTCCAGGGGCGGGCGACCAGCCAGCAAAGCGACCTTCGCGCGGACCATGGCGCGGTAGGCACGGCAGGTATCGAGTATCGCCAACCCCGCGTAATCCCCGCTCTCCTCCAGCCAGGCGTTCAGCGCGAGGAATCCTCCCTCCGCCACGCCGCGCGCCTCGCAGTCCATGACGAGGAAGGCGATCTCGCTCATCACGTCGATCCAGCGGAAACGCGCGTTGAACTCGACGCAGTCGAAGGCGAGCACGCGCTCGCCTTCCAGCAGCAGGTTGCCGAGGTGCAGATCGCCGTGGCACTCGCGCACGCAGCCGGCCT
>CAIYPF010000123.1 GCA_903928015.1 uncultured Gammaproteobacteria bacterium | reverse complement strand
GAGCGTCAGGAGGAGGTACGGGGACTCGGCGTGGTGGGCGAGCAGCCGCGCATCATGCCGGGCGCGGCGCATGTCTACTCGAGCGGGGCAGTGCTGCCCACGGCCGTGGGCAGCATGTCGGGCAGTTACCAGTTCGTGCGCGATGACGGACGCGTTTTCCAGGTGCCGATCCCGGCCTTCAGCCTTGCCGTGCCGCATGCGCTCAACTGATATCGAGGCCGTCCGCGCCTTTCTCGGCTGCCCTACGCCAGAAGGCTGGATCGCTGCAGCCGTTGCCGAGCCCGCGCTGCTCCTCACGGACCACGCCAACTGCGAAAAAAAGGCCGCAGGCACGGCGCTCAACCTGCTTTTCCGTTACAGCAGCGACACCACGCTGATGGACTGGCTCTCGCGTCTCGCACGCGAGGAGTTGCGGCACTTCGAGCAGGTGCTGGCGATCATGAAGAAGCGCGGCATTCCATTCCGGACGCTGGGTGCCGCGCGTTATGCCGGCGGTCTGCGGGAGCTCGTGCGCACGCACGAGCCCGCAAGACTCATCGACACGCTCATCGCTGGTGCTTTCATCGAGGCGCGCTCCTGCGAGCGCTTTGCCGCGCTCGCGCCGCGGCTCGATCCCGAACTGGGCACTTTCTACACGCGGCTACTCTCGTCGGAAGCGCGGCACTTCCGCTCCTATCTGACAGCGGCCGAGCGCGCCGCAGGCAGCTGCGACATCAGCAGCCGCATTGCCGAATTCCGCGCGCGTGAACAGGAGCTGATCGAAGCGTCGGACACCGAGTTCCGTTTCCACAGTGGCCCGCCGTCGATGCCGGTGGCCGCATGACACCCGCGACAAGGAGTTGCCCATGCTGAAGATGTTTCTGCGGTCCGGCATTGCCGGTCTCCTGATCGCGCTCACCGTACTTTATTGGCCCAGCAGCGCCGCAGAACCGCCGGGCGTTGGTGCGACGCCTCTGGTGCAGGTCTACACGACCCGGACCTGCAAGTATTGCAAGCTGTTGCGTCGCTACCTGAACGTTCGCGGTATCGCCTATGCCGAGTACGACATCGAAGCCAACTCCTCCGCTCGCCTTGCCTTCGAGGCCTCGGGTGGGCGCGGCGTACCTTTCGTCGTGATCGGTGCGCAGCGCATTCACGGGTTCAATCCTGTGGCGATAGAGGCGGCGCTCGGCGCCTCGACGGATGCCACGCCCATGCGGGGCGATTCGCAGTCCGGATGAATCTGTTCGAGCGCGTTCTGCGTCAGAGCAGTTGACTTCCCGTCGGCCCAGGCCCTGCCTGGCACCGGGCAAACAATCGGTTTTTCAACGGAGAAATGCGATGTACCTGCGCGTCATAGGCAGTTTTTTGCTCATCCTCGCGGCCGGAGTTTCCGCAGCCACCCCCATCCCCCTCGGCATCCTCCCCGACGCCGCCACCCCGCTCGCGTATCGCCTCGATCTCACGGTGGTGCCCGAGCGCGAGCGCTTTTCGGGGCACGTCGAGATCGATGTACAACTGAAGCAAACGACGCGATCGCTCTATCTGCACGGTCGCGGGCTGGATGTTTCCCGGGCGAATGCCGTGGTTGCAGGCCGCAAAGTCCGCGCGAGCTACCGCGAGGTCGAAGACTCTGGCGTGGCGCGTCTGGATTTTGCGCGCGCGCTGCCGGCCGGCAAGGCGACGCTGGTGTTCGAGTACGACGCTCCCTTCGGCGACAGCGCGTCGGGGCTCTACCGCGTGAAGGTGGCGGGGCAGTGGTACGCCTGGACGCAGTTCGAGTCGATCGACGCGCGCGCGGCATTTCCGGGTTTCGACCAGCCCGGCTACAAGACGCCGTTCACCGTTACGCTGCACGCCCGTCCCGGTGACATGGCTATCAGCAATGCCCCGGAAACAGGAAGCGAGCGCAGCGGCGATCTGGTGGCCCACAGCTTCGAACCCACCCGCCCGCTGCCTACCTATCTGGTGGCCTTCGTGGTGGGCCCCTTCGCCAGCGTGAGCGGTGCAGTCCCGCCCACGGCACAGCGCAACGCGCCGCTGCCCCTGCGCATCGTCGGCACGCAGCCCTACAAAGACCGGCTGGACTTTGCGCTGCAGAACACCGCGCCGATCGTGAAACTGCTGGAGAACTATTTCGGGCGGCCTTTCCCGTTCCCCAAGCTCGACCAGATCGGCTCGCCGGTGATGCCGGGTGCGATGGAGAACGCAGGCGCAGACATCTACGGCGACACCATCGTGCTCTTCGACGAGGACGCGCCCGTAAGCCAGAAGCAGGCCTTCGGCATGGTCGTGGCCCACGAGTTGTCCCACCAATGGTTCGGGGACCTTGTCACACCCGCGTGGTGGGACGACATCTGGCTGAACGAGAGCTTCGCCAACTGGATGGGCTTCCGCATCGGTAACGAGTGGCGGCCCGATCTCAAGATCGGTGCCGACGCACTCGACGAGGGTTTCAGGGCCATGAGCCTCGACGCACTTGCGGCGGGCCGGCCGATCCACCAGCCCATCGCCACCAATGGCGAGATCGACAGCGCTTTCGATGCCGTCACCTACGGCAAGGGCGGTCATATCGTCGCGATGATCGCGGCCTATCTGGGTGACGAGCGTTTCCGTGACGGCGTCCGCTTGCACATGGACCGTCACGCCTACGGCACCGCTACCACGGAGCAGTTCTTCGACTCGCTCTCAGCCGCTGCGGGCGACGCGCGGGTGCTCGCCGCGCTCAAAAGTTTCGTCGACCAGCAGGGCGTGCCGCTCATCCGGCTTGAACGCAAGGGCGGCGGTCTTGCCGTGAGCCAGCAGCGCTATGCACTTCTGGGTACGCAGATGGCGGCGCAGCAATGGATCGTTCCGTTGTGCGTGCGGGTGGGCGAGACGCGCAATTGTTCGCTGCTCGATTCCCCTTCGTCCACGCTGCCCGTCTCTGGTAGCGGCCCGATCATGCCCAATGCCGGCGGCACGGGGTATTACCGATTCTCGCTGCCCGAGGCGGAGTGGCGCGCCCTGATCGCAGAAGCCCCGCGTCTGCCGCCGGGTGAGGCGCTCGCCCTCAATGACAGCCTGTGGGCGGCGTTCCGCGCGGGTGATGTGGCGCCCTTGCTGCTGCTCGATGCCGCGAGATCCATGCTCGGCAACGACTATTCGAACGCGGCGGTGGAGGGCGGCCAGCGGCTTGCAGGGCTGCGTTCGCGCGGGCTCATTCCGCCTGCGGCCGTTCCCGGCTACCGCGCCTTCATTGCGAGAACCTACGGGCCGGTACTCGAGCGGCTGGGCTTTGATCCGCGCGCCGGCCATCACGGTGCGGAGGATCCCGACCGGCAGAAACTGCGTTCGGCTCTCGTCTCCCTGCTTGCCGTTGAGGCCCGGGATTCCGCACTGCAAACCCGCCTCGCCGCTGCCGCCACGGCGCGACTGGCCGGAGATACGGCTGCCCTGGATGACACCTTCCTCTGGGATGCGCTGCAGGCGCAGGTGGCGCTCGGTGGAGAGGCGGCGGCGAGCCCGCTCTTCGAGCGCGCCGTCAGCAGTGATGAAACACTGTTCCGTGACGCATCGATCGCTGCGATTGCCGCCACTGGCGATCCTGCAACGGGCCGTTGGGTGCTGGCCCATATGGATGACGAGCGGCTGCGCTCGGGTGACAGGCTCTGGTTGCTGACAGGGCTGATGCGTGAGCCCGGCACCCGCGACATGGCCTACGGCTGGATGCTCGAGCACTACGGGCAACTGGTCGAGGGGGCGGGCATTTTCGTGTCTTCGGCCTTGCCTCGGTTTCCGTCGGGTTTCTGTTCGCGGGATGCCGCGGATGCGGTTGAAACGGCGATCCGCCCGCAGGTGCTGAAGTACGGACGCGGTGCGCTGGAACTCGATCGCAGCGTCGAGCAGATCCGTTCCTGCGGTTTGCTGCGTGCGCAGCGCGAGGCCGACATCGCAGCGCTCTTCCCTTAGATCCAGGGGCTGAATCCGTCCGCGCGCTTTCCGCGTCCAATCCGGTAAGAGGGGCAGAACCCTGCCCCTCGGTCCACCTTCACCGGAGAGCCGACATGATGTCCCGTACCCTGCTTGCCGCTGCCTTCCTGCTCCTTGGCGCCGATGCCCTTGCCGATGGGCCCTGCAAGCGCCTCGATCACGACTTTGATGCCGCCGGCATCCAGCGCCTCACGCTGGAGGTGCATGTGGGCGAATTCGCCGTGGAGGCGAGCAACGACGGCAAGCTGCAGCTTCAGCTGGAGGTCTGTCCGCGCGACGCCTGGATGGACGGGCCCGAGACTGTCGAAAAAGCGGAGCTCGCGGTCGAGCAGGACGCCGGCACGCTGCACCTCTCGGTGGCAGACGACGACTACAAGGAAAAGTGGACCCTGCGCGTGCCGCCCGCGATGGCCGTTGGCCTCGAGATGGGCATCGGCGAGGCCGTGATGAAGGGCATGAAGGGCGACATCAAGGCCGAGCTCGGCATTGGTGAACTGAAGATCGAAGGCTCCGCCGCCGACTATGGGAGCGTCTCGGGCGAGGTGGGCGTGGGTGATTTCACGCTGCGCACCAAGGGCGGCTCGCGCGAGGAAACCCGCGTACTCGTCAGCAAAGAATCGAAGTGGACCGGATCAGGCCCCGCGAAGATCGAGGTCGAGGTGGGGGTTGGGGAGGCGGTGGTGAGGTTGGAGTGAGTCTGCGAAGATTCCAGAAGGTCGGCGGGCGATGCCCGGCGAGTGGATTTTGAGCAGTACCACTGAGAAACGATGCCATGACGGAAGTTACCGCTCGCCGGAATTGCAACCGACGCCCTACGCACCCGGGGGTGCTGTTGAACGACACGATTTTGCCGGCGCTCGGCCGCTCCAAGGCCGAGATCGCCCGGCTGCTCGGCATGTCTCGGCAATCGCTTTACGCCATTCTGGCTGGCACCCAGCCCGTTACACCGAGCACTGCCGTCAAGCTTGGCAAGCTCTGCGGCAACGGGCCTCAACTGTGGGTCAACATGCAGGCTGCATATGACCTGTGGGGAGCCGAGCGGGAGGTCGATGTCTCGGCCATTCCCACCTTGAAATCAGCCTGAGGGCGGCTGTGGATCGACGGTCCCGCTCTCTTCTGTCGTAGGAGCGGGCCACGCCCGCGACCGAGGCTCTGCCAAGCGAGAGGCACACACCGCCGCAGTCGCGTCCCCCCTTCCGCCGTTGTCACTTGCTCCCGCCTCCGATCTCGGCCTTCAACCCGAGCAAAGCGTCGATTTTCTTTACAACCCGGAAGCTGCCACTCAGCTTCCCGCACCGTAACTTACTGTCCGCAAAAGCAATTCCTGCATTGGCGCAAAATGTGTACACGAATTTGTCCCGCCAATTGGCGCGGGATTGGGCGCTGAGCGTTTCCGGCCCAATTGTTTTCCAGCCACACCATCAAGGATCGAAGTATGAAGATGCAGACGGCAATGCTGATCGCAGCCATTGCGTTGAGCGCGCAACCTCAGGCTCACGCTACGACTTACACGAGCGATTCGAATCTAGCGAACTTCACGAGTGGAATCACGGAATTCGCTGACTTCACCAATTGCGTTTCCCTCTGGGGTGATTTGGGGTGCAACCCCGTATCCGCATCCACTATTGATGCTGGCAAGCGTGTTTACGGGGACGGGTTGAACCTCCCGATCCTGGCCAGCTTCTCGACGGCGACACGTAGCATCCGTGTTTTTTCCAACATTGATCACTTGGGCTCCGCGTATGACGGTTACCAGTATTCGATCCTCGGGAGCCATGACGGAATCAGCTACACGTTGTTGTTCGACGCCCTTGCGGTTGAAGGCAGCGGTGAACCGTTCACGTTGGGTTCATTTCTGGGAACAGCCCCAGACCGCGTGAACAACGTCCTGTCGGGGCAACTGGGCCCGGAAGGGCAAACCGGTTACATCGCGGATTTCACATTCGGTGAGGCCTACAGCCATTTCAAATTTGGTGTGAGCACCTTCGCGGCTTCCAGCAATGGGGATCAGGAGTTGAGTGGCGTTGGCAGGTTGGAGTCTATTGCACCGGTGCCGGCCCCGGGGACCCTCGGGCTTCTGAGCCTTGGACTGGCCGGGCTGGGGTGGGTCAGGCGGAAACAACACAGCTGACAGGGATGACTGTCGCTGTTGCCTCGGTGCGGATTGTGGTTCCGAGCGCTAAGCCTGTGCTGTATGCGGGTAGTCTGATAATCCCCGCATGATGTCGCGGGCATGGCCCGCTCCTACG
>CAIYPF010000122.1 GCA_903928015.1 uncultured Gammaproteobacteria bacterium | reverse complement strand
TTCACAGATCACTTGAAGATACGGACGCCTTGCTGGCGAGCCTCGGCCGGCTGCGTGAGTCTGCGAGCGGCTTGGCCCTGATCCTGTTGGGGCCAATAGATCAAGCAGTTGCCGAGAGCCTCGGCGCCGTGGCAGTGCTGGACTGGCCGCTGCGGCATGAAGCCCTGCTGTCTGCGCTGCACCGCGCCCGGGTCTATGCCGAGCAGCATGCCCAGGCCCGCGAACGCAACACCGAACCCAAAGTCTTTCGCGCGCTCGTTGGCCGGAGTGCGGGCGTGAGCGCCGTGCGGCGGATGATGGCGCAGGTGGCCGATACCGATGCCACGGTTCTGGTGCTCGGCGAATCCGGCACAGGCAAAGAAGTGGTGGCTCGTTCGCTCCACGAGCACAGCCATCGCCGGTCCGGCCCCTTCGTGCCGGTCAATTGCGGCGCGATCCCCGGCGAACTCCTCGAAAGCGAACTGTTTGGCCACGAGAAGGGTGCCTTCACAGGAGCGGTTACGGCCCGTGCCGGGCGCTTCGAACTCGCTCGCGCCGGCACGTTGTTTCTCGATGAGATTGGCGACATGCCACTCACCATGCAAGTGAAGCTGCTGCGGGTGTTGCAGGAGCGCCGTTTTGAGCGTGTGGGCGGTTCCCAGACCCTTGAGGCCGATGTGCGCATCGTCTGCGCGACCCACAAGAACCTCGACGAGATGATCGAGAAGGGCAGTTTCCGGGAAGACCTCTATTATCGGATCAACGTATTCCCCATCGAACTTCCTGCATTACGTGAACGTAGCGACGACCTTCCGCTCCTGGTCAACGAACTTGTTCTGCGACTGGAGAGGGAAGGGCGGGGCAGTGTGCGCTTTGCGCCATCCGCCTTGCTTTCGCTCTCGCGCCACCCGTGGGCGGGAAATGTGCGGGAGCTGGCGAACCTGGTCGAGCGCATGGCGATCATGCATCCGGGCGAAGTGGTCGGCGCGCGCGACTTGCCTCTCAAGTTCCGTCACCTGGAACCCGGCGAGGATGAGGTAATGGGCATGCCTGAGCCTCCGTTGCCGGCCGCAGCCCACGAGCAGCCCGCGCCATCCGTGGCGGGGTCCGGCGCTGATCTGGCGCTGCTGCCCGTGAACGGACTTGATCTGAAGGAATTCATCCAGGATCTCGAACAGAGCCTCATCCAGCAGGCCCTCGACGATTGCGCTGGAGTCGTTGCCCGGGCTGCGGAGCGGCTTCGGCTGCGCCGTACCACTCTGGTAGAGAAGATGCGCAAGTACGGGATGATGGGCCGCGCAGACGCGACGGAAGATTGACTTCCGGAGCTTTGTCTCGCTGTGTATCAAGGCAACGCCTTGTTTTCAAAAAGATAAAATTTGCGGCACGCAGCTTGCTAAAGCCTCGGGGAGCGTCAAGTCCCCGGAGATCCCGGCATGTTGCATTCCCGCCTTGGTGAAGCCTCGATTCAAGACAGTACCGACCTGCAGGCGGCTTTCGCCTTGTTCAATCAGGTCTCTACACGATTCACGGATTCCTATCGGCTGCTGGAGCGTCGCGTGGAGCAACTCTCCACGGAACTCGAGCAGGTCGATCGTGCGCGATTGCGCGAACTCGAAGAGAAAGAAGAACTGTCTGGCCGGCTCCGCAGCCTGCTGGATCTGCTGCCCGCAGGGGTGGTGGTGCTCGACCGCAAGGGGCAGGTTGTTGATGTGAACCCTGCAGCGCAGGACATGCTCGGCGGGCAACTCGCCGGCGAGCGCTGGGGCGAGGTCATACGTCGCGCCTTCTCGCCGCGGCGCGACGATGGCCACGAGATATCCCTTGCCAACGGGCGCCGGGTCAGCGTCGACACCCGCTCGCTGGAGCGCGAGCACGGTCAGGTGGTGTTGCTCACCGATCAGACCGAGACACGCGAGCTGCAGGATCGGCTTAGCCGGCACCAGCGCCTTACGGCCATGGGACGCATGATCGCTGCCCTGGCCCATCAGGTACGCACCCCGCTGTCGGCGGCAATGCTCTATGCATCCAACCTCCGCGATGCCGAGTTGCCCCCCGAGCAAGTACGGAAGTTCTCGTCCCGGATCGTCGAGCGGCTTGCGCACATGGAGCGGCAGGTGCGGGACATGCTCGTCTTCGTCCGCGGCGAGCCGCAACCTGCGGAAGCCGTTTCTGCAGGCAGACTTTTCGACGACATCCAGGAAGCCATGGATGCGCCACTTGCCGCAGCCCGTGCCTGGTGCAGCGCACACATCGACTGTGATCCGGCCCTTCCCTTGCTGGTTAACCGGGATTCGGTCGTGGGTGCGGTGCTGAATCTGGTGAACAACTCTCTCCAGGCCGGCGGCGACGGTACCCACATAGATCTGCGCATGCTCCGCGACGGTGACCGTCTTGGCATTGTGGTGGAAGACGGCGGGCCCGGCATGAGCGAGGCGGTGCTCCGGCAGATCGGACAGGATTTCTTCACCACCCGGGCCCGCGGCACCGGCCTGGGCATCGCGGTAGTGCGCTCTGTGGCGCGCGCCCACGGCGGGGAGCTTGAGCTGAAATCCGAGCAAGGCAAGGGGACCAGCGCCTGCCTCTGGCTGCGCTGCGGCGGTGCCGACAGCGTCACCGAACTCATGACGGGAGAATGACATGGCTGAGTTGCGCATCGACGGTCTGGATGTCCTGTTGGTAGAGGATGATGCGGAACTCCGTGAGGCGATCGGCGACACAATGGAACTTGCCGGTGCCCGTGTAACCACGGCCTCCGACGGCCGCGAGGCCTTGCGCGTTCTGGTCGACAGCAGCCCTGCCGTGATCGTCACCGACGTCAACATGCCTCATGTCGACGGCCATGAACTGCTGCGCCGTGTCCGGGAGTTGAAGCCCCACGTGCCCGTCATTCTGGTCACGGCCTTCGGCACCATCGATCGCTCCGTGCAGGCAATGCGTGAGGGAGCGGCAGATTATCTGGTCAAGCCATTCCGGCCGGTGCAGCTGATTGAAGCGCTCTCGCGATTCGCGCCGCTGGGCCGTACGACTGGCGAACAGGAGCCTGTGGCGGCATCTCCTGTCACCGTGGAGTTGCTGGGTCTTGCGCGGCAAGTGGCCGCCAGCGATTCAACGGTGCTGCTCTGCGGCGAGAGTGGCAGCGGCAAGGAAGTGATGGCGCGTTACATCCATCGGCACTCGCGCCGGCGCAACGGACCCTTCGTGGCCATCAATTGCGCGGCCATCCCGGAAAACATGCTCGAGGCGCTGCTCTTCGGCCATGAGAAAGGCGCCTTCACCGGTGCATACACCAGCATGCCGGGCAAGTTCGAGCAGGCCGAGGGCGGCACGCTGCTCCTGGACGAGATCTCCGAGATGGACGCAGGGCTGCAGGCCAAGCTGCTCCGTGTACTGCAGGAACGCGAAGTCGAGCGTCTCGGTGGCCGGAAGCCCACCGCCATCGACGTGCGTGTCCTGGCGACGACCAACCGTGATTTGCGCGCGGAAGTGGCGGAAGGCCGCTTCCGTGAGGATCTCTACTACCGGCTGAGTGTGTTCCCCCTGCGCTGCCCCGCCTTGCGCGAGCGTCCGGAGGACATCATTCCCCTGGCCGAGCGGCTCGCTGCGACTCACGCTGCCCGCATGCATCACGTTCCCGTTCAGTTCGACGCCTCTGCGCTGCGCGCCATGCTGGGCCACCTCTGGCCGGGCAACGTGCGTGAACTTGATAATGCCGTGCAGCGTGCGCTCATCCTGCAATCGGGCTCGATACTCGCTGCCTCGCACCTTCGGCTTGAGCCACAGGGCCCCGGCATCTCGCGCATCGTGCTCGCTGCGTCCACGCCAGCGCCGGTTGCCGCTCCTGCTGAACCTGTCGCTGCAGATGCGGATTGCGGCTTGAGCGGTGACCTGCGACTGCATGAATTCCAGATCATCGTCGATACGCTGCGTGATACGCGCGGCAGCCGCAGCGGTGCTGCGGAGCGACTGGGCATCAGCCCACGCACCCTGCGCTACAAGCTGGCGCGGATGCGGGATTCGGGATTGGACGTGGAGGCTGCGCTGGTGGCCGCCCGCTAGGTCTCAGTTGGTGTACTCGGGCGCGAAGCCCATGTCCCAGAGAATCACGCTGCCACACATGATGGCGATGAGGATCACGAGGCACACGGCGACCACCGCGCTGGAGAACAGGAATCCCCGCTCGCGCGGCACGTGCATCACGACCGGTATGCCGGTGTACAGCAGCCACAGGCTCCAGCCCAGCGCGAGGATGCCGAGCGGCAGCGCAACGGAGAGCGTGGGCAGCACGCCTATGGCTCCAGCCAGAAACAGCGGTGTTGCCGTGAAGCCGGCCACCGTTATGCCATGCATGAGAGTGGATTTCGCTCCGTAGTTGTCGGCCATCCAGTGGATGAAGTATCCGATCAGCACCACGGACGACACCATCGCCAGATAGAAGAGCACGGTCAGCCTGAGAGCGCTGCTTGCCGTTAGCCTGATGATCTCGCCATCACCGATTTTCCAGCCCACAGCACTGGTGCCGTGGTACCAGGCGAAGGCCGGTATCAGTGCCATCAACACGATGTAGAGCGTATTGGCAGGACGAGTTGCCGCGGGTTCGAGCTTCTGCCACTCGCGGGAAGTGTTGAACAGGAGTCCGGGGATATGCTGGATCATGGTGTGCTCGCTGTGCCGGGGCCGCGCGGCCGTCGCGCCGGAAGTGCGCGTGCCGTGCGGGACTATAGCGGGCACTCCACTGCCCCGGTTTGACCTGCGTCAAGCCGGAATGTCAGGCGTTCTCAGATCCGTCGGCGACGGCGCGCAGGGCTTCCACGTCGACAATGCTGATTTCCTTGTTGTCGACACCCAGCACGCCCATTTTCTGGAAGCGGCTGAAAACGCGGCTGACGGTCTCGACCGTAAGTCCCAGATAGTTGCCGATATCGGTGCGCGACATCGGCAGACGGAAATTGGCAGCCGAGAGCTGGCGGCGCTTGTTGCGGGCCGAGATGCTGAGAAGGAGCGCCGCCACGCGCTGGTCTGCTGAGTTCTTGCTGAGCAGAGTGAGCAGGCGCTGATCGTCGGAGATTTCCTGGCTCATCAGCTGGAAGAAGTGCTTCTGCAGGCTGGGGATGCGCAGGCTGAGCTCGCCGAGTTTTTCGAAAGGGATCTCGCAGATCGAACTGGTTTCCATCGCGCGCGCCGAACTCGCGTGGCGGTTTTTCGCGATACCGTCCATGCCGAGTACCTCGCCGGGGAGGTAGAAACCCGTCACCTGCTCCTGCCCGTTATCCGTGATGGAGTAGGCCTTGACGCTACCCGCGCGCACGGCGAAAACCGACTGGAAGTCCTCGTCCTGCCGATACAGGTGCTCGCCTTTCTGAAGCGGCCGACTGCGCTGGATGATGCGATCGAGTTGCTCCACTTGCGCAATGTCCAGCGCGAGTGGCAGGCAGATCGTGTTCAGGCGACAGTTGTTGCAGTTGACCTGGAAGTCATGCGCGCAGCGCGAGGCTGCCGGCGTGTGTATCTCGGTCTGGGCGGGTGCGGAATGTGCTGACATACGGTGCTCCATGCTCCGATATTTCTGAGTTCGCTCTCGGAGTATGCGCGTGCGCCCGCGCAGCAACAAGGCGTAGCGCCAGAGGCCGCGTCAAGGGGTTATATCGTGCGCGAGAATCGTTCTCTTTCCGGAGCCAGCCAGGCATCGAAAACCATGCAGATGTTGCGCACCAGCAGCCGTCCGGTTGGCGTGACTTCGATGCGCGTGCCCCTGCGCTGCAACAGGCCGTCGGCCTCCATCGGTGCGAGCCTTGCGAGTTCGCTTCCGAGAGTTTGTTCCAGATCCACGCCGTGCCGTGACCCTGTCTCTTCAATGTCGAAACCCATCCGGCAAATCAGCTGCATGATCACGTCACGGCGCAGGCGGTCATCGGCACTCAGGACCAGTCCGCGCTGCGCGGGCAGGCGTCCCGCAGCGATGCGTGCCTCCCAGGCATCCTGCGTTTTCAGGTTCTGGCAGTAGACATCACCCGTGCTGCTGATGGCCGAGACGCCGAGCCCGAGAAGTTCCGGTGCGAGATGCGTCGAGTAGCCCTGGAAATTCCGCTGCAGCGTGCCGTCCTCAAGCGCCTTCGCGAGTTCGTTGCCGGGCTTCACGAAGTGGTCCATGCCTACGTAGACATATCCCGCGTCGACCAGCGTGTCGATGATTGTGTGCAGCAGGCCGAGCTTTGCCTCGGCGTCGGGCACGTCCAGACGATCGATGCTGCGTTGGCTGCTGAACTGTCGGGGCAGATGCGCGTAGGAATAACAGGAGATGCGATCTGGCGAGAGTCGCAGCACTTTTTCCAGCGTCTCGCGCATGGTGCCTGTGCTTTGGCGCGGCAGCCCGTAGATCAGGTCGAAGCTGATCGAATCGAAGCGGTGGGATCTTGCCGCCGACATGAGCGGTTCGACCATCGAGAAGGGTTGTTCGCGGTTTACTGCACGCTGCACGGCGGGGTCGAAATCCTGGATGCCGAGGCTCAGCCGGTTGAAGCCCAGTCCTTTCAGCAGTGCGATGGTCCCCACATCCACCGTACGCGGATCGATCTCTATCGAGTATTCGCGCTGCGGCGCGTCGTTCAGCGAGAAATGCACGGCGAGATCGTGCATGAGGCGCGTCATGCCTGCGTTGTCGAGAAAACTCGGCGTGCCGCCGCCCCAGTGCAACTGCGTGATGCGCCGGCGACGATCAACGTGCCGCGCGAGCAGCGCCATCTCCCGCGTGAGGGAGTCGAGATAGCGGTCCGCGCGTGATACGTCACGCGTGACGATCTTGTTGCAGCCGCAGTAGTAGCAGATGTCCCGGCAGAAGGGGATGTGCACGTACAGGGAGAGCGGCGCGACGGTCGGTGGGCGTTCCCGCAGATATGTTTCCCAGGCGCGGTCATCAAACGATTCGGTGAACTGCAGTGCCGTCGGGTACGAGGTGTAGCGCGGGCCTGGCACATCGTACTTCTGCAGCATTTCGTTGTCCCACAGCGGGCGATTGTCGCTCCGTTGCGCGGCGATTGATGGTGGCTGGCGTTGCGCGTCTTTCATGGGGCGAGTCTATGAGCGGTGCCCCTGCAAGCCTTGACCTGCGTCAACAGGCTGATCTGCGATAGGCAGGCATGGGCGCGCGATTGACCCGCATCAAACGTGCATCAAACCGTCACGCCTACATTCCGGTCCACGGAATATCCCGTGATGTGAAGGAGATGACAGATGAACAATATGCATCGTGTTGGCCTCATGGCTGCGGCGCTGGCGATCTCGACGGGTGCGTCCGCCTACGAGGCTGGAGACTGGATCGTGCGCGGCGGCGCCGTGATGGTGGCGCC
>CAIYPF010000121.1 GCA_903928015.1 uncultured Gammaproteobacteria bacterium | reverse complement strand
CAAACTGAAGGCGCTCTGCCACAACGATCTGGTGGCAACCAACATCCTGGAAACGCCCTCGGGCATCCGCATTCTCGACTGGGAATACGCCGCGCGCGGGGATCCGTTCTTCGATCTCGCGACGCTCTGCGAAGACCAGGGCCTGAATGCTCTCGACCGGCAGCAACTCCTGCTCGCTTACGGCGAGATCGGCGATGCCGCACTCGAGCGGCTCTACCGCACGCGCGTGCTCTACCGCTTGCTGAGCGCGCTGTGGTTCCTGCTGCGCCACCGGCGGGCGAAGCCCGAGTCCATCCCCGCGCTCGTCCGGCACGAGCAGGCGTTGGAACAGTTGCTGCGGAGGGGGCCGGAGGATTGAGGTCGTTCCTGCAGGACGATCGATCCGGCATTCCCGGACTGACAGCCCTCAATGGCATCTTGTGCATACGTTTGCATATACACATCGAGGCGTCGGATGAGCATCGCCAAAGTATTCCGGTCGGGCAACAGCCACGCAGTACGCCTTCCCAAGGCTTTCCGGGTGGAGTCCAAGGAACTCGAGATTTTCCGCCGCGGGGACGAGATCGTGCTGCGAGAGCGGTCAGCCAATCTGGAACGGGCGTTCCGCGCGCTGGGCTCGCTGCCCGTACGCGCCACGCTGGTGGGGGCCCGTCATGTGGCTGGTGCGCCGGCTTCCCGCGGGGCTGCTCGCCCGCGCGCGGATCTGATGGCGTTCAGCCAGCCGCCGCCGATCCCCGGGCGTAGACGCCGCGCAGCCGCAGGAAAGGTCGCTCCACCAGCCGGTAGCTGAGCGCCGACAACAGCAGTGTCACGGGCAGCACCAGCAGCGCGGTGCTGAGCAGTGCAGCCGCGGCGGGCGAGGCTCCGGCCGGTTGCAGCAGCAAGCCGGAGCCGGCGATTGCGTCGATGACGAGGAAATGGAGCAGGTACATCGAGTAACTGATCGTCCCGATCGCCGCCAGCACGCGCGAGAGCGTCGCGGGCAGGCGGGTGGCCGAGCCCACCCAGCCGAGCACGAATGCCCCCCACAGTGCCGCCTCGAGCGTGCCCCAGCCGATCCGGAACGTCGCCTCGACCGGCCAGCCGCCGGCGCCATTCAGCGCCCAGAGCGCGGCGAAGATGCCCGTGCCGGAGAGGCAGAGCACCGGCAGCCAGCCGCCGGCGGGTCGCCACCCGCTGCGGTAGATCACCCCCGCCAGCATGCCGGCCAGGAACTGGTCGATGCGCCCGAAGATCGTGAGGTAGCCGAGATCGCGCATGCCGTAGCCGGCTGCGAGCGCGCCAACGCGCAGCAGGAAAGCGAGTGCCAGCACCGCCAGCAGCGCGCGTGGCCCGTGGCGCTCCAGGCCGCGCAGCAGCAGCGGGAACAACAGGTAGAAATGCCACTCCACCGCGATGGTCCAGAACATCGAGGTAAAGGGCGGGATGTCGAGGCTGCCGCGCAGGTTGCCGAGCGCGAGCAGCGTCTGCAGCAGCGGGAGCGGCGCGACGCGCTGCGGCGCCCACAGCATCGCGAACAGCAGCACCGCGAGAAACAGCGGGTAGGTGCGCAGGAAGCGGTTGCGCAGGAATCCGGCCGTGGAGACCCCCCTGCCCAGGGCGCCGATCGTGAATATGAACCCGCTGAGCACCATGAACAGCGATACGGCCGTGTGTCCCTCGGCGAGGGCGGCGAGCAGCGGGTTGGCCGGCTGCAGCCAGCCGTCGAAGCCGAACGCGGCCCCGAATCGCAAGCGGTACGAGATCACGTGCAGCCCGTGGTAGAACACGATCAGCAGCGCGGCGAGGCCGCGCAGGTGGTCGATCGCCGGCAGGTAGTCGATGTTCGGGCTCTTCATCCGCTGCGCTGTGCTCGCCGGCAGTCCGCGTCGGCCGATCGGTACCATGGCGCGCGATCCAACACGCACAGGAGAGCCTGCACGTGCGCTCCACCCCGGGAATGCGCAGCGCCTTTCGCAGCCCGAACAATCCCCCGGATCCCTGCGCATCTCAGCTGTGCGCAGCACCGCTCCCTGCCGATCCCCGATCGCAGCCTCCCTGCGCCCGATTGGCGCGCGCTCCGTGTGCGCCGCTCACGCACTCAGCGGTGGCCCCGTCGACGGCGGGCCGCGCGCGGCGGT
>CAIYPF010000120.1 GCA_903928015.1 uncultured Gammaproteobacteria bacterium | reverse complement strand
CCCCCACACCCGTCTCCTTAAGCTGGAGGACGATGGCGTCGATCCCGCCGTTGTAGTAAGCCAGCGAGCTCCCGACGAAGGGCACTGTGCGGGTTAGGATCTTGGTTCGTGTGGCACCTTCGGCCATGGCTCATCGCCTCGGATGAAAGTTCCTACGACCGTACCTCGCTTTCCGATCCAATCAAATCCAGTTGTCGCACCAAAGTTTGCATCTTCCGGTCATATCTGGCTGAAAGCACCCGATCCCATTCCGAATTCGGAAGTTAAGCAGCCATGAGCATCGTCAGTACTGGGGTGGGGGACCACCCGGGAATACGGTGTACTGGAAGTTTTGGTTCCCTTTTCTCTCCCATCCAGACTTTCTTTTTACGGCTTCTAAACAGGTATGGTGTGTGTGTGTCTAGGGCGGAGGCCGACCCGGCAGTGGCTGCTGGCTAGATCAGCCGCATGGAAGGGCGATGAGCTGGCACAAGCTTGGCTGATGCACCATGCTCAGTTGTGTCTGGTGCTGACTTTGAAGAACAGGAATCGAGGGTGCAGAGTAGCCCACTGAGGGCCCATGTTAGTATGGTCCCTCTTCGGCATCTGAAGTGGCCTAGTTGCCTCGTTTGGTCCGAACTTGGCGCTGTTAGCCCCGGGCCAGGTGCCGTGACTCGACTTTGATATAGCCTGAGCGCGATAATGCTGCTGCTAAGCATGCGCCCGCAGGTCACCGGCCAGGCCAGGTTCGTTACTCGGCCGGAAGTCTCGCCAGGTGCCTTACCTTCCGCTAAGACCGCAGTGACCTTGGAAACCGAGGCCTGCAGCTAGGCGCCATTTTTTTCTCTCAATCTAATCAGGCGCCTCACTGGCACGGTCTTCCAGCTTGCGCCCTCGTGAACGTGCGTTTGGCACACATGACCTGCCAGTAACAGGGCACACTGGCAGCACATACCTGTCCATTCAGCTCAGGCGAGAGCGCTGTCAGCCGGTGCATCGTCGCTGCCGGTTGGAATCGAGGCTGCGCAAGTCCACTCAGCCTCAGCACGATCATAGGGCAAGCCTGGTGTCTCGAGCTCGATCAGGGCAGCCATAATGCAACACCACATGCCCCGCATCGCTGCATTCGGAAGCGCCGTCGGGTTTGCTGCAGACTGTCGAATTCCGAGTCATGCGCGCGGCCATCGAGGAACTTCAAGCCGCTTATTTCCGGACGAAATTGAGGAGCACGCACGTCGAAACGAGGCTCAAAGGCTCGTACGGTCATATGAAACGTGATGCGGACGCACGCGTCAAGCAGACGTGCGCAGTACGCGCACTGGCTCGCTGTTCAGCTGCCGTGCACGGCGTCGTCGCGGGCGCATGTGGCAACCGCGCATCGGCGGGACGTTCTGCGTGGTGTCGCGTGATCCCAGCCCCGCCCGACACGAAATCCGCCGATACCCCAGCCGCGCACTTCCTCGGTATCAGTGCTGGTGCGTGTGCAGCAACCGTCCGAATCCCGAGGCGCGGGTCGTGCTCCGCGTTCCCGAGTCACGGGATTCCGGCATACAGCAGGACGCGGATCATCTCTCTGCAGCCGTCGTCGAGCATGCAGGACGGCGCTTCGGCAGGCTCGCAGACTTGGACTGCGTACTCCCAGCTGGCCACGCAGGCAACGGGTGGACCGCGCGTTCATTCACGAGCAGCGCTGCGAGCCGCTCAGCCGAAAAGCAAAGCGGCGCGGGCAGTGTTACCGGTGCCTACGGAACAGCTTGACCGGAGGGGCTGCGGGGTGATCGGCTTGGGACGCACTCCTCGACCGGAAGCTCATGACGGTTGCATAGTCCAGCGGAGTCTGCACGACCGGTTTGGCAAAGGCGCGGTGTCCGTTGTGCGTTGTACGTTTCGCATGGTTGCATAGGGGCCGTGGCGTCTCACGTGGCCAACGGCGCAGGCAGCGGCTGTT
>CAIYPF010000119.1 GCA_903928015.1 uncultured Gammaproteobacteria bacterium | reverse complement strand
TCGGTATCGCCTCGATGGAGTGCTATGGCACGCATGTGGCCATGGCCGCACGTGTGGCCCGTGCGGGCGATGGCGTGCGCTGCGAGCACATCTGGGTGGCGGTGGATCCGGGCATCGCGATCCGCCCGAACCAGATCGAGGCACAGATACAGTCGGCCGTGATCACGGGCCTTATGGGTTCGCTCAAGAACCGCATCAGCATCAAGGACGGCCGCGTGCAGCAGCAGAATTTCGACAGCTTCGAGCCGTTGCGCCTTGCGCAGACGCCGCCTATCGATGTGGTCGTGATGCCGAGCGGGGACGCTCCCGGCGGCATGGGCGAGGTGGGCACGCCGCTGGTGGGCCCGATGCTCGCGAATGCGGTTGCGCGTCTCGGCCTGCCGCGGGTGCGGAAGCTGCCCTTCAGCGAGGCGGGCGTCAGCTTCGTCTGAGGGGGAGAACGCACATGCTCCAGTGGAAAATCGGCTCTGTGACGGTCACGCGCGTCGTGGAGCTGGAAATGCCCGTTCCTTACGACCCCGTGCATCCCTTTTTGCGGGAGGCAACACCGGAGCGGTTGCGGGAGATGCCCTGGCTGTACCCGCACTTCGTGACCGAGGAAGGGCATCTCAAACTGTCTATTCACGCGCTGGTGGTGCGGGCGCCGGGGCTCACGCTGGTGGTGGACACCTGCGTGGGCAACGACAAGCCGCGCACCCTGATGGGCGGCGTGGCTCTGCAGACGGCGTTCCTCGAGAGCCTGTCGGCCGCAGGCGTGACGCCCGAGTCCGTGGATGCAGTGGTCTGCACGCACTTGCATGTCGACCACGTGGGCTGGAATACGCGGCTTCAGGATGGCCGCTGGGTTCCCACCTTCCCCAATGCCCGTTACCTGATCGGCCGCCGCGAATACGCTCACTGGAGCGAGGAAGGTGATCCCGATCAACAGGCGATCCTTGCAGACTCTGTAAAGCCGATCTTCGACGCCGGGCTTGCCACGCTGGTTGAGATGGACCACCGCATCTCGCCCGAGATATCCCTGATGCCCACGCCCGGGCACACGCCGGGCCATGTGAGCGTGCTGATCGAATCGCAGGGCGAGCGCGCCCTGATCACCGGTGACATGCTCCATCACCCCTGCCAGTTCGGGCATCCGGAGTGGTCTCCGCCGTTCGACAGCGATCCGCAGGCCGGCGCCGGAATGCGACGCTCCGTGATGGAGCGGGTGGCGGGTGAGCCGGTGCTGGTGATCGGCACGCACTTCGCGGCCCCGACGGCCGGGCACGTGGTGCGGGAGGGTGGGGCGTTTCGGTTTGAGGTGGATTAGGTCAGCCTGTTCCTGCGCTCATCGGTAAACGCCCTTCCTGTGAGCCACCGCAACCACGATCACAAGAAGCACCTCGTCCCGGATCTCGTAGACGATCCTGTAACGACCGACCCTCACGCGGTAGCGCTCCTGCCCCGTCAGTTTCTGGCAGCCCTGTGGTCGCGGCTCGAGCGCGAGAGCATCGATGCGGGCGAGGATCCTCCGGACGTCCTCTTGCGGGATGCTGCGAAAGTCCTTGGTGACCGAGCGTTTGAACGAAAGCCTATAGCTTTCCATGCTTGCGCAGGTCCTTCAGCAGGGCCTCGTAGCTGATCTCGGGTTCTGCGATCCGGGATTCGGCTACCTCGAGGTCTTCCGCGTCCTCGATGAGGGATTCCCGCAAGGCCCTGTTGACCACATCCGACATGGAGCAGTGCAGGTCTGCGGCCTTGAGGCGCAGTGCCCTGTGCAATGTCGGGTCGAGGTAGATGGTTGCGCGTACGGGGTCAGACATGGCCGGTACCTCCGGGCACAGTCTTTCCATTTTGCCGTCATGACGTCAAGACGTTTTGTGGGCAGGGGGCTGCGATCAATCAAACACCCAAGGCCGCACCTCCTCCCGGTTCTGCACCACGATCTGCTGCGCCGAGGGGTTGCCGTCCAGAATCTTGGTGTCGATGCGCAGCAGTTGCAGCAGGTACTGCACGAGCGGGCCACGCGTCTGCACGCGCAGAGCGCCGTTTTCCATGCCGTAGTCCTGCTCAACGACAGCCGCCTGTGCGGCGCTAAGCCGCGTGT
>CAIYPF010000118.1 GCA_903928015.1 uncultured Gammaproteobacteria bacterium | reverse complement strand
GCTCCTGCCCTCCTCGATCTACGCATCTGAATTGACCGATGTTCCGCAGGATCATTTCCGTATCGGTTTTGGCCGCGACAGCAAGTTCAGGAACGGCCTCGTTGCCATGCGCCGGCATTTCGAAAAACACTACGCGCGCCCGTGACGCAGAGGCCGCGCCGAAAGATGGAGACAATGACGATGCTCAGGACTATCGCCACGCTCGCACTGGCAGCCGGACTGTTGATGTCGGGCACCGTACAGGCCCAGCAGGACGGCAGGCCGCCGGGGCTCACGCTGGCCAATTTCCAGTACGCGCCGCACAACCGCTGGGGCTTCAGCCATGTGCGCGAGGTGATTCCCACCGCGAACATCGCCCACGACAACCGGCGCGTCCTGGCGCTGGGCACTGCAGCCTCGGCAGGGCAGGATTTTTCTTTCGCGTATCACGGCAAACAGCGGCAGATGGACGAGATCGCCGCCGAGCAATTCATCGACGGCATCCTGGTCATCAAGGACGGCCGCATCCTGGTCGAGAAGTACTACGGCGCACTGCGTCCCGAGTTGCCCCACCTGATGATGTCGGTGAACAAATCGGTCATCGGCTTGCTGGCGGGCACGCTTGCCGCAGAGGGGCGTATCGACCTCGGCAAAAGCGTGGCGCACTACGTGCCGGCGCTGGCGGCCAGCGGCTGGGGGCCGGATCCGCTGCAGACGCTGATGGACATGCGTGATGGCGCCGACTACACCGAAGACTACGAGAACATGCAAAGCACGGTGCGCCTGCAGGACTGCGCACTCGGTTGGTCGGATGCAGACTACTGCCCCGCAAACGGGCCTCGGGGTGGTTATGCGTTTTTCCCGACGGTGGGCCGCAAGCCGGGGAACCTCGGCAAATTCATTTACAAATCGGGCTCCACCGACGTCATGGGGTGGGTGCTCGAGGAAGCGACGGGCAAGCCACTCGCAACGCTGATCTCCGAGTACATCTGGCAACCCATGGGCGCGGAGTTCGACGCCAACATCACCATCGACGAAGCCGGATTCGCGCTCGGCGACGGCGGCATGAGCGCGACCCTGCGGGACCTCGGGCGTTTCGGCCTGCTGGTACAGAACATGGGCAGAGCCCTGGGCCGGCAAGTCGTGCCAGCCGCATTTCTCCACGACATCCAGCACCAGCCTGCGGACCCTGCATGGCCGTACCTGGTGAACTCCGACACGCGCAAACCCTACTACCGCTCATTCTGGTGGGGCGTGGGCAATGGCAAGGGAGACGTCGAAGGCGAAGGCATCAACGGGCAGTTCCTGCACGTGGCACCGGAGGAAAAAATCGTGATCGCGATCTTCTCGAGCTGGCCGCGGGCAGATGTGGAAGAAGGCCCCTACGGGTGGGTGGCGACCTTCGACCTCGTGGAGGCGCTGATCAGCAATTTCTCCACGGAAAAGGCAGCTGCCTCGCAGTAAAAAACGCCCCCTGGCCAACCACCTCAATCCACTATCACGAAATCCCCCGCCGTCAGCGCCGGCGCAGCCGTCAGCAGCGCGAACTTGATCGCGGCGGCCGCACCGCTGCCGTCGCGGTCGTAGTAGAGATCCCCGGTGCTGGTGTTGTAGATCAGGAAATCATCCGCATCCCGCGCGGCGGTGAGCCCCGCCCCCGAGATGAAGCTCCCCTGGGCAACGGACGGGGAAGTGAGCGCCACGAAAGCGCCGGCGATGTCGTCGTCCAGCTGGATCTTGTCCGATGCCGACACGAAGTCGGTGATCGTGTCGAGATTGGTGCTCGCGCTGAAAGCGGTATCAAAACAGAACCTGTCGGCACCCGCGCCGCCCGTGAGCGTGTCGCTCCCACCGTTGCCGAAGAGACTGTCCGCGCCGTCGCCACCAACGAGTGTGTCGTTGCCCCACAGGCCCTTCAGCGTATTCGCGCCCGCGTTCCCGTTGATCGCATTGCCCACCGCATTGCCCGTACCGTTGGTGGCCGCAACACCGGTGAGGATCAGTTTCTCGAACTCCGCCCCCAGGATGAACGTGACCGAAGACTGCACGGTGTCGGTGCCCTCGCCTGCCAGTTCCACGAGGCGCGCGTTCACGGCCGCAGCCTCGAAAGCGCTGTCGACCACATATGTATCGTCGCCCGCGCCGCCCAGCATGGAGTCATCACCGGCACCGCCCGAGAGCGTGTCATTGCCCGCGCCGCCGACCAGCGTGTCTGCACCGGCCAGACCAAGGAGCACGTTGTTCAGGCCATTGCCGGTGAGGGCGTTGGCGAGTTCGTTGCCCGTGCCTGCAAGTGCGCCCGATCCGGCCTTGAGGATGAGGTTCTCGATGTTTGCCGCCAGCAGGAAGCTCACGCTGGACTCAACGGTATCGATGCCGCTGCCAGCCGTGACCTCGGGCGCGAGGTCCACGGCAGACGCGAGCGCGGAGCCCGGCAGCTGTGCGCTTTCGATGACCACGTCGTTGATGTCGTCGACGAGGTAGTAG
>CAIYPF010000117.1 GCA_903928015.1 uncultured Gammaproteobacteria bacterium | reverse complement strand
GCTCGCGGGGCTGGTGAACATCCGCAGCACCGATCCCGCCACGGATCCCGGTGTGCGGCTTCGCCTCGGTGCGTCCGAATACGGTGGCAGCACGCTTGGCCTGAGTGCCGGCGGGCCGCTGGCAGAGGGCCTTGCCGGGCGAATGGCGCTGGAGCGTCACCGCTCCGATGGCTATGTGCGCAACACCTACCTCGGGCGTGACAACACCAACGCCATCGATGAGCTCACGGCCCGCGCACGCCTCGCGTGGGAGCCATCCGAGGATCTTTCGCTGGGTCTCACGGCGCTGCGAGTGGATGCCGACAACGGCTACGACGCATTCTCTCTCGACAACACGCGCCACACGCTCTCGGACGAGCCCGGCAAAGACGCACAGACGAGCAATGCGCTCGCGATCGATGCGGCATGGCGCGGCATGGACGCAGCCGATCTGCGCCTGCTCGCGACGTGGAGCAAGAGCGATCTCGATTACGGCTACGACGAGGACTGGTCCTTTCCCGCCATCTGTGCGGGCCTGCCCTGTGAGGGCTACGAGTACAAGAGCACCGACCGTTACATCCGTGAGGTGGACGCGCGCAGCATCGATCTGCGCGCGCTCTCGAAGGGCGATGCCCGGCTCGGCTGGGTGGCGGGCATCTTTGCCTGGCGCCGCGACACCGCGCTCGAGCGGCGTTTCTTCGATTTTTCCGCAGGATACCCGCCGCCTGCCGCGCGATTCGGCAGCGACTACGCAGCTTCGCGCGATGCCGCCTACGGAGAACTCAGCCTGCAGGCCAGCGATCGCATCACGCTGGTGGCGGGGCTGCGCGCCGAGAAATTCTCCGCCGATTACGACGACTCGCTCGGCGTGCAGGCCACCCCGGGCGACACGCTTCTCGGCGGGCAGGCGAGCGCGCAGTACGCGATGGGAGATGCTGCGATGATCTATGCGCAGGTCTCCCGCGGTTTCAAGGCCGGAGGTGTCAACGGCGAGGCCATCGGCAAGGCGCGACAGGCCGCGCTCTCGCCCTCGATCATCGCGTTTCTGGAGCAACGCACCGAGTACGCCTCCGAGGCGTTGTGGAACTACGAGATCGGCTGGAAGACGCGCTTTGCCGATGACCGCGCGCGTCTTGCGCTCTCGCTCTTCGCGATGGAGCGAGAGGATGTGCAACTCAAGGCCTGGTACAACGAAGGTCCGCAGTTCGTGGGCTACACCGATAACGCCGCGAGCGGCGAGAACCGCGGTCTGGAGCTGGAGCTTGCGTGGCAGCCCGTGTCCTCGGTGGACCTGGAGTTCGCGCTCGGGCTGCTGGACACGAAGATCGACGGCTTCGTCGCCAACGACCCGGATCTCGGTTTCGTCGACAAGAGCGGCCGCGACCAGGCGCAGGCGCCGAACTGGCAGTTCCATGTTGCAGGCGAGTGGCGCTTCGCGCCGCGCTTCTATGCGCGCGTGGAGTGGGAAGGAAAGGATGCCTACTACCTTTCCGACTCCGACGACCAGAGGAGCGACGCCTACACGCTGCTGCACCTCGCCGCCGGTTACCGAAGCGATGTGCTGGAAGTGAGCGCATGGTTGCGCAATGCGCTAGACGAAACCTACGCGGTGCACGGCTTCTATTTCGGCAATGATCCGCGCAAGTTCTACGTGAACGAACCCTACTACCAGTTCGGCGCACCGCGCGTGGCCGGCATCAGCATCGACTACCACTTCGGAGGATGAGCCCGTGCAGGCTTGCATCGATCCCGGTCTCTACCCGCCGCTCACCGAGGAACTGCAGCACAGCGGGGAAACGCATGGGGGTGCGGCGCTGCTGAGCAAAGTGGTCTCGGGCGACGTGCGCCCGGGCGTCTGACCGCCATGGAACAGATCGGCGCCTGGTTGCTGTCGCAGGACCCGTGGGAAGCGCTCGCGGTAGTGTTGGCGCTTGCCTACCTGCTGCTCGCCGTTCGCGAGAGCGCGTGGTGCTGGGCCGCGGCCTTCGCCAGCACGCTGATCTACCTCTTCCTGTTCTGGCAGGGGCGGCTCTACATGCAGTCGGCGCTGCAGGTCTATTACCTTTTCATGGCCGTCTACGGCTGGTGGAGCTGGCGCGCGGGCGGGGAGGGCGATGCCGCGCTCCCGATCACGCGTCGTCCTGTGCGCTGGCACCTCGGGTGGATTGCAGCCGTGTGTGCCGCGGCGGCGCTGAACGGCGCGCTCCTCGCGCGCTATACCGAGGCCGCACTGCCCTGGGGTGATGCGCTTGCCACCTGGGGCAGCCTGCTCGCAACGTGGATGGTGGCGCGCAAGATCCTCGAGAACTGGCACTGGTGGTTCGTTATCGACGCCCTTTCCCTGTACCTCTACGTGGAGCGTGGTCTATACCTTACCGGCGGTTTGTTTCTCGCTTATCTCGTGATCGTCGTATTCGGATACCTACGCTGGCGCACACACTACCTTGAACACCCCCCAGCGACCCCTTCCCCGCGCACTGGCTGAACTCTTCGACCGCTGGCAAGCGCCGGGCGAGGGCGGCACACCCGAACTCGAGGCTGTATTCAGCGCCGGCCACAGCAACCGTACGTTTCTGATGCGACGCGGAGAGCGCCGTTTCGTGGTGCGTCTGGGCAATCGCAGCGCAGCGGGCCTCGGCGTCGATCGCATTGCCGAGCAGAAGGTACTCGTTTGCGCTGAGGGTCTTGGCATCAGCGCCCCGGTGCTCTACTGCGATCCCGCGAGGGGCACGCTGGTCACGGATTATCTGGAATCCCGCGCGCTGCGCATCGAGGGCATAGGCGCCGAGCGTGTGATCGACGCGCTGGCGACAGCGCTGCATCGCCTCCACGCGCAGGACCTCGATATCCCTGCCGTGAACATAGCCGACCGCATCCGTGCGTATGCGCGTGAACTGCAGGCCGAGGATCCGCGCCGCTGGCCGCGCGCACGCCGCTTGCTCGGCTCCTGCCGCCTCGTGATGGAGCAGTACCGTTTCGGGCGCAAACTGAAGGCGCTCTGCCACAACGATCTGGTGGCAACCAACATCCTGGAAACGCCCTCGGGCATCCGCATTCTCGACTGGGAATACGCTGCCCGCGGAGATCCCTTCTTCGACCTGGCCACACTTTGCGAGGATCAGGGCCTTAACGCCCTCGATCGCCAGCAACTCCTGCTTGCCTACGGCGAGATCGGCGATGCCGCACTCGAGCGGCTCTACCGCTCGCGCGTGCTGTACCGCTTGTTGAGTGCGTTGTGGTTCCTGCTGCGCCACCGGCGGGCGAAGCCCGAGTCCATACCCGCGCTTCTCCGGCACGAGCAGGCGTTGGAACAGTTGCTGCGGAGGGGGCCGGAGGATTGAGGTCGTTCCTGCAGGACGATCAATTCGGCATTCCCGGTCGGGCAACAGCCAGGCAGTACGCCTTCCCAAGGCTTTCCGGGTGGAGTCCAAGGAACTCGAGATTTCCCGCCGCGGGGACGAGATCGTGCTGCGAGAGCGGTCAGCCAATCTGGAGCGGGCGTTCCGCGCGCTGGGCTCCCTGCCTGATGATTTCTTGGCTGATGATTTTCGCGATGGAGATGCCCCCCGAGAGCGAGAGGGGCCGTAATGTCCTTCCGTTACCGGCTGGATACCAACCTATGCCATCCGGCCGCATCTGCTGAATCCTGTTTACGCGACGATAGACGAGCGAGCACGACGGCCACGCTAGTTCGCTTCGGCACCCCGTGCGAGATAGATATCCCGCGCCTCCCTGAATTGGCCGAGGACGTGCGCTTTTTCCTTGTCGCTGCGCCAGCCCGGGTGTTTCCCGGCCATGTCGGTCAGCACGTCGATCCACTTCACGAAGTAATCGGCTGATGCCTTGTCGCGGATCGGCGCTCCGCCGGACATGACGTAGATCGGGTTTGTTACCGCCAGAGGCCGCGTGTTCTCCACCGGGAACGTATTTGGCGCGCCGACGGCACGAAGCGAAAACCAGGCCGACCTCGACACCTGCGCGGTATGACTGAAGGTGATCGAGGATTGCCCCGCCGGGACATCGATGCCGTGCACGACCACGCCGTTCGAGACCAGCTCGACCCGGGTGAGCGGCGCCAGAGAAGTGATGGTCGCCTGAAACGTCACCGGCCCGCCCCCCGACGGCAACGCAATCTCCTCGCCGGGCATCACCTTGCCATTGGCGGTCAGCTCGATGAGCGGACCGTTGCTGACGAAGCCCCGGCCGGCGAGAAGCGCCTTCATCCAGTTCGCCCAGGTGAGCGGCGCTTTACCGAGGTGGAAGTAACCGCGTACCGATCCGACCAGTTCGACCCGGTGCAGGTTCGAGATCGAGTCTTCGCCACCGGTCACGGGCACACGGAAGCCGTTGTTGAGCACCTTGTACCAGACGTCCAGTGGCGCGTTTCCGGCGCTCTGCGACCAGAGCTCGTGATAGCTGACCGCGCCAAGCGCCACGTCGACCGGGAAGGTCTTGGCGGTGCCGAGCCCCGTGAAGAGCGGATCCGCGTCATCGGCGAACGGATGCACGTAAGCCCCGATCCCGCCCTGCGCTCTGGCGTAGCGGAGGACGTCGGTGTTCGAGGGGTAGAGACTTTCCACGGCCGTGCCTTCGTAGCCGGTGACGAAGGGCGAGATCAGGTGCTCCTTGAGGTTGAACAGCGAGATATGTCCGTAGAACGGCGGCCGGTATTCCTGACCAACGTGCATCACCCGCGTGCGCGTCGAGAGCGGGTGCTGGTCCTGCCCGGGCGTGTAGTGCTGGTAGTCGAGCACCCGGTTGTCCTTGTTCGCGATCTGGAGGCTGACCATGTCCGCATCCTCGGCCGCGTTCATCATCATCACGTTCTCGGGCGTGTTGTGCAGGTTCCCCGCGTAGTTCATGTGCACGTGGTTGCTGCCGGAGTACCAGCCCTTGGCCTTCAGGTTCACCAGCCGTTTCAGCCGCACCGTCACCGTGGTGGTCTGGCCCGCTTTAACGTCCACATCCTGCCGCGCCGCCGCGTACTCGAAGCCCTTGGTGACCTCGATGCGGAATGCTCCGGGCGGCGCCTCGGTCGAATACCGCCCGCGGGTATGGAACAAACGACGCTCCAGCGTGGCGAGACGCTCGAAGGCATCGGCCGGGGTGTACGGCTTGCCGTCCGACGCTGTGTGGTAGACCCGGGCCTCGGTCTCGCGTCCCCGCTCGTCCAGAATCCGCACGTCGAGGCGCCCCATCGGGGTCAGCCACTTCTTCCGGGTCACGAGCGCCAGATGCGCCTCGCCGCCCCACGCCTTGATGAACTTGATCTGCGGCAGGCCGCGCTCGTTCGAGACCGCAACGATCCATTCGCCGTCTGGCGACCAGCGCGGCAGGAAGGTGTCGTACTCGCCGAAGGTCATCTTGTACGGCTCGCCGCCGGTGGTCGGAAGCACGAACAGGTTGGTGAACTGGCCGCCGAGGTGGGACGCGTAGATGAAACGCTTCCCGTCCGGCGACCACTGCGGTCTGGTCCGGAACAGCGTCTCCTCCGTGTGAATGAGCTTCGCCCGATCCGTGTTCATCACGTCCCGCTCAAAGGCGACGCGCCACACTCCGCCGGACCCGAGCGGGATGCCCCGGTTCGAGACGAGCAGCAACTCTCGCCCGTCTGGCGACCACGACGGGGAAAGGTGGACGTCTTCATCGCTGAAATACAGACGAGGGGCGCCGTACTTGTGATCGACGGTGAGGGCGAGCGGCGGCCCGGCACGACCTTCGACGATATCCACCACAGCGATGTTGAAGAATCCGTTGGGGGCGGTCGTCACGTAGGCGAGACGTCGCCCGTCGGGTGACCAGGCAGGCTCGATGTTGACGAACGCGCCGGTGGTCACCGCGGTCACGAGCCGCGTGGCCAGATTCAGCACCCGGATGTTGATGCTCTTTCCACCATCGTCGGCCGTGTAGGCGAGAAAGCGTCCGTCCGGCGACCACTCAGGCGAGGATAGATACTCCTTCTCCTGCAGGATCGCCTCTGCGGCGCCATCCCCCCGGCCGCCCGCGACCTGCATCCGCCAGAGCGCACCGTCCATCGCGAACGCGATGGAACGACCGTCCGGAGCCCAGGTGGGCCACCAGGGAGAACTGCTCGCCGCCGGCGGGAGCAGATAGTTGTGCATGTAGTTGTCGCCGGTGCGCGCGTTCGGGTAGGGCTGAGACCGAGCCGGTACGGCGGTGATCGCGATCAGCAGCGCGGCGAGTGTGATCGTGCGCCAGGCGAGGGACAGCATCATCTGGGTTTCTCCGATTTCCGAGAGGATAAAACCCCTCCCGGACCGAAGCCAGACGGGCGTCGAGCATCACCTGCCACTCCCCGCTTTCCCTCCATCGAGGCCTCCACTCCGGCGCGCGCGTGAGCCGCACGAAGGCTGGAGTAAACTCCACCGATCTGAAGGGTCGCCGGGAGGGTGCGATGGAACGGGTAGACGAACGCGATATCCCGTTGTGGCTGGCACTGACGCCCGTTGCTGTGCTCGCAGCGCTGCTGGGTGCGGCGGTATACCTCTTCGGCGACGGCTCCTCCGGCGGCCCCAACCAGATCGCGTTGCTGCTCGCTGCAGGCGTGGCGCAACTGATCGGCATGCACCTCGGCTGGCACGCCTTGCAGGAGGCGATGATCCGGGGCATCGGACTTGCGATGAACGCCTGCCTGATCCTCCTGATGGTGGGACTGCTGATCGGTGTCTGGATGCTTTGTGGCACCGCACCCTCGCTGATCTACTTCGGGCTCGCACTACTCGATCCCTCGTTCTTCTATCCGGCGGCCTGTCTGATTTGCTCGATGATCTCGCTTGCGATCGGGAGCTCGTGGACCACCGCCGGTACGGTGGGGCTCGCACTGATCGGCACAGCGCAGGTCATGGGGCTGTCGCCGGAAATCACTGCAGGTGCCGCGATTTCCGGCGCCTACTTCGGCGACAAGATGTCGCCACTCTCCGATACCACCAACCTCGCCCCCGGAATCGTTGGCGCAGACCTCTTCGATCATGTGCGCCACATGTTCTGGACGACGGCGCCGAGCCTGGTGATTGCGCTCCTGATGTTCACGGTGCTGGCGATCGGCTCCGGCGAGCATGCGCTCTCCGACAGCGCGGTGGAGGCTACACGCGCCCAGCTGGCGCAGCAGTTCAATCTCGGCATCGTGCCGCTGCTGCCGCTGGTCCTGTTGCTGGCGCTTGCGGTTCGCGGTGTCCCGGCCTACCCCGCCCTCGCGGGCGGCGCTTTCGCGGGTGTGCTGGTTGCCCTGTTCTGGCAGACGGACGCCACGCTCCGTTTCGGCAACCCGGACGGCACATTCGGCGCCGTGGAAGGGCTTGCGCGTGGCATATGGCAGGCAATGGCCAGCGGATACGCGCTACAGAGCGGTAACGCAATGATCGACGAACTGCTCTCGCGCGGCGGTATGGGGAGCATGCTGAACACGGTCTGGCTGATCATGGCGGCGATGACCTTCGGCGCCTCCATGGAGCGCACGGGGCTCCTTCAGCGCATCGTGCAGACGCTGCTGAAGGGCGTGCGCGGTACGGGCTCGCTGGTAACGACCACCGTGCTCACTTGCATCGGTGCCAACATCATCGCCTCAGACCAGTACATGGCGATCGTGCTGCCCGGGCGAATGTACCGTCTCGAATTCGCGCGCCGCGGGCTGCACCCGGTCAATCTCTCCCGCACCCTCGAGGACGCGGGCACCATGACCTCGGCGCTGGTGCCGTGGAATACCTGCGGTGCCTTCATGGCGGCGACACTCGGTGTCCCGACGCTGGGCTACCTGCCCTATGCGTTCCTGAACCTTTTGAACCCCGTGATCGCGATCATCTACGGCATCTTAAACATCCGGATCCGGCCCGCGGAGCCCGGACAGGCACCGGTCGCGGACGAGTCGACCGCAGGGAGAAACTGAACCGTGCCCAGCATCCTCGAGGAAGCGCTTGCAGCGAAACCACGCGCGTCGCTCGCGCAGTTACCGACGCCCCTGCACAGGTTGAAGAACTTCGAGCGATATCTCGACGGCGTGGAACTGTGGATCAAGCGCGATGACCTCACAGGCCTCGAGGGCGGAGGCAACAAGACCCGCAAACTCGAATTCCTGGTAGGTGATGCGCTGCGCTCGGGCGCTGACATGCTCGTCACCGCAGGGGCGATACAGTCGAACCACACGCGCCAGACTGCCGCGGCGGCGGCGAAGTGCGGCATGAAATGCGCGCTGCTGCACTTCGGCTGGACAGAGGACGCAGGCCCGCACTACCGGGAGGTGGGGAACATCCTGATCAGCAGCCTGATGGGGGCCGATCTCTACGTCGACGACGCACCGCGACCGATCGAGGACCAGGGGCCGCTCAGCGCATTCTGCCAGCGCATGGAACGCGAGGGGCACCGGCCATATCTCGTGCCGGGCGGGGCCTCGGAACACCGGCTCGGCAGCCTCGGATACATGGCCTGTGCCGCGGAGATCGAGTCGCAGTGTCAAACCGCCGGTATCGCCTTCGATTTCATCGTCCACTGCACGGGCAGCAGCAGCACGCAATCCGGCCTTCTTGCGGGCTATGCGGCGATGGGCAAGCGGATGCGGATCATCGGAATCCCGGATGACGAGGAGACCGAGATCAAGCGCGGGCGCGTGCTCGCGCTCGCGAACGAAGGTCTCGGAGAATGCGGACTCCCACAAACAGTCGAGGCATCCGATGTCCGCATTGTGGCAGTCGACTGCAGCCCCTACGGCAAAGCAGACCCGCGCACTCTGGCGGCTATCCGCTTGCTTGCGAGCTGCGAGGGCATCGCCGCGGATCCGGTGTACGAGGGCAAGGCCCTGCGCGGCTTGCTGCACCTCGCCGCCGAGGGCTCTTTCCCGAAGGGCTCCCGTGTCCTGCTGATGCACCTTGGCGGTACGCCGGCCATTCACGCGTACGCATCGCATTTCGGTGCGCCGGTACTGCGTCCCTATCCCTGATCGCGAGCTGGGCGTCTGACGAGTAACCGCGGCCCCGACACCCGCGGGTGCGGTGCGGCTGGACACACGGGGGACGGTTCGGGCGGTGAGGGGCTCTGCGCCCGGCAGTTCTGGAGAGGCGGCCAGGAGAAACTCGCGTATTGGCGCCCTGTTCGCAGCGCTCGCAGTGCCGGGGCTGAGCTTCAGCCTCCGAGGTAGCGTCGCAGGTAGTCGTCGGCAAGCGCGATGACCTCTGCTTCGAGACGGAACGGTGCCCTTCCCCGTGCATCGCGGGGCGGCGGGTGCAGCACGTTGATGAACGTCGCACCCAGCACTGCGTTGAAGAAGGTCCAACTCGATACCTTCGAGCGCGGTTTGCCCACGGTGCGGGCGATGAGCGCCGTGAGCCGGTCGTGCATCGGGCGCAGAGTGCCCGATAGCTCGATCTCGCCCGGCGGGCCGACGTGACGCGTCACGCTTTCGAGCCCGCCCGGCGTCGCGAAGTCTAGCAACATGACGCGCAGGTAGGCCGAGTGGCTTTCGAACAGGCGAACGAACTCGCGGACACCGTCCAGCAGCGCCTTCCGGGGTTCCCCATCGACGCCGTGGTCGAACAGCCCGGAAAGAGCCTCCAGCGCGCGCAACTCGACCGCAGCGACCACTCCCGAGCGCCCCTCCGGGAAATGCGCGTAGATGGCCGGCGTGGTGACCCCGAGCCGGCTGGCGATATCAGCGAGCCGGAGGGTGGAGGTGCGCGAGATGACCTTGAGCGCGCCGATCTTGGCGAGGCGCGTCAGGATCTCGTCCTGGATGCCGACGGCGAAGAAGGCGTTGTCCTTGTCGGTGCTCAGGTTCTCGAAGGGCAGCACGGCGATGGAGGCGTTCGGCGCATCCGTCGCCGAAGACGATGGCGCGCCTGACCGGCTCCACAGGACGGCTGCGATGATCACGAGCAGCAGCGGCACGCCGATCATGGCGGCGAGGCGCGGCGATGGGGTCGCCCACCTGCGGGCGCCCGCTGTCGTCGCCTTCGACGGTGCTGCAGGTGCAGACCCATGCGCTGGCGCGTACATCTCGATCGTCTCGTTCATCTTGTCGAGTTGCACCGTGCCGCGCGACGCGAAGCGTTCGGCGAGCGGGCCGCGGATGAGGCGGCAGACGTCGGCGGAGATGATGGCCGAGCCGGGTTCTGCTTTTGCCATCAGGCGCGCAGCAACGTTCACGCCGTGGCCGAGCAAATCACCGTTCGGCTGCACCATGACTTCACCGACGTGGACACCGACCCGCACGCGCGGGCGGCATTCGTCGGCGAGTTCAAGCGCAGCGCCAACGGCGCTGAAGATCGACGCGAATTCCAGTATGAAGCCGTCGCCGGCGGTGTTGAACACGCGCCCGCCGTGAGCCTTGGCGATGCTCTCGACGACAGGGCGGAGGTTTGCGACCTGCGCAACCGTGCTCTCCTCGTCTGCCTCCGTGCGTGCGGAGAAACCGGCGACGTCGAGGGCCACGATGGTGGCGAGCTTGCGGGTGGTGTCGGTCAAAAGTTGAAGCTTTCCTTCGGGATGTCGCGCGCACGTTCGCATTCTGCCCTGAAATCGTAAGGCCGGCGGCGTGTAGACCTGCTGCAGCCGGGCCATGGGGCCGGCCGAGAGGTCGAGCACGGGCTGCGGATACAGTCCGAAGTACACGATGCTGGCCACCAGGGCGAGCAGCATCATCAGTTCACAGCTTCGGGCTGCGCATGCGGCCCCGGCGCGAGCGCCCGGCCGCAGCCGAGATCGAGCGCCGCGCCGACGAATTGCTGGAGCTGGTGCAACTCGGCGGTCTGGGTGACCGCTTCCCGCACCAGCTCTCCGGCGGGCAGCGACAGCGTGTGGCGCTGGCGCGTGCGCTCGCCATCGAGCCGCGTGTGCTGCTGCTCGACGAGCCCTTCGGCGCCTTGGACGCCAAGGTGCGCAAGGACCTGCGCCGCTGGCTCCGCGAACTCCACCAGCGCATCGGCACGACCACGATCTTCGTGACGCACGATCAGGAAGAGGCGCTGGAACTCGCTGACCGCGTGGTGATCATGAACCGCGGCCGCATCGAGCAGGTGGGGAACTGCGACGAGGTGTACGAGACGCCTGCCACACCGTTTGTTTTCGAGTTCCTGGGTGACACCAATGTGCTCGGAGCCGTCGCTGAAGGCCGCGGGCTGCTGGTGGAAGGCGCCGACCGCCCGATACCGGGTCGCAGCGATGCGCCCCCCGGCGACCTGGAACTCCGGGTGCGTCCTGGCGATCTGCGCATCGCCGACGAGACCACGCCGGGGGTGCGCGTGGACGTGCTGTCGGTACAGAAGACCGGCCCGATCGTGCGGGCCGAGGCCCGTGTGAAAGGCAGATCGACCGTGCTCACGGTGGAGGTGCCGCACCTTCACCACGATGCCACGCATTTCAAGGTCGGCGCGGAACTGCGGCTGCGGATTGCCCGCTTCAGCGTCTATACCGCCACGGGCGCGCCGATCGGAACAGGATTGCCTAGTGATGCGATTGGTGTTGCCGCCTCGCGTTCGCGGAGCCGCGACACGGGCGATACGGCTGCAACGCGTTAGGTCGCGGGCATGGCCCGCTCCTGCGGTGGGACGTCGCGGGGATGGCCCGCTGCTGCCTCAGCGCAGCATCGACACCAGCAGCCCGCTTAGCGCGCAGGCAGCGAGCACCTCGATCACGCCTCGTTTCCAGCGCAGCAGCGCGAGCGCCGATGCAACAGCAAGCGCTGCTGCCG
>CAIYPF010000116.1 GCA_903928015.1 uncultured Gammaproteobacteria bacterium | reverse complement strand
GTGGCCGGCGGCTCGACGAGATGCTCTCGGTGATGCGCAGCCTCTGGAGCGGCCAGCCGGTGGAGCACCACGGCGAATTCTTCGGTTTCGACGAGGGCATCATGTGCCCGCCGCCACCCGCGCCCGTGCCGGTGTGGTGTGGCGGCGCCTCGGCGCCGGCGCTGCGCCGCGCGGCCCGCAACGATGGCTGGCTGGGCTTGCCGCTCGATCGCGCAGCGGCCGTGCCCATGGTCGAGGGGCTGCGCCGTGAGCGCGCCGCCGCCGGACTGCCAGAGACGGGGCTGTCTGTGAACATCGCGCTCACCGAGGCCCACGAGCCTGCCACCATCGCGGAACTGGAAGCCGCCGGCGTCACCGGACTCATGATCATGAGCCCCTGGATGCCGAACCCCTTCATCACGGCGCCGTGGTTCGATCCGTCCGCGAATCCCGCCTTGAGAGACAGCAAGCGAGCCGCCTTGCGCCGCTTTGCCGAACAGGTCATCCACCGCTGACATCCAGCCCTACACCACAGGAGCACGCAACATGGCCGCCACGCCAGATCAGGTAAGACACGCAATCCGCACCTACATGGAGGCCTGGGCCACCGGTGACAAGGCGTTGTTGCTCGGCATCTTCGCGCCTGATGCAGTGTGGGAAGACCCGGTGGGTACGCCGCCTTTCGTCGGGCACGAAGGCGTCTCGAAGTTCTGGGACTTCGCGCACATGGGCGCCGACCAGGGTCGCACCATCCTGCCGCGCGTGGACCAGATCATCGCCAACGGCAACGAGGGCGTGCTGCGATTCACCATGCAGGTGCGCATCCCGGCCGAGAACAAGGGCCTCGACCTTTCCGTCGTCGACTACTTCAAGGTGAACGACGACGGGCTGATCGCGCATGCGCGGGCTTTCTGGGACGAGGGCTGCGTCAGCGTGCCCGAGGGCATGGAACTCTTCGCACCCAACATCGACGAGGCCTACGAGTCCTGATCCGGCGGGAGGCGCCATGACTGCCAGCGACGATCGCCGCGACAGCTGGGTCCCGCCCGCCCGTGCGGACTGGGTAGAGGCGCTTAACGCCGAGGGCCGCGGCATGGACATCCGCGGCATGGTGCCGCTGGACGCCGGGAGCCTGATCGACGCCGCCCGTCGCGCCACCGGACTCGCGGATTTCGGCGAGCCGGGATGGGAGGAGCCGTTCCGGGTGCTGGTGCAGGCACTGGACGAGGAAGCCGATCTCAACCTGACCGGGCGGCTCATGTGCCGTGCCGAGATGCTGGTTTTCCTGCAGAACCGCCTGCAGATCGAGGACTGTTACCGCCGGCATCCGGAGATCGGGAAGGAAGAGATCCGCGAGCCCTTGTTCATCGCGGGCCTGCCGCGCTCCGGCACCTCGATACTCTTCGAACTGCTGGCGCAGGACCCGGGTTTCGCGATCCCCGAAACCTGGATGCTGCTCTTCTCCTGCCCGCCGCCTGCCACCACCACGGCTGCCGACATCGAGGATCGCGTCCGCCGTGCGGACCATCTCGTGACGCAGTGGGCGCGGGTGGTGCCGGCCTATGCGTCCATGCACGAGATGGGCGGTCGCATTCCGTCGGAGTGCGGCATGATCATGGCGAACACCTTCCTCAGCGAGCATTTCCCGGCGTTGCAGCAGACGCCTTCCTACGACGCCTGGCTTTTCAGTCACGACTGGGACCTTGCCTACCGCTACCACCGCCGCCTGCTGAAACTCCTGCAGTGGCGCAGCGGTGGACGCACGCGCTGGCTGCTCAAGGCCCCCAACCATCTGGGGCACCTGCCCACGCTCTTCGCCACCTATCCGGATGCGCGCGTCGTCCAGACGCATCGTGATCCGCTGAAGTGCATGGCCTCGGCCACCAACCTGCTTGGCTGTCTCTACTGGATGCGCAGCGACAAGGCCTTCGATTCCTCGGCGTTCGAGGATCTCATCATGGGTTCCGCCACCGCCTCGCGCCTGGCGAACGTCATGCGTCAGCGGGACGAGGGCGTGGTTCCGGCCGCGCGCGTCGTCGATTCGCGCTACCAGGATCTCATGGACGAGCCGCTGGCAGCCGTGCACGAATTGTATGAGCGCCTCGGCCTGCCGCTGGGCGCCGAGGCCGTGGATCGCATGCAGGCCTACATCGCCGCCAAGCCCAAGGGAAAATTCGGAGTGCACCGTTACGAAGCTGGCGATGCCGACTTCCAGGCCCGTGAACGCGCACTCTTCGCGCAATACCAGCAGCGCTACGGCGTGCCGGACGAGCGCTGAGTCTTCGCGCGTGACGGGCGGCGAGCGGCGGATTGATCTGGAACCGGGCTGGCTTGCCGAGCTTGCCCCCGAATTCGAACAGCCCTACATGCAGGAGCTGCGGGCCTTCCTGCTGGCGGAGAAACGCCGGGGTGCGCAGATCTATCCGGAGGCTGCAAACTGGTTCGCCGCTTTTCATGCCACGCCTTTCGACAAGGTGAAGGTGGTGATCCTCGGGCAGGATCCCTACCACGGCCCTGGTCAGGCGCATGGTCTGTGTTTCTCGGTGCTGCCCGATGTGCCACCGCCCCCCTCGCTGCTGAATATCTTTGCCGAACTGCAGCGCGATCTGGGACTGCCGCGTCCGCCGCACGGCTGCCTCACGCAGTGGGCTGCGCAGGGCGTTCTGCTGCTGAACAGCGTGCTGACGGTCGAACGGGGAAAAGCGGCTTCCCATCAGGGAAAGGGCTGGGAGCGTTTCACCGACCGCGTGGTGGAAGTGCTGAACGCCCGTCGCGAGCATCTGGTCTTCATGCTCTGGGGCAGTTATGCGGAGCGCAAGGGACGGATCGTGGACCGTGACCGGCATCTGGTGCTGGTCTCGCCGCATCCCTCGCCCCTGTCGGCGTATCGGGGGTTCATCGGCAATGCGCACTTCTCGAGTGCGAACCGCTATCTGGAACAGCAGGGAGCAGGCCCCGTCGACTGGGGCCCTGGGGCTTACTGAAGCGCGGCGATGCTGGCCGCCATCGCCTCGCTCAGGTCCTCGACTTCCATGGAATTGACGTCCGGGTCCAGGCCGATGCGGCCAAAGGCGCTCACCGTGTTCCAGTCCACGCTCGCGAGCGCGTTGGAACTGCCCATGTAGCTCTGCAGGTTGGCCACCATCACGATGTCGGCGAAATCCACCGCAGGCGGGTTGCGCGCAAAGTCGAGGTAGGCGAGCGGCACCGCCGCGATCTCCGGCGGGAAGCCCCATGTGTCGAGGATCAGCTTGCCGATTTCGCCGTGCAGGGAATCGATGAGTGCGTCGAGCATGCCCAGGTCTTTCAGCAGGCTGCGGTCTTCCTCGGCAAAACGGAGAATGGGCAGCGCGCCGATCTTGTGGACCAGGCCCGCGAGTGTTGCCTGATCGGGTTTGAGGCGTGTGTAGGTGCGTGCCAGCACGGCGCTGATGCCCGCCACTTCGGTGCTGTGGGTCCAGATCTGGCGCATGCGCTCGTCGATGGCGTCCGAGGTGGCCTGGAACATCTGTTCCATCGCCAGACCAACGGCAAGGTTGCAGGAGTACTGGATGCCGAGTCGTCCCGTGGCGGCTTTCACGTCGGTGACCTGCGTGCTGCCGCGCATCAGGGGGCTGTTGGCAACCCGCATCACCCGCGCTGATATCGCGGCGTCGAAGCCCAGCTCCTTGGCAAAGGAGACAACGTCGGTGCGGGGATCCTCGGCAGCATCACGGATGCGCAGCGCCACCTCGGGGAGGGTGGGGAGCACGATGCGGTTGGTCTGGATGGCTTCGATCAGCTTGGCGCGAACGTCGTCGATCTGGGATGACATGCGGGAATCCTCGGTTCGCGTACATCCGGGAAACCCCGTCTGCGCGGCCGGATCATACTCAGCGCCCGATCACGCGGGCAAATGGAATTCCGTCCCGGCGGCTACAAAGGGCGTGCCGGCCGCATCGGCTGCCAGGTCGTCTGCGAGCACGGCAAGTACGTCGCAAGTGCCTTCGCCACTGACCGCAGACTCCACTACCGTGCCTGCCGACTGTCCGCGGAATTCCAGCGCAGTACCCGGCGCCGGCGGCTCGCCGCAGCCCTCGAGGCGATGCAGGTGGCGCTTCACTCCGCCTTTGTAGTGCGTGCGCGCCACGATCTCCTGCCCGGTGTAGCACCCCTTGCGGAAACTCACTCGCCCATCGCTGTCGTAGCCCAGCATCTGCGGCAGGAACAGTTCGCAGGTGGCGGACCTGATCTCGGCAATGCCGGCGCGCACCAGGGCGAGGCGCCAGTCATTGCCGCTGCCTTCGGGTAATACCTCGCGCAGGCGCTGCAGCACCTTGGCCGAGGCATCCTCCGTCACCCACAGTTCGTGTCGCTCGCCGGCGGCATCGAGCCTCAGTACGGCGCCATCCCCGAACACGCGGACCTCGCCTGCCTGGTCGGGCCATGGCAGTGCAAGGCGAGACCGGGTCCCGGCGTCCACGAGCCCCAGCACGCCCACGCAGCGCAACTCGCCCGGGACGATCCGGACCCGCGACAGGGCTGCGTATTTCGAGAGTTGTGCTGCGGTGGCCTGCAGCAGATCGGCGCTCATCCTGAGGATCACGCGGTCTGCTGCCTGTTGCCACAGTGCCATGCTGCAGATCACGCGCCCTTTGGGCGTGCACCATGCGCCGCTGATGAAGTGCGTGGCCGAGGCCTGCCGCAGGTCGCAGGTGAGTTGGCCTTGCAGGAACTCCGTCGCGCGCGCGCCCTCGAGTTGCAGGAATCCGAAGGACTCCAGCGGTATCGAGACGGGCATTGCCGGGGATGCGATTGATGCTGACATGGTCGGAGTCGAAGCGCAGTGATGCCCCTATAATAGCCAGCTTCACTGTCGATCCGGAGTACCGTCCATGGACACGTCCGCAGACAACGGGCGAGTGTACTGGCACAGCCGCCGCGGCATGCTGGAACTCGACCTCGTCCTCATGCCCTTCGCCAAGTCAGCCTATCCGGGCCTCGAACCCGGTGACCAGCAGGCCTACCGCGCCTTGCTGGAGAAGGAAGACACCGATATCTTCGACTGGCTGGTGAACCGTGTGCCGGTTCCCGATCCCTCACTCGTCGCGATAGTGGAGCGCATCCAGGGCTATGGACGGCCCCGAACTACTGATACCGATTAGACCCTCGCGCCTCCTGCAGGCCGCGCTTGTGTCCGCGTTTGTTGCGGCGCTGGCTGCGCCGTGGCTGGCTGCGATCCCGACCCTGATCCGCTTGCTGCTCGATGTGTCCGTGCTTCTGGTTGCGCGTAGCGCCTGGCGTGGGCTGCGGCGCGAGTCCTCGCTTGAATTGCGGGCGGGAGCGCAGGGCTGGAGCCTGTGTTCGGCAGCGGGCTGCGAGCCCGTGGAGCCCTTGCCCGATAGCACCGTCTGGCCACTCGTGACTGTGCTGCGGCTGCGCTCGGCAACGGGACTGCGTGTGCTCGTACTGCTTCCCGATTCCGCGCCCGCATGGGCTTTGCGGCGCTTGCGCGCAGCGTTGCGGCTCGGTGCGGGGCGCTCAGGGGGTGATGATGGTGTCGATGGCGTGGGCTGATGTGCCGGGGTGGTCGAGGGTGTAGTGCAAACCGCGGCTCTCGTGCCGCTCGAGTGCGCAGGCGATGATCAGTTCCGCCACGAGCGAGAGGTTGCGCAGTTCCACAAGGTCGGCGGTGATACGGTAATTGCTGTAGTACTCCGCGATTTCCAGCTTCAGCAGTTGCGCGCGGTTCTGGGCCCGCCGCAGGCGCTTGGTGGTGCGTACGATGCCCACGTAATCCCACATGAAACGCCGCAGCTCGTCCCAATTGTGCGAGATCACCACGTCCTCGTCGGAGTCGCGGACCTGCGAGGCGTCCCAGTCGGGGATGTCGCCCGGCGGCAGAACGGCCGCGAGCTGCGATTCGATGCTCTGCGCGGCTGCCCGCGCGAACACGAAGCACTCGAGCAGCGAATTGCTCGCCATGCGGTTGGCACCATGCAGGCCCGTGAAGGCGGTCTCGCCTGCGGCGTAGAGCCCGGGCACATCGGTCTGGCCGTGCAGGTCGATGACCACGCCGCCGCAGGTGTAGTGCGCGGCCGGCACCACCGGCAGCGGCTCGCGGGCCATGTCGAAACCGAGCTCAAGGCAGCGGGCGTGGATGGTAGGGAAGTGTTCCTTCACGAACTCCTCGCCCTTGTGCGAGATATCGAGATAAACGCAGTCGACGCCCAGCCGCTTCATCTCGTGGTCGATGGCGCGGGCGACGATATCCCGGGGCGCGAGCTCCGCCTGCGGGTGGAACCGGTCCATGAAGCGTTCGCCGCTCGGAAGTCTGAGCACCCCGCCCTCGCCGCGCACCGCCTCGGACACCAGAAAGCTCTTGGCGCTGGGGTGATAGAGGCAGGTGGGGTGGAACTGGTTGAACTCGAGGTTCGCCACGCGGCAACCGGCCCGCCACGCCATCGCGATGCCGTCGCCTGTGGCGGTGTCGGGGTTCGTGGTGTAGAGGTAGGCCTTGCTCGCCCCGCCTGTGGCAAGGACCACAAAGCGCGCCGCGAAAAGATCAACCGAGCCGCGCTCGATGTCGAGCACGTAGGCCCCGCGGCAGCGCCCCTCGCGCGTGATCAGGTTGACCGCGATGTGGCGCTCGAAGACCTCGATGTGAGGATGGCGCTTCGTTTGTTCGATCAGCGTGTCCGAGACCGCGCGTCCGGTGGCATCTGCGGCATGGATGATGCGGCGATGGCTGTGGCCACCTTCCATCGTGAGGTGGAAGTCCTCGTTCCCGTCAGGAGTGACGAGCTTGGTGAATCCCACCCCGAGATCGACCAGCCACTGGATGCTCTCGCGGCTGTGGCTCACGGTGAAGCGCACCACGTCCTCGTGACAGAGGCCCGCGCCGGCCTTGAGGGTGTCTTCGACGTGGGCGTCGATGCTGTCGGTATCGTCGAGTACCGCGGCTATGCCGCCCTGAGCCCAGGCCGTGGACCCTTCGTCGAGCTTGCCTTTGCAGATCACGGCCACGCGCGCGTGCGGAGCGATCTGCAGTGCCACACTGAGGCCCGCCGCACCACTGCCGATGACCAGCACATCATGGGAATGTCGCTGTGGCATCGGTCGCTCCAACCTTGGGGGCGCGGAATATAGCACAGGGTCCACTCAGCTCCGGTTCCGCGGTTTTTGCGGCCGGATTCCAGCCTTTTCGCGGGAGTGGCGAGGCCGTATAGTTCTGCCGACGTCAACACCCACGGAGCCGTGGCACTGCATGCAGCCTCCGCTTGAGAGTCCCTCCGCACGCCTGCTTGGCCGCGCTCCGTGACTCTCCCTCCGGAAGAAGACGACGCGCAGCTGGTTGCCCGGGTTCAGAAGGGCGACAAGCGCGGCTTCGACCTGCTGGTGCTCAAGTACCGGCACCGCATTCATTCGCTCGCCTCGCGTTTCGTGCGCGATCCGGACGAGGTTCAGGATGTGGTGCAGGAGGCCTTCATAAAGGCCTATCGCGCGATCGGCTCGTTCCGTGGCGAGAGCGCCTTCTACACGTGGCTCTACCGCATCGCCATCAACACCGCCAAGAATTATCTCGTCTCGCGCTCGCGTCGCCCGCCCGGAGCAGACGTCGATGTCGATGACGCCGAGCACTTCGAGGGCGCCTGGGCCCTGCGCGACATCGATGACCCTGAAAGCCAGCTGATGACCGGGCAACTGCGCACGGCCATCGAAGAGGCGTTCCGCCGCTTGCCCGATGACTTGCGCACCGCGCTCAGCCTGCGCGAGTTCGACGGCTTGAGCTACGAGGAGATCGCCGAGGTCATGCAGTGCCCGGTGGGAACGGTGCGTTCCCGGATCTTCCGGGCGCGTGAGGCGGTGGACGCGGAAATCCTTCCCCTGATGCCAGGGAACTAATTTGCGCAGGAGGTATCCGATGAAGGGTAAGCAAAGTGGAGGCGAGCCAGTCTTGGCCAGAACAACGGAACCCCTGCGGGAAATGGTCTCGGCACTCGTCGATGGCGAGGCCAGCGATTTCGAGACCCGTCGATTGCTCGAAGCCTTCGGCGACGCCGGGCTCCGCGACCTGGCGGGACGGCACTACACGGTGCGGTCGGTGCTGCGCCGCGACGCGGCGTCACTCTGCCCCCCCGAACTCACGGCCTCGATCCTTGCGGCCATTGACGCCGAGCCGCTTCCGGTTGGCGCGGCGGTGCCCGCGTCGCGCTGGCGCAACTGGGCTGGAGGTGCAGCTGTCGCAGCATCGGTCTGCCTGGTCACCGTGCTCGGTGTGCGCAATCTCTCCGGTCCGGGCGCCGATGCACCTGATCGCAGCGTCGCCTCGTCCGGCATCCCCATGGGTAACCTTGGCGCACCTGCGCTAGCACCCGTGCTTGCGCGCAGCGGAGCAATACCCGTTGGTCTGGGCTCGGCCCTGCCTGCGGCAGATACCGGCGCAGATCGCGCGGCTGAACTCCGGCTGCAGATGTTCATGATGGACCACGCCCAGAACGCATCCCTCAATACGGCCCAGGGCATGATTCCCTTCGTGCGGGTTGATGCCCGCGAGCAGCCCTGAGCACATGGGCATCGCTGCCCGCGCTGCTGTCGCGCTCTGCGCCATGGGTGCAACCGCCGCACTTGCGGCCGATGCGGCACTGCCCCTGCTTGAACTCATGGCCCACAACGTCCGCGAGTCCAATTACCGCGGCATCTTCACCTACGAACAAGGCCAGAAATTGAGCTCTGCGCGCATCGTCCACGCCGTGGTCGACGGGGTGGAGCACGAGCGGCTCCAGGATCTCGACGGCGCCGGGCGCGAGTTCTTGCGCATGGAGCATCCGCTCGATTGCCGTCACGCCGGTCACCGCCTGCTGATGGAGGGCCCCGATGCCCTGGCGCTCGCGAACAATCCCGGGCTGGGGCAGTTTTACGCCTTCGAGATGGACGGCGGTGAGCGCATCGCGAGCCGCGAGGGTCGCAGGCTGCGGATCAGTCCGCGTGATCCCTACCGCTACGGCATGACGCTGGTGCTCGATGCCGACAGTTCCCTGCTCCTGAAGGCCGAAACCACCGATGGCGCAGGCCGTGTGTTGGAGCGCTTCCAGTTCGTCCAGCTGGAGGTGGGAGTTCCCATACCCGAGTCCGATGTCTTCACGCCGGGGCAGGGTGCTCGCGTGGATGCTTCGCACGCCAGCCCCGACGCAGCGCAGGTGGCGCCTTTCGACTGGAGCGTGTCCTGGTTGCCCGCAGGATTTGCCGAGAGCGCCCGCGAGCGCCGGCAGGACGCCGCCGGCCAACCCGTGGAAACGCGGATGTTTACCGATGGCCTTGCGGTGTTCACGGTGTTTGTCGAACGTCAGCCGGATCCATCCGTGTCGCGTCCGGGTCAGGCCGTGCAGGGAGCGACCATCGCTTATGTCACGCCACGTCCGCCGGAGGGCCTGGTCACGGTAGTGGGCGAGATACCGCCCGAGACCGCCAGGCTCGTTGCCAATGCCGTGAGTTTCGCCGCCCCCTGAATCCTTTTCTTCCCTGCATTACGGAGTCTCCATGAAGCAAGCCTTCCGCAGTCTTGTTGTCGTCGTGTCGCTGTTTTTCCTGGCAGCCCTCCCGGCACGGGCCAGCGATCTTCCCGATTTCCGGGAGATCGTGCGCAAGAACTCCGGCGCGGTGGTGAAGATCCTGAGCACCCAGCGCGCCCAGCCGCAGGGCGGTGTGCCGCAGGACGTCGATCCCCGCTATCTCGAGCAGATGCCCGATATTTTCAAGCATCTTCTGGAGCAGCGCGGTCAGCGCCAGCCGCGCGAGCGTCAGGCCATGGGCTCGGGTTTCGTCACGTCGCCCGATGGCTACATCCTGACCAACCACCACGTGGTCGAGGGCGCTGACGAGGTCACGGTTCGGTTGAACGACCGGCGCGAGTTCGAGGCCAAGGTGGTGGGTTCGGACAAGCGCAGCGATATCGCGCTGCTGAAGATCGACGCCACCGGGCTGCAGACGGTGACGCTTGGCAATTCCGAAGCCCTCGAGGTGGGCGAGTGGGTGCTCGCCATCGGTTCGCCCTTCGGCCTCGACTATTCCGTGACGGCCGGCATCGTGAGTGCGCGCGGCCGCAGCCTGCCCACCGAGACGGGCGACAACTACGTACCCTTCATCCAGACCGACGTTGCCATCAACCCCGGCAATTCCGGCGGCCCGCTGTTCAACCTGAGGGGCGAGGTCGTGGGCATCAACTCGCAGATCTACAGCCGTTCGGGTGGATCCATCGGCCTGTCTTTCTCGATCCCGATCGAGGTGGCCCGCGATGTGTCGCAGCAGCTGCGCGAAACCGGCGCCGTGGTGCGTGGCTGGCTCGGCGTCGGCATCCAGGACGTCGACCGGAACCTGGCCGAGAGCTTCGGCCTCGACCGCCCGATGGGCGCGCTCATCTCCCAGCTCGAGCCCGGCGGCCCTGCAGAGAAGGCGGGCATCAAGGTCGGTGACGTGATCGTGGAGCTCGGCGGGCGCGAGATCGGCGAATCCGCTGACCTCCCGCACGTGGTTGGCCTCATCAAGCCCGGCACCGATGTGCCGGTGAAACTCTTCCGCGAGGGCAAGCCGCGCAATCTGCAGGTGAAGGTGGGCAAGCTCTCCGGGGACGAGCCGCGCGACATCGCCAGCGCCGACGCCGGCAGCGACCGCATCGGGCTCGATGTCGAGAACCTGAGCGACCAGCAGAAGGCGCGGATGCGACTTGCCGGTGGCGTGCTCGTGCGCGCTGTGGCGCCCGGCAAGGCCGCGGCACGCGCGGGCCTCATGCCCGGCGACATCATCGCCCAGGTAGGCAACGACCCGGTGCGCGATACGGCCGATTTCGAGGAGATCGTGGACGCCCTGCCGGCCAAGGTCCACGTGCCGCTGCGCCTGATCCGCCGGGGTCAGGCCGGGTTCATCGCCCTGCGTATCGAGGAATGAGGCGGCAATCCCGGGGCATCGGGTAGTATTCCGGGCTTCGGAGCGGGGCCAACCGCGCAGCTCTCACGTAGAGTTCGCGGTTGACCCAGCTACACCCTTTCGGCACGTGGTGACGCACTCGTGACTGCCTTGAGCCATATCCGCAATTTCTCGATCATCGCTCACATCGATCACGGCAAGTCGACGCTTGCCGACCGGTTCATCCAGACCTGTGGAGGCCTGAGCGAGCGCGAGATGCAGGCGCAGGTCCTCGACTCGATGGACATCGAGCGCGAGCGGGGCATCACCATCAAGGCCCAGAGCGTCACCCTCGATTACACCGCCCGCGACGGTAAGACCTACCAGCTCAACTTCATCGACACCCCCGGCCACGTGGACTTCGCCTACGAGGTCTCCCGTTCGCTTGCCGCCTGCGAGGGCGCGCTGCTGGTGGTCGATGCGGCCCAGGGCGTCGAGGCGCAGTCGGTGGCGAACTGCTACACCGCCATCGAGCAGGGCCTCGAGGTGCTGCCCGTCCTGAACAAGATGGACCTGCCGCAGGCCGAGCCCGAGCGTGTCATCAAGGAAATCGAGGAAATCATCGGCATCGATGCCACCGATGCCTGCCGTGTGAGCGCGAAGAGCGGCATCGGCGTCGACGATCTGCTCGAGGAACTGGTGCGGGTGATCCCGCCGCCCAAGGGCGACCCCAACGCGCCTTTGCAGGCGCTGATCGTGGACTCCTGGTTCGACAGTTATCTCGGCGTCGTATCGCTGGTGCGCGTGGTGAACGGCACCTTGCGCCCGGGCGAGAAAATCGTCACCAAATCCATCGGCCGCGCGCACGAGGTCGATCAGGTGGGCGTGTTCACGCCCAAGCGGCTTCGTCGTGACTGCCTGCGGGCCGGCGAGGTGGGCTTCGTCGTGGCGGGCATCAAGGACATCCACGGTGCGCCCGTGGGCGACACCCTCACCCACAACAAAACCGTGGACGTGGCGGCGCTGCCCGGCTTCAAGAAGGTGAAGCCGCAGGTCTATGCGGGTGTGTTCACCGTCAATTCCGAGGACTACGAGTCCTTCCGCGAGGCCCTCGCCAAGCTCACGCTGAACGACGCCTCCCTGTTCTACGAGCCCGAGACCTCCGACGCGCTCGGCTTCGGCTTCCGCTGCGGTTTCCTCGGCATGCTCCACATGGAGATCATCCAGGAGCGCCTCGAGCGCGAGTACGATCTCGACCTCATCACCACCGCACCCACCGTGGTCTACGAGATCGAGACCACACGCGGCGAGATCGTGATGGTGGACAACCCCTCACGGTTGCCCGACCCGGCCCGCGTGGCCGAGATGCGAGAGCCCATCGTCCGCGCCAACATCCTCGTGCCCCAGGACTACGTGGGCGCGGTGATCAACCTGTGCATCGAGAAACGCGGCGTGCAGAAAGACATGCAGTTCCTCGGCCGTCAGGTATCGCTTACCTGGGAGTTGCCGCTCTCGGAGGTGGTTCTGGATTTCTTCGACAGGCTGAAGTCGCTCACCCGCGGCTACGGGTCCCTCGACTACAGCTTCGAGCGCTTCCAGGCTGCCAATCTCGTGAAGCTCGACGTGTTGATCAACAGCGACAAGGTCGATGCCCTTGCGATCATCGTGCACCGCGATCAGGCGCAGTACCGCGGCCGCGCCTTGGTCGAAAAGATGCGCGAACTGATCCCGCGGCAGATGTTCGACGTGGCCATCCAGGCCGCAATCGGCTCGCACATCATCGCCCGCCAGACCGTGAAAGCCTTGCGCAAGAACGTCACGGCCAAGTGCTACGGCGGTGACGTGACGCGGAAGAAAAAGCTCCTCGAGAAACAGAAAGAGGGCAAGAAGCGCATGAAGCAGGTCGGCCGCGTGGAGATCCCGCAGTCCGCTTTCCTTGCCGTGCTGAAGGTCGACAACTGACGGAACCAGGGCCATGGACATCAACTTCCCGCTGATCCTCGTCGCACTCACCGCGCTGGCCTTCGTGATCTGGCTTGCAGACGTCACCGTGCTCGCGCCCCGCCGCGACCCGGGCCGCCCGGAACCCGTGCCGGTCGAGTACGCGCGCTCCTTCCTGCCCGTGCTGGCGGCGGTGCTGGTGCTGCGCAGCTTCCTGGTCGAGCCCTTCCAGATCCCGTCCTCCTCGATGGTCCCTACGCTGCTGGTCGGTGACTACATCCTGGTCAACAAATTCGCGTGGGGCATACGTCTGCCGGTGCTGAACACCAAAGTCATCGAGGTCGGCCAGCCCGAGCGCGGCGATGTGATGGTGTTCTTTCCGCCCAATCGCCCGGAGTATTTCATCAAGCGCGTGATCGGGCTCCCGGGCGACCACATCGCCTACCACGACAAAGTGCTCTACGTGAACGGAGAACAGGTTCCGCAGGAGCTGATCGTGCAGATGCCGCCTGCAGCGCCGACCTACCAGATCCTCCAGGAGACGCTCGGTGAGCACGGTCACGTCATGCGCAAGGAGTTGCAGCGCAGCGGGCCCGACAACTTCGAGATCACCGTCGAGCCGGGCCACTACTTCATGATGGGCGACAACCGCGACAACAGCAGCGACAGCCGCATCTGGGGCCAGGTGCCCGAGGCCAACGTGGTCGGCAAGGCCTTCGCGGTCTGGATGCACTGGGGCAGTTTCCTCAGCATCCCCGACTTCTCCCGCGTGGGCATGATCCGTTGACAGCGTCTACACTCGGGTCTCCTTCGTTATCGGGGATGGCAAGCATGCAGACGCACGCACGGGGTCGGTGGCAGCAGCGGGGAATGTCTGTCTGGCAGACCCTCATCGTCCTCGTCGTGGCGGGCATCGGCCTCACCATCATCGTGGCGATCGGTCCCCTCTTCATCAAGAATTTCTCGGTGCAGTCGACCATCAAGTCGCTGCAGACCGAGCCGGAGCTGGCGTCCAAATCCATCCTCGAGATGCGCCAGGTCATCGAGCGCAAGTTCGACGTGAACCAGATCGACATGGTCCAGGCCGTCTGCAGGGACAAGGAAAAATCCTGCCTGAAGATCGAGAAGACCAAGACATCCGTCCGCATTGATGGCAACTACGAGGCGAGGGTCCACGTGATGGGCAACGTCGACGCGATAGTGATGTTCAATGACAACTTCGTCGAGATTCCGATTCCCGGTGCCAGTGACTGAGGGACTCCGCCCCGCACGCGGGGGCATCGAGGCGTCCATCGGTCACCGCTTTTCCCGGAGAGATCTTCTCGCCCTCGCGCTCACCCATCCGAGCTTCGGCCAGCCGCACAACGAGCGGCTGGAGTTCCTGGGTGACGCGCTGCTCAACCTCGGCATCGCGGCCGAACTTTTCTCGCGCTACCCGTCGCTTCGCGAAGGCCAGATGAGCAGGCTGCGCGCCAGCCTGGTGCGCGAGGAAACGCTCGCCGGGCTTGCGCGCGAACTCGGCGTCGGACCGGAATTGCGGCTTGGCGGTGGCGAGGCGGCTGCCGGCGGGCGCGACCGTGATTCGATACTTGCCGACGCGCTGGAAGCACTGATCGCAGCCATCAGCATCGACGCCGGCACCGAGGCGGCGCTCGCGGCGGTCTCGCGCTGGTTTGCGGGGATGCTCGATGCGCAGGATCCGCATGTCTCGCACAAGGATCCCAAAACCGAGTTGCAGGAATTCCTGCAGGCGCGACGCCGCCCGCTGCCACGTTACGAAGTTCTGGTGTTTCCCGAGGCTGGCGCAGGAGAGTGTCGCGTTCAGGCTCACGTCGATGGCCTCCCGGAGCCCTCTCCGGGCGCCGGACGCAGCCGCCGTATCGCCGAGCAGCAGGCTGCCCGCCATGCTCTCGGTGCCTTGCGGGCGGGCGAGGGTGTTGTCCCATGAATCCCACACGCTGCGGACTGGTCGCCATCGTCGGCCGTCCCAATGTCGGCAAGTCGACGCTGCTCAACCATCTGCTCGGCCAGAAAATCAGCATCACCTCCCGCAAGCCCCAGACCACGCGCCATCGGATCCTCGGTGTCAGCACGCGCGACGAACTCCAGATCGTCTACGTCGACACTCCGGGCCTGCACCGCGCCGAGGGCAGGGCCTTGAACCGGGTGATGAACCGGGCGGCGCTCTCCGCCATACGCGACGTGGACCTGGTGCTGATGGTCGTCGACCGTGCACGCTGGACAGATGATGACGAGCGCGTGCTCGAAGAGGTGCGCAAATGCGGCAAGCCCGCGTTGCTCCTGCTGAACAAGATCGACCGGCTCGAGGACAAGGCCGAGCTCCTGCCGCAGATCGCCCGACTCGGGGAGTCCGGCGTGTTCCGTGCGGTGCTGCCGGTCTCGGCGTTGCGCGGCCACAACCTCGACGCGCTCGAGCGCGAAATCTCGAGCTCTCTGCCCGAGGCCCCGCACCTGTTCCCGCCGGACCAGCTGACCGATCGCAGCGAGCGCTTCATGGTCGCCGAGATCGTCCGCGAAAAACTGATGCGCCAATTGGGCGCCGAGCTTCCCTATGCCAACGCCGTGATGATCGAGGAATACAGCGAACGCGAGCGCAGCACGCACATCGGCGCCGTGATCCTGGTCGAGAAAGAAGGGCAGAAGGCCATCGTGATAGGGCAGGGCGGTGATCGCCTGAAGCGGGTGGGCCAGGAGGCCCGCGTGGACATCGAGCGCTTGCTCGGGCGCAAGGTGATGCTCCGGCTGTGGGTCAAGGTGCGCGGCGGCTGGGCCGACGATGAACGCGCGCTCGCGAGCCTCGGCTACCGCGAGGAGAACTGAGCCGTGGCCGGCGCTGCGCGGGTCGATAGACAGCCCGCGTTCGTCCTGCATCGAAGGGCTTACCGCGAGAGCAGCCTGCTTCTCGACGTCCTCACCCGGGATTTCGGCCGCATCGGGTTGGTGGCACGCGCCGCTCGCGCCTCGAAAAAAGGGCAGGGCAGCCTGCTCCAGCCTTTCCAGTCTCTGGTGGTGTCCTGGTCGGGCCGCGGAGAATTGAAGACGCTGACGGGAGTGGAGCGCGCCGAGCCCTTGCCCCAGGTGGCCGGGGAAAGGCTTTTCAGCGCGCTGTACGTGAACGAGCTGCTGGTGCGCGCGCTGGCGCATGCCGATGAGCATGCACTGATATTCCACGCCTATGCCGGCCTTCTGCCGGGGCTTGCCGAGTCACCCGATCACGAGCCGCTGCTACGCGAGTTCGAGCTTCTGCTGCTGCGGGAACTCGGCTATGCGGTGGATCTCGATTTCGAAGCCTCTGGTGGAGAGTGCCTCGAGCCCGGTGCCTTCTATGCCTTCGATCCCGCCACCGGATTCCTGCCGCAGCCTGCCGGGCTGGACAGCACGCATGCTTTCCCGGGGCAGGCCCTGCTCGCCATCGGCAAGGGCGATTACAGTGATCCCTTCGTGCGACGGCTCGCCAAGCGGTTGCTCCGCGAGGCGCTTTCCGCCGTGGTAGGCGATCGTCCCCTTCGCAGCCGCGAGTACTTCCGCGCCGCGCCTGCGCCGGTATCATGGGGACCTGATTCCGACCGGTAGTACCCGCAGATGAGCACTCCTCCGGCACACCCGCCGACCCTCACGGACTCCGGTGCTGCGTTCCCCACAGTGGAGTCCACCGTCGGCGCCACGCCCCTGGTGCGGCTGCAGCGCATGGTCGTCGGCCGGGGCAACACCATCCTCGCCAAGCTCGAAGGCAACAACCCTGCCGGATCGGTAAAAGACAGGCCCGCCCTGAGCATGATCCTGGGCGCCGAGCAACGCGGCGAGATCCGCCCCGGCGATACCCTGATCGAGGCCACCAGCGGCAATACCGGCATTGCGCTTGCCATGGTTGCGGCGATGCGCGGTTACCGGATGGTGCTGATCATGCCCTCGCACATGAGCGAGGAGCGCAAGCTCGCCATGAGCGCCTATGGTGCCGAACTGGTGGAGGTGAGTCGCGAGGCAGGGATGGAAGAGGCCCGTGATCTCGCGCTGCGCATGCAGGCCGAGGGGCGCGGCAAGGTGCTCGACCAGTTCGCGAATCCGGACAACCCTCTCGCCCATTACCGCAGCACCGGCCCCGAGTTGTGGGAGCAGACGGGCGGACGCATCACGCATTTCGTGAGTTCCATGGGCACCACGGGCACCATCATGGGTGTCTCGCGCTACCTGAAAGAGCGCAATCCGGAGATCTGCATCGTGGGTTTGCAGCCTTCCGATGGCTCCAGCATTCCCGGCATCCGCCGCTGGCCGCAGGCCTACCTGCCACGCATCTTCGAACCCGCGCGTGTGGATCTCGTGCTCGACATAGGCCAACAGGAAGCGGAAGAAGCGATGCGTCGCCTCGCGCGGGAGGAGGGAATTCTCTGCGGCGTCTCGGCGGGCGGGGCCGTGGCCGGAGCACTGCGCGTGGCCGCCACCACCGAGAACGCGCTTATCGTGGCGGTGATCTGCGATCGCGGTGATCGCTACCTCTCAACCGGCGTATTCGGCGTGGCCTGAGCCACGCACGCGCCATGGTGAGGATCCGCGAGGCACACTCCCTCGATCAGGGCCTTCCGGCAGATGGACTGCAGCTGCTCGAGCGGATTCCGTCCCTCGGCGATGGGCACGATCGGAGCCGTATCGCAGCTGCGCTGGACGCCGTGATCGCGCACTATCCATCCGGGGATGAAGGCCGCGTGTCGTCCCGGCTGCGCGCGGCCCTCGACATCCTCGACATCCTCGCCGCGCTCGGACTCGATGACGAGGCCTTGATCGCGGGTCTTCTCTGCGTCCCCGTCCACGATGGTCACCTCGGACTCGATGCCATCCGCGAATCTGCCGGTGAAGCCTGCGCGCGATTGCTCGCAGGCGTGCAGCGCATGGATGCCCTGCGCGTCGGGCCGGACGAGGGCGCCGCGCGTGGCAGTCTGGCAAGCCGCGAGCGGCAGGGCGAGAAGCTGCGGCGGATGCTCGTCGCGCTGATCGACGATCCGCGCGTCGCGCTGGTCAAACTCGCCGAGCGCGTACAGGCCCTGCGTGCCCTGTCGCCCGGAGACACCAGCGCCGACGCCGTGGTGCTCGCGCGCGAGGTGATGGACATCTACGCGCCGCTGGCTCACCGGCTGGGCGTGGGCCAGATCAAGTGGGAGATCGAGGATCTCGCGTTCCGTCATCTGCAGCCGCTCGAGTACCGTCGCATCGCGGCGCTGCTCGACGAGCGGCGCAGGGACCGCGAGGCCTTCATCGCCGGTGCCACGGAGCGCCTCGCGGCGGCACTTGCCGCCGCCGGCATCGAGGCCGAGGTGACCGGCCGCGCGAAGCACCTCTACAGCATCTGGCGCAAGATGCAGCGCAAGGGCCTCGATATCTCCGAGGTCTACGATGTGCGGGCGCTGCGCGTGATGGTGGGCGGCGCCACGGACTGTTATTCGGCGCTGGGCACCGTGCACGGGCTCTGGCGCAACATTCCCGGCGAGTTCGACGATTACGTCGCCAACCCCAAACCAAATGGTTACCGCTCCTTGCACACCGCCGTGATCGGCGAGGGCGGCAAGGTTCTGGAGGTGCAGATCCGCACCGACGACATGCACCGCGAGGCGGAGTTCGGCATCTGCGCCCACTGGCACTACAAGGGCGTGGACGCCCGCGAGCGGGCGGGCGGCTACGAGGAGAAGATCGGCTGGCTCCGGCAGGTGCTTGGCTGGGGCGAGGACATAGACGCGGGTGAGCTGGTCTCGGAGCACCTGCGGCGCGAGGCCGGAGAGGAGCGTGTTTACGCTCTCACGCCCGAGGGCCACGTGGTGGACCTGCCGCGCGGCGCGACTCCGGTCGACTTCGCCTACCAGGTGCATTCCGAACTCGGCCATCGCTGCCGGGGCGCGCGTGTCGATGGCCGCATCGTCAGCCTGGAGCACGCGCTCGCCACGGGTGAGCGCGTCGAGATCATCCGCGGCAAGACTGCCGCCCCCAACCGCGAGTGGCTGCGCCCCGGCAACGAGTTCGTACACACCGCGCGCGCCCGCGCCAAGATCCGGCACTGGTTCCGCGAGCAGGACCGTGAGCAGCACCTCGCAGCCGGCCGCACGCTGCTCGAGCGCGAGTCGAAGCGGCTCTCGATCAGCCTGCCCCCGCTCGCGGCGCTGGCGCGCACGCTTGCCCAAGCCTCGTCCGAGGAGATGCTTGAAGCCCTCGGCCGCGGCGATATCACGGTAGCGCAGCTGATTGCGGCGCTCGCGCCGCCCGAGCCGGGGCCCGGCGCCCTGCCGGTCGAGTCGCCGCGCGCGGCATCACGAACCACAGGCCGAGCGGCTGTCAGCGTCGCCGGCGTCGACAATCTGATGAGCCAGTTTGCAGGCTGCTGCAGACCCTTGCCGGGCGACGCGATCGAGGGCTACGTCACCAGCGGGCGCGGTGTGAGCGTGCACCGCGCCGATTGCAGCAAGCTGCGCGCGCTGGCGCAGGCAGCGCCCGAGCGGATCATCGAGGTCGCATGGCAGGACGAGCAGCCCCGCCTGCACGCGGTGGCGGTGAAGGTGGTGGCCCACGACCGCCCGGGACTCCTGCGCGATCTCGTCAACATGCTGGGCAACGAGCGCATCAACGTGCTCGACCTCGGCACATCGGTCGACCGTCACCGCCGTCTTGCCACGGTGAACCTCGCCATCGAGATCGCTTCGCTGGTGGCTCTCGGCAGGGTGCTCGGGCGAATCCAGCAGATCGATGGCGTACTGAGCGCCTCACGACACCTCGAATGAGCCAACCGGAGCAACCGATGCCTCGCCACGACATCGCCGATCTGCGCGAACTGATGCGTCGCCTTCGAGACCCCGACACCGGCTGCCCCTGGGACCTGGCGCAGGACTGGAAGAGTCTCGTGCGGCACACGCTGGAAGAGAGCTACGAGCTGGCCGATGCCGTCGAGCGTGATGCCGCAACGGAGGTGCGTGACGAACTGGGCGATTACCTCTTCCAGGCCGTGTTCTACGCGCAGATCGCGTCCGAGCGCGGACTTTTCGATTTCGATGACGTTGCCGACGCTATTGTCCGCAAGCTGCTGCGCCGGCACCCGCACGTGTTTCCGGGGGGCGAACTCTCGAGCGTCCGCGCTCCCGGGCAGGTACCTGACACCGCAGACATCCGCGAGCGTTGGGAGGGCATCAAGCAGGAAGACCGCCATGCCCGAGCGCAGCGCGGCGCGCTGGACGATGTGCCGCTAGCGCTTCCTGCGCTCGCCCGCGCCGAGAAACTGCAGCGCCGCGCAGCGCGGGAGGGTTTCGACTGGCAACACTGGGAAGGGGTGCTCGACAAGCTCGCCGAGGAGACTGCGGAGCTGGTCGAGGCGGTGAAATCCGGAGATGTCCGGGCCCGCGAGGACGAGATGGGCGACATTCTCTTCACCTGCGTGAACCTTGCCCGGCACCTCGGTGTGGACGCGGAAGGGGCACTGCGCGGCGCCAGCGCCAAGTTCGAGCGGCGCTTCCGGGAAATGGAAGTCGTGGTCGCGGCGCGCGGAGAGAGCCTCGCGGGGCGTGAGCCTGAAGTGCTGGACGCCCTCTGGCGCGAGGCCAAGGCACGCCTGGCCCGTGACGGGAGCGAGCTTGTTTAGGCCGTCGCGGGTCTGTAATGTTCGCGCCATATCGATTTCGGGCCGGTTTTGCGCGCAAAAGAATCTTTGCCCGCAGGCCCATGGAACCTTCGGAGACATCGCATGCGCGTCATCCTCTTGGGAGCTCCCGGTGCGGGGAAAGGCACCCAGGCCCAGTTCATCATGGAGCACTTCGGCATTCCGCAGGTCTCCACCGGTGACATGCTGCGGGCAGCCGTCAAGGAAGGTTCTGCGCTGGGACTCCAGGTGCGCGAGGTCATGGCCAGCGGCCAGCTGGTCTCCGACGACCTCATCATCGCGCTGGTGCAGGAGCGGATCGCGCGCCCTGATTGTGTCCGCGGCTTCCTGTTCGACGGCTTCCCGAGGACCATCCCGCAGGCAGAGGCGCTGCGCAACGCCGGCATCAGCATCGACCATGTCCTCGAGATCGACGTCCCCGACAGCGTGATCATCGACCGCCTCACCGGGCGTCGGGTGCACCCCGGATCGGGCCGCGTCTATCACGTCGCGCACAATCCCCCGCGCGTTGCCGGACACGACGACCAGACGGGCGAGGAACTCGTGCAGCGCGAGGACGACCGCGAAGAGACCGTCCGGCACCGGCTCGAGGTCTACCACTCGCAGACGTCACAGCTGGTCGGCTACTACGGCGCGCAGACGGGCAACGGCACCCGCTACCACCGTATTGGCGGTGTTGGTTCCGTAGACCTTATCCGTTCGCAGGTGCTGGACGCGCTCGCCTCCTGAACACATCCTTGCCCTTTCCATCCAGCTTCGACGGTGCCCTATGAGCAGTGATGCAGCACAGGCTCTCACTTCTTCATCCGGCACTGGCGTGCTGCTGGTCAATCTCGGCACGCCGCGGGCGCCCACCCCTGCTGCCGTGCGGGACTTTCTTGCCGAATTCCTCTCCGACCGCCGCGTTGTCGAATTGCCTGCCTTGTTGTGGCAGCCGATCCTCCGGGGCATCGTGATCCCCTTGCGCTCGGCGCGCGTGGCGCATGCCTACGAAAGCATCTGGGACGGTGATTCGCCGCTGCGTGTGGTGAGCGAGCGCCAGCGTGCAGCCTTGCAGCAGCGCCTGTTCGAGGATTTGGGAGAACGCGCTCCCGTGGTGCACCTCGCCATGAGCTATCAGGGCCCGGTCATCACGGATGTGCTGCGCGAGATGCTCGCCTCCGGTGTCCAGCGCGTCTGCGTGCTGCCTCTCTACCCGCAGTACTCGGCCACAACCACCGCTGCGGTCTTCGATCAGGTGGCCCGCTTCATCAAGGAGTCACGCGCGCTGCCGCATTTCGCGCTTGTGCGCGACTACCACGATCACCCGGGGTACATCGAGGCGCTCGCCGCCAGCGTGCGTGACTACCGCGCAGAGCACGGCAGCACGGGCCATCTGCTGCTGTCTTTCCACGGCATTCCCGAGGTCAATGTCCGCAAGGGCGATCCCTACCAGCAGCAGTGCCTGCGCACCGGCGAGCTTCTCGCCGAAGCCCTCGGACTCGGCGCGGGCGAATGGACGCTATCGTTCCAGTCGCGCTTCGGCCGCCAGAAGTGGCTCGAGCCCTACACGGACGAAACCCTGCGTCGTCTGGCGCGCGAGGGTGTCAAAGGCGTTGATGTCATCTGCCCGGCATTCTCTGCAGACTGCCTCGAGACGCTGGAAGAGATGGCGATCGCAAACCGCGAACTGTTCGAGGAAAACGGTGGTGTCGAGTACCGCTACATCCCATGCCTGAACGATCGCCCAGACCACGTCTCCATGCTCGCCTCAGTGGCGAGGCAGGCGCTCGCCCTCGGCTGAGATCCGTGCCGCGTTGCCGCTGATTTCGGGCGTGTGATAAGGTCGGCTCGGTCCTGCAAAGAAGCACGTCGACTAACCTCCGACACATAACCAAAGGAACCCCCCATGGCCACCAAGCCAGCCAAGAAATCCGTCGCGAAAAAAGCCCCTGCGAAAAAAGCCGCCGCTCCGAAAGCTGCGGGCAAAGCCGCTCCCGCCAAGGCTGCCGCGAAGAAGAAACCCGCGCGCAAGAAGAAGCCGGCTCCGACCTTCGCAGAGCGCCTGATGCAGCTCGAGAAAGACGCCGAAAAAGCCCTGAAGCGCCTTGCTGCCGATCTCGAGAAGCGCGCGAAGGCCGATCTCGGAAAGGTCGTCGAGAAAACCAAGGCTGCCTTCGTCAAGCAGCGTGCACGCATGAACGCCAAGCGCCTCGCGGAGGCCAAGAAGCGCCACGCGGCAAAGCTCGCTGCAGCCAAGAAGAAATCCTCCGGGCGCAAGCCCGCGGCTCGCAAGCCCAAGGCAGTTGCAGCTGCGCCTGCGCCTGTTGCGGCGCCCGCAGCACCCGCAGCACCCGCAGCCTGAGGCATACAGCCGGGCCTGCAGCCCGCGTCATCGGTGCGCCGATGCGCGGGCTTTTTCTTTTGTGCATCCTGTTGTTTCCGTGGGTGCTCCCGCCATGCCGCTGATCCTCGCCATCGAAGCCTCCGGTCCGCGCTGTTCCGTTGCACTCGGCGACGGCACGTTCCTGCTGGAACGCACACTCCATCGTCCACGTGAACACCACGCGCTGGTCCTGCCACTCGCCTCCGAGTTGTTGGCAGAGGCAGGAAAACATCCCTCCGGTCTCGATGCCATCGCCTTCGGACGTGGGCCGGGCTCCTTCACTGGCGTGCGTATCGCTGTCTCCTTCGCCCAGGGGCTCGGATTCGCGCTTTCACGGCCACTGGTTCCCGTGTGCTCTCTGCATGCGTTGGCGCTGGACGCACATCGGCTTGCGGCATTGAACTCGGTCGCCACGCACGTGGCCGTTGCTGTCGATGCCCACATGGGCGAGATCTATTGCGCTCTTTTCGGTCGGACGGAGAAGGGGCTTGGCGTCCTTCCGGCGGCGAACTTGCAGAGAGTCGACGAGCATGTCTTTCCGGAGAACTGCGAAGCAGCCACCACGCTGCTTGCCGGCGACGGCTGGACACAGTACCCCTCCATCCGTCCCGCCGAGGGTTTGCTGGTTGCCGAGGCAGGCCCTGTTGCGGGACGGGTGCTTGCCATCGCACTCGATGCGGGGCCGGCGGCCTGGATCGACGCGCGGCAGGCCGAACCGAGTTATGTGCGCGGCGTCTCCGCGTGGAAAACGCGTGAGGCGCAGGCTGCAGCCCGAGGCTGAGTTCCGGGAAGTCTGCTGATATACTCGCCCCGCCCACTCCAGCCGGACTCTTTGCAACGGTGGCTATCGGCATATCTTCAGGAATTTCCCCAGCAGGTGGAGCCGGTGGCTTCGGCCTCGAGAGCCAGCGCGCCGCGCTCGCTACCCGCCGCCGGGAATCCCTCGAAACACGTGAAGAACCCGCCACCGATCCCTCCGCGCGCATCGAGGCCGAGCCGTCCGCAACCGCGCAGCGTGTCAGCGAAGGCAGCGCTCCGCGCGAGGCGCGTCAGGATCGGATCCGCCTGAGTCAGGTCACGGACGAATCCCAGCGTCCGGCGATCGCCGCATATTTGAACGTGCAGAGATCCACGCCTTCCGATCCGTCCCTCGGCGAATTGATCGGGATAGACATCTACATCTGAGGGCGCCTGTCGCCCCTTCTTTTTTCTGGAGTTCCGGATGGCAGCACTGGCGTTCGTCGGTCTGGGCGTGATGGGTTTCCCGATGGCGGGACATCTCGCCGGCGCGGGCCATGCGCTGCGCGTGTTCAATCGTGACACTGCCAAGTCCGCGCGCTGGGCTGCCACACATCGCGGCACTGTTGCTGCTTCAGCCGCCGAGGCCGCGCGGGGTGCGGGCGCAGTGTTCCTCTGTCTCGGCAACGACGACAGCGTGCGCAGCGTCGTGCTGGGCGAGGGCGGTCTGTTGCAGGCGATGGCGCCCGGCGCGGTGCTGGTGGATCACACCACAGCCTCTGCGGCGCTGGCGCGGGAACTCGCCGCTGCCTGTGCGGCGCGCGGAGTCGGTTGGGTGGACGCGCCGGTCTCCGGCGGTCAGGCCGGCGCCGAGAACGGGAAGCTCACGATCATGTGTGGCGGTGAGGCAGCCCACTTCGCCGACGTCGAGGCCTTCCTTGCCTGCTACTCGCGTTGCGCGCGCCTGCTCGGCCCGGCGGGTGCGGGCCAACTCGCCAAGATGGTCAACCAGGTCTGTATCGCCGGCGTGGTCCAGGGGCTCGCCGAAGGACTGCACTTCGCGCGCGCGGCCGGACTCGACGGGCTCGCGGTGATCGACGTCATCCGGCAGGGTGCGGCGCAGTCCTGGCAGATGGAGAACCGGCACTCCAGCATGCTCGAAGGCCGCTATGACTTCGGCTTCGCGGTCGACTGGATGCGCAAAGACCTCGGCATCGTGCAGGACGAGGCCCGGCGCAATGGCGCCAGCCTGCCGCTGGTGGCGCTGGTCGATCAGTTCTATGCCGAGCTCCAGTCGATGGGAGGAGGGCGCTGGGATACCTCCAGCCTTCTCGCCCGCCTTGAACGCAATCAATCCGCGGGGAGCGATCCGGCATGAAAGACATGGATGCATTCAACGCAGCATTGCTCGGGTTCCTGTCCGACTCCCCGACGCCCTTCCACGCGGTACGCGCCCTTGCGGCCATGTTGTCGGAGCGGGGTTTCAGGGAGTTGGACGAGTCGGAATCGTGGGTGCTGCAGCCCGGTGGGCGCTATTTCCTGCGCCGCAACGGCTCGTCGCTGGTGGCATTCGTCAAGGGACGGCAGCCCGCTCTTTCCACGGGACTGCGCCTGATCGGCGCGCACACCGACAGCCCCTGTCTCAAGCCCAAGCCCCGGCCGGAACTGCGCCGCCATGGCTATCTGCAGTTGGGTGTAGAGGTGTATGGCGGCGCGCTGCTGAATCCCTGGTTTGACCGCGAGTTGTCACTTGCCGGGCGCCTCAGCTTCGCCACCACCGATGGTGTGGCCCACGCACTCATCGATTTCGACGCTCCCATTGCGGTCATCCCCAGCCTTGCGATCCATCTGGACCGATCGGCCAATGAGGGCCGTGCTGTGAATGCCCAGACCCACCTGCCGGTGCTGCTCTGCGGGGACAAGAGCGAGACGCGCAGCTTCGAGGAGTTGCTGCTCGCACGATTGCTGGAGGAGCACCCGGATTCCGGCGCACGCCAGGTGCTCGGCTTCGACCTCTGTTTCTACGAGACCCAGCCCCCCGCGCTGGTGGGCCTGCATCGCGAATTCATCGCCGGCGGGCGACTCGACAACCTGCTGAGCTGCTATGCGGGGGCGATGGCGATCTCAGAGGCCTCGGGTGAGGTCGACGCCGTTCTGGTCTGCAACGATCACGAAGAAGTGGGCAGTGTGTCGGCCGCCGGCGCCTCCGGCCCGATGCTGGAAGCCGTACTTGCGAGGCTGCTGCCCGAGCGCGAGGACCGCGAGCGCGCTATCGCCCGGTCGCTGTTGATCTCGGCAGACAACGCCCACGGCGTGCACCCCAACTTCGCCGACAAGCACGATGCCAACCACGGGCCTGTGCTGAACGCAGGCCCCGTGCTGAAGCTGAACGCGAACCAGCGCTATGCGACGAGCGGTGAGACCGGTGCTCTGTTCCGCTGGCTGTGCAATGCCGAGGGCGTGCCGCTGCAGTCCTTCGCCGTGCGCAGCGACATGGCCTGCGGCAGCACCATCGGCCCGCTCACCGCGGCTGCCATCGGTGTACGCGCGGTGGACGTGGGCGTGCCCACCTTCGCGATGCATTCCCCTCGCGAACTGGCAGGCGCCAGCGACCTGCACGGCCTCGCGAGGGTGATGGCGCGCTTCTGCTCCGAGGAACAGCTCTAGGCGCGCGCCTCAGATGCCGCGGTAATCCGCCGGGCGCTTGGCGAAGAACGCCGCCACGCCCTCGCGGCCGTCGGCGGTGATGGCGGCCTCCGATATCGCTTGTGACTCGTGCTCTAGCTGGGCTTCCAGAGAGGACTCGAAGCTCAGCGCAAGCAGCTTCTTCACCGCGCCGAAGGCCACTGTGGGGCCGGAGGCGATCTGCAGGGCCAGCTTGTCGGCTTCGGCCGCCAGATCGGCGTCTTCCACCACCCGCGTGACGATGCCCCAGTCGAGCGCCTCATCGGACGAGAGGCGGCGGTTGGTGAGCATCAGTTCCTGGGTGCGGCGGATCCCGACGATGCGCGGCAGGTACCAGCTGCTGCTGCCATCGGGCACCAGACCTGCGCCCGTATAGGCCATCGAGAATTTCGCCGAGCGTGCAGCCAGAACCAGGTCACCCGCTGCCGCGAGGCTGAAGCCCGCGCCAGCGGCGGCGCCGTTCACCGCCACGATCAGCGGCGCCCGCATCCGCGCGAAATTCACGATCGCCGAATGCAGGTGCGTGGTGAGCTCCTTCACGAAGGGGTACAGCTTGTCCGCGTTGTCGACGAAGCCCTTGAGATCTCCGCCCGCGCAGAAAAAACGCCCGCGCCCGGTGAGGATCACGGCCCTGATCCCGGCATCGCTGCGGCAGGCGATGGAGACCTCGAGCAGTTCCTTCGCCATTTCCATGCTGAGTCCGTTGGCGGCATCGGGCCGGTCGAGGCTGATGCGCGCCACAGCGCCGTCACGGACGAATTCGAGGGTGCTGAAACTGCTCATCGGGATCTCCTGGATTGATGTTCGTGTGACGCGGCTGGCCCGCGTCCCGGCGCGTCCGTATCATAGCCGGCCTGATTCCCCGGCTGCCAAACTGATGAAATACCAGCGTGTCCTCACCGGCATCACCCCCAGCGGCACGCCGCACCTCGGGAATTACGTGGGCATGTTCCGCCCCGCCATCGAGGCGAGCCGGCGAGAAGACGTGCAATCGTTCTTCTTCCTCGCCGATTTCCATGCCCTGATCAAGTGTCAGGACCCGGACCTGGTCCACCGCGCCACCCGCGAGATTGCCGCTACCTGGCTCGCCTGCGGCCTGGATCCCGACCGCGTGGTGTTCTACCGCCAGTCCGACATCCCCGAGATTCCCGAACTCACCTGGATCCTCACCTGCAACACCGCCAAGGGCCTGATGAACCGCGCCCATGCTTACAAGGCCGCGGTACAGTCCAACCAGGAGGCCGGTGAAGACCCTGATTTCGCGGTCACGATGGGCCTTTACAGCTACCCGGTGCTGATGGCCGCCGACATCCTGCTTTTTGGAACCGATCTGGTTCCGGTGGGGCGTGACCAGGTGCAGCACGTCGAGATGGCGCGCGACATCGCCCAGCGATTCAACCACCACTACGGCGAGCACTTCGTGTTGCCGAGCGCTGCGGTGGACGACAACTCGGCCGTGCTGACCGGACTCGACGGTCGCAAGATGAGCAAGAGCTACGGCAACACCATCCCGCTCTTCCTGCCCGAGAAACAACTCCAGAAACACATCAACCGCATCAAGACCAACTTGCAGGAACCCGGGGAGCCCAAGGATCCCGATACCTCCTCGGTGTTCCAGATATGGCAGGCCTTCGCCACGCCGGAGCAGACCGCAGCGATGCGCCAGGCTTTCGCTGACGGTATCGGCTGGGGCGAGGCCAAGAAGCAGTTGTTCGAGCTGCTGAACGATCACCTGCGCGGCCCGCGCGAGCGCTACGAAGCATTGCTTGCAGACCCGGGTCGCATCGAGCAGTTGCTGCGCGAGGGGGCGGTGAGGGCTCGCCACTTCAGCGTGCCGCTGATGAAGTCGGTGCGTGCGGCCGTGGGGCTCAGGCCGCTGGATCCCTGATGACCTATACTCGGGCTGCCCGTGCGCAAGCGCATCGCAGCAGTCCCGCAGCAGAGGCCAGGACACCATGCCCGACTCGACGTTGATCCTCGCGGGGGCAGCCGTCGCTCTTCTTCTCCTGCTGTTGCTCGTGCGCCGCCGTGGCGACAGCCGCCCCAAGCCCCCGCCGCGCGCCCTTGCCTCCTCGCGCGGGCTCGCCACAGCCCCGCCGCCTGCGCCACGGTCTGCCGCACCGGAGTACGTCGACACATTCCGCGGCGGAATGCTGTTTCCGCAACCCGAGGCCTGTGAGGCCATCTGCAGGCTTCGCGGCAGGACCTTCCCAGAGGGCAAGATTCCGCCAATACCCGTGCCGGGCTGCGACCGCGGGCCTTGCGAGTGCCAGGTGCACACCGTGGTGGGCCGGCGCCGTGGCCCGCGTCGCACGCAGTCCGATCGTCGCGACGATATCCGCATCGACGAAGAGCGACGCTCCGGCAGCGATCGGCGCAGCGGGGATCCCGACTAGCAGTGCATTCCGATTTACGGTCTGTCCATGTGTGCGTCCTGCGGCTGGACCGCGATTGTCAGCATGGGGTCGATGACATAGGCTCTGGACTCATCCAGCGCGGGCGAACAAGGCGGCAATGAGGCCCCTGTGAGTCCGTCGTCCCGAAGGAGTCGATCGTCATGAAAGCCGCCGCAGCCGGGCAGGAATACGTCCTGCGAAAGGACAACCGCAACCTCTCCCACATTCCGGGCGCCTACGGCTTGCCCTATCTCGGATTCATGATCCCGCTGCTGAAGGATCCTTACGCGGTTCTCAAAGGCCACTACGACAAATACGGCGCGGTGTCGCGCTCGCGGCTCACGGGCCAGAACATGGTCTGGGCCCTGGGCCCCGACTACAACCGCGAGCTGGTCATGGACCAGCAGCAGCTCTACTCCGCCCGCATGGGCTATGACGCACCGCTGGGGGATTTCTTCGCGGGCGGGCTGCTGGTTCGGGACTTCGCGGAGCACAAGTTCCATCGCCGCATCATGCAGTCGGCCTTCAAGACCAGCTCCATGCAGCACTACATCCACAGCGTGAACACGCTGGCCTCGCGCACCACGCGCGAGTGGCCCTCGGTGGACGGCTTCCATTTCTACCCGCAGATCAAATCGCTGCTGCTCGAGATCGGTGCCCGGGTGTTCGTCGGCGTCGGGCTGGAGAGCGATATCGAGCACCTGAACAAGGCCTTCCTCGACATGATGGCGGGCACGCTGGCGATCGTCCGCAAGGACTGGCCGGGGCTCGGTCTCACGTATCGGCGGGGCATGGAGGGACGCAGGGCGCTGGAGCGCTACTTCGAGGGCCTGGTTCCGGCCAAGCGCAACGACGACGGCATGGACATGATGAGCCACTTCAGCCGCGAGCGCAGCGAAGACGGCGAGCTCTACGCCGACAAGGTCGTCGCCGACCACCTGATCTTCCTGCTGCTCGCCGCACACGACACCACCACCAGCGCGCTCACCATGGGCAGCTATTACCTCGCCCGTCACCCGGAGTGGCAGGATCGTCTGCGCGCAGAGGTGCTCTCCCTGGGCGACACGCTCAACTACGAGGACATGGGCCAGAACGCTCCCCTGCTGGAGCAGACCTTCCACGAGATCCTGCGCATGCACCCGCCGGTGCCGCAGATGATGCGTCGCACCATCCGCGAGACCGAGCTGGGCGGCTACCGCGTCCCCGCCGACACCATGGTCGCCATCTCGCCGATCTTCTGCCACCGCATGCCGGAGTACTGGAAAGACCCTCACGGTTTCGATCCCGACCGCTTCGGCCCCGCGCGTCAGGAGCACAAGCAGCACCCCTACCTCTGGGTGCCTTTCGGTGGCGGTGCGCACAAGTGCATCGGCCTGCATTTCGCCGACATGCTCTTCAAGTGCGTGATGGCAGAGATGCTGCGCAACTTCCGCTTCAGCCTGCCGGCGGGCTACGCGGATCCGCCGGACATCATGCATTTCCCCTTCGCCAAGCTGATGGACGATCTTCCCCTGCGACTCGAGAGGCTCTCCCATGGCTGAACGCCTGCGCCACCTGTTGCTCGGAGCATGGCTGCTGGCAGCGCCCGCGGTGCAGGCGCTGCAGGCCGGTGAACCGCTTCCACCGCTGGACGTGTCGACGCTCGGCGAGATCCTGGTCGAGGGTGAAGAGAGCAGTTTCCGCCCCTGGCAGAGCGGGGCGCTCGCCGACCGCATCCACATCGTCCAGTACCTCGCTGCGCGCATGACTGCGCGCAAGCAGAGCAAACCCTTCACCGACCGCCTCGAGAAATCCGGCATTCCCTACTCGCGCTACCACATCACAACGGTCGTGAACCTGGACGACGCGATGTTCGGCACGCGCGGGATGGTCCTGTCCGAACTCGAGAAGAACAAGCGCAAATACGTTCTGTCGACCATCGTGGCGGACGAGAGCGGCCGTGGGCGCGAACTCTGGGGTCTCAAGGAGTCCTCGAGCGCGGTGATCATTCTGGATACCGCCGGGCGGGTGCTGTACTTCCACGAGGGCGCCATGCTCGACGAGGACATCGAGCACGCGCTGTCCGTGGTGCGCGGTGATGGTGCGGTTGCCGGGGCCCGCTGAGCCCGGATCGAGGCCACGCCGCACTCTCCTGCGAGGGGCCTGCACTCTCGCCATCGTCTTTTCTGCGTTCAGCTCCGCTGCCCCGTCTGCGGCATCGGGCGCGGCCGGGGTCACGCCCGATGCCGAGGCCACCTACCTGCGCTTGCGTGAGCTCGGGGACGCCATCCGCACTCGCGAGGCGCGCGGTCTCGAGGCCACCGATGCGCGGCTTGCCTATCCTGCAGCGCTGGCGGCCTTGCGCGAAGCGGTGCTCGGGCTTACAGGCCCGGAAGCCGCCGAAATGCAGCGCGCGCTCGCGCAGGGCGAACTGGAGCTGCCGCCCGCAGAAGATCCTGCTGCCGGGGATGATGTCGATTGCCAGCGTTCCCCGCGCTCCGGTGCCGCTCTGCAGGAACTGCGGGCATGGAGTTATGCCTGCTACAGCCGGAGCGCGACAGGAATCCGCGTCGACGGCCGTACCACCGACCGCCTGAGCCTCCTCAAGGACATTGCCGAGACAGCCGACCCCGCGCGACGCCGCGAACTCTTCCTCGCCATGGAGCCTGTGTTCCGCACCATGGCCGGTGATGGTGGTGTGGACAGCCCTTTCCGTCGCATGCAGCCGATGGTCGCCGCGCAGTGGCGAAGCGCTCACTCCCCGGTGCGCGAGAACCTCGCAGCGCTCGGCATTGACGAGGCAGTGCTCGAGCCCTGGCTCGTGTCCATCCTGCAGGCCTGGAGCGAACTCACCGCAGGCAGCGAAATCGAGCCCTGGGATTACGAATACGCGGGCAACCCCGTCGAGCGTGTGCTGGGCAACCGCGTGCCGCACGCGCGGCTGCGTGCGATCAACGATGCCTTCCACGCCAGTCTCGGGGCGGACATTGACCGCCTCGGCATCCACTTCGACATAGAGCGCAGGCCGGGCAAGGGCGCCGTTGCATTCACGGATTTCGGCGCGAGGCCAAAGCGCCTCGCTGATGGCAACTGGTCCACGGGCGAGCCCTGGGTGATCGCCGGCTACGCCACAGGTGGCATCGGCAACCTGAACGAACTCCTGCACGAGACCGGCCACGCGATCCACATCGCCGCCATCCGCACATCGCCCGCCTATGCCGACTGGCCCGACAGCAACGCATTCACCGAGGCGCTGGCCGAGGTGTTCTCGCAGGAGGTCTACGAGGGCGCCTGGCAGCAGCGTTGGCTGGGTGCGCAGGCGAGTCCGGAGGACAACCTCCGCAGCCGCTATTCGGGCATCGTGCTCGACGTGGCGTGGAGCCTTTTCGAGTTGCGTGCTTACGCCGACCCTGCGGCCGATCCGGGTCTCATCTGGACCGGGATCACATCGCGTTATCTGCACGTGAAACCCCATCCGGATCTCGCATGGTGGGCGCGCCGCGGGCAGCTGCTGGACAGCCCGGGCTACATGCTGAACTACGGGCTGGGCGCGATCCTGGCGGCCGATATGCGGGCCCGCGCCAGGGAGTTGCGTGGTGCGGTGAGTGCAGGGGATCCGGGGTACTACGCGTGGGTCTCGGAGCGGCTCTTCCGTTTCGGCCGCGAAAAATCATCGGGCGAGGTGCTGAGGGCATTTCTCGGGCGCGCGCCTGATCCGCGCGCCCTGCTTGCAGACCTGCGCAGGGTGCGGCCTGCGGCGGCTACTTCTTCCCCGACTCCACTCCCAGCCACTCCCGCAGGCGCGGATCCCGTTCCAGGCCGCTGACCAGCGAAGCGCCGGCGTCGCGCAGACTCACGATGGTGGCGGCGCGTATGGCTTCTTCATCCGAGGTGAGGAAAGCGGTGGGCGTCTTGCCATACGCCGTGAACTGCCAGTGGCCGATCTCGGCGCCCTTGGCGTCGCGGATGTCGAGGTCGTATTTCACCCAGATCTCGAAGACCTTGGCCTTGGTGTCCGAGGGCAGGGCGAACTGGAATTCCGCCACGCTGGGCACGATCACGGCGGAGAGCCCTGTCTTGCCTGCAGTGGGCGAATCGAGGATATCGATTCCGCTGAAGAGCCCGCCGAGGAGTTCCGTGAACACCTGCGTCTGCGGCGGGCCGATGCTGATCGTCCACTCCTGGCCCGCAGGGCCGGGCCGCTTTTCCTTGTAGGTGTAGGAGCCGAATTCCGGGGAGAGGTACAGCCCCACGCGTACCGGAAGCGGTTCCACAAGTGGGCGGGGGAATTCGTTCAGTGCTTTCATCTGCACCACGCGCGGCCCGCAGCCGGCGAGCAGCAAGGCGAATACAGCCAGCAAGAGCCGTGTGCGCATGTGATTGCGTTCGGGTAGTTGGGGCAGGCCGATCATAGAGTCATTTCCTGCCCTCATCCAAGAGCGCCGAGGTCAGGGCTCTCAGCGGTAGTCGTTGAGCCCCACGAAGGTGCCGCCGTTCTTCCACGACAATTCCCGCATCAGCGTCGCGAAGCGGATGCCCGTGATCTGGTACTGCGCGGGGTTGGCGAACTGCGTGGGGAAACCCACCGCGTGTATGCGCACCAACCGCTCGCCTTCGGCGCCCTCGCGGTTGATCTTGTCGACCACGTCCATCACCTGCTCGATCGAGTTGCCCGTGAACTCGTCACCGAGCACATAGAGGCTGATCTTGCGCCCGGGCTCGTAGTAGGTGCGGATCGCGTGGACGATGCCCTCGACGGGGCTGCTGTTGGAGTAGGGGTTCCAGGTGGCGAAGCGCTGGATGATCGCCTTGCGCCGCGCCGGCGTGTCGGGGATCCACTGCCCGCGGTAGCTCGAGAACATGTAGCCGCCCTCGTCGTCCAGCACCTGCATGCCCTTCACCTGCGGGTAGAGGTCGAGGATGTTGATCATCTCCTGCTGTGCCCGCGGCCAGGCGTAATTGAACATGCTCCCCGAGGTGTCGATGATGAAAATCACGTACTCGCTGTCGACGGGGATGCCGCCTATGGCGTCGTTCTTGCGGCTGCCCTGGGAGCCAAGCAGGCGTTTCATTTCGTCGGTGAGGCGCTGCTTTGCTTTCTCGAGTTGGCCCACCATGCGGGCGTTGACCTCGGAGTCTGTGTCGCTCGCGGCGAACTCGCCCTTGATGGCCGAGAGTTCACGCTCCAGGCGCGCCACTTTCTCGATCACGTCAGACAGCTGTTCCTGTTTCGTGGTGAGCTCGCGGTTCAGCACCACGGAGTCTCCGCGCAGCCGGTGCAGCTGCTCCTGCAGGGCCGCGATGCGCGATTCGAGGTCGCGTGTGCTTTCTTCCAGCACCACGGGCTGCGAGACCCGCGTGATGATGAGCAGCAGGATGATTGCGCCGAAGCCGCAGCAGATCACGTCGAGGAAGGAGAGGCTGAACTCCTCCGGTGCGCGGCGCTTGCTCATGGCCAGTCCCTCGCTGGCGCCAGGAAGGAGCCGCGTGTGGACACGGCGAGCTGCCACAGTGCGGAGGCGGCCATCGGGTCGCCTTCCATCGGCGCGAGGATCACGTTCACCGGAATGCCGCGCGGCAGCTTGTCGAGCGCCTGGTTGAAGAGCTTCTGGCGGTCCCGGCCGCTCACCTTGGCGCCTCCTCCGGGTGTGGCGCCCTGCGTGGGCAGTCCGTCGGTGATGAGGTAGATGTTGTCCGGAGGCGGGGACATGCGTGCCGCCACCTCGAAGGCGTTTGCGAGGCTGGTGCCCTCGGCAGGCACGAGCTTCTGCAGGCGGTCTACCACGCCATTCAATTGTTCGCGGTCGGAGACCTTCAGCCACTTTCCGGCGCTGCCTTCGAGCACCGGTTCGGCCTTCGTGTTGAAGGCGTAGACCTGATACTGGCTGGTCTGCGGGAGCTGCGTGCTCAGCCAGTCCACGGTTGCCACAGCACGTTGCCACTTGGCCGAGCGCAGCTGCACGGGCGCGGGCATGTTGCGCAGGCGGATGATGTTCACGAGGCTGTAGTCGAGCATGCTCGCGGAGCGGTCGAGCAGAACGAGGATGCGCTGGCCGCCGAGCTTCAACCCCGTCAGGTATTGCCGATCACCGTCGCCGCGGAATTGCCGCACGTCCTGGCCGCGTTGTTTCTCGCCCTCGGCGCGCAACCGTTCGTTGTTTTCCTCGAGCTGCTTGAGGTCCGCCTTCAGGAGGTTCACGTGCTCGCGCTGCGCGAGGCTGTCGTCCTTGCCCTGCGCCACCTCGTCGCGCCGCTCGTCGATCTGCGAGAGGATCTCGGCGGAACGGCCCTGCGCCTCGGCCAGCGACTGCTCGACCATGGCGATGGTGTTGCGCAACTCCGCCAGATCTTCCGTCCCGTCTTTCACCTCCCGCTCGAGGAATGCCACCTCGCCGCGCAGCGCGCTGCTCTGCTGCTGTACGTGCATTTCCTGTCGGTGGTCGAGGATCAGGTAGAGCAGGATGGTCGCGCCGAAGCCACAGGACATCACGTCCAGGAAGGACAGGCTGAAGATCGTGAAATCGCGTCTACGCGGCATCGCCGTCGGCCGACACCTCGGCCACGAAAAGCATCGTCTCGTCCTCGATGCCTAGCCGCGATCCGGCACGAACCTGCACGCGGGCTGGCACGGGAAGACCGTCTACGCGCAGCAGCACCCCGGACGCGGGGGAGACATGCCAGTCTCCGCCCAGCTGATCGAGCCGGCAGCGCGAGCCCGCGATGTCTGCGGGCGACAGACGCCAGCCCTCGGTGGCGTTGCCGATGAGATGCATCCGCTCGCCCTGCAAGCGCAACGCGTGGCTGCCCGCGACGATGTGGGTTGCCGGTAGTGCGCGCGCGGGTTCTGCCGCTTGCGCTGCGGTAGCCGCGACGGCTGCGGCCGCCGGGGCGATAGGCAAGTGCGACTGCGCAGCCGATCCTGCCGGCAGGCGTGTAACGAAACGCAGCGCGCGCTCTTCGCTGCGCACCAGGTCGGCGTTCCGGAGCGCGCCGCGCAGGCTGGCGTCTTCCTCGAGACAGTGTGCCTCGGGCACGCGGGCGGCGAAGCGCGGCAGGGCGGCAACCCGCGCGCCGAGCAGCAGGCTCGCGCCGCCGCCTTCGCGCGCAAGGGCTTCCAGGAGGTCGGTGTAAATCGACTGCGCCGCGTCCAGCATGTCTGCGGCGCGCAGGGTCGCGCGATGGCGATGGTCTTGCTGGCGGATCTCGGCCTCGACGCTCTCCTGGGTGGCGAGCGCGTCGAGCCAGGCAGGAAGCCGGTCGTAGAGTGCCTGCTCGCTTGCTGCGGCATGGAGCGGATCGAAGCGGCACTGCTGGATGAAGGCTTCGGCCGCGCGTCGCGCCCAGCGGTCCTGCAGGGCGGTGAGCCCCGTGCCGGGCAAGATGCGCACGGCGCCGCGCGAGAGCGTGCCTTGCTCGTGTTCGATGCAGGTGAGCACGGCCTGGTGGAGTTGCAGTTCGAGATGGATGGCCGGCCCCGACAGGGGAACCGTGACCGCTGCCGCGAGCGCGCTGTCGACCAGTCCACAGGCACGGAACGGGCAGCTTTCGGCGATGCCGAGCAGCAGCGCGAGTTGTTCCCGCGTGAAGCTGCCCGGCACGGCGAGCAGCAGTTCGGCGGGTTTGCCGCCCGACTCGTGCACGTGCAGCAGATGACGGTAGCCGAGGTCTGCGTGGTGGCGCGTGTGGGCCGGGGCGTGGTGCAGCGGCTCCGTGCCCAGGCGCTGCCAGAACTGGCTGAGCGTGCGGCGCGGATCGATGCGTGCCGTGGCCCGCGCGGCCTCGCCCATCACCGGAGCATCGGCGGCGAGCAGCGCGAAGCCGGGGCTGCGCGCGAGCACGCCGGCCGCATCACCGAGGAGCAGGGCCGCATCGTTCAGTTCGAGTACGGCGAGGCTCACGCGCGCATCTCCCGCGTGATCTTCAGGTGCGGCAGCAGACGGTCATCGCAGAACGACTGCGCATCCAGCGCGAGCCGCTCCTGTTGCAGCTGTATCTGGTGCATCAGGAACATGAGGATGATGCTGAGCAGCAGCGCGACCAGCGTGGAGTTGAAGGCCACGCCTAGCGCGTCCGTGACACCGGCGATGTCGCCCTCCACGGCGCGGTAGGCTTCGCTCAGCGCCATGCCGATACCGCGCACGGTGCCGATGAAGCCGATCGCCGGAATGGCCCAGGCGATGTAGCGGATCATCGAGAGCTCCGAGTCGAGGCGCTCGCCCTCCGTCACGCAGGTCTCGCGGATCGCGCCGGAGGCATCCTGCACGCCCTGCGTCACGGCGAAACGCTGCAGGCCCGCCACCAGCGCGCGCGGCAGCAGGCATTGCCGCGATTCGGGCGGCAGTGCCTGGATCGGGCGCAGGTAGTCGCGCGCGTCGTCCGGCAGGATGCTGGTGCCTGCGGGCACCTGCACCAGCGGCTCACGGAAGAGCGTGCGCTCGTGGCGCAGCTGCGCGCCCTTGAAACCCATGATGGCGATGCACCAGAAGAACAGGATCACCTCTGATTCCTGCTCGTAGTCCTTGAGGATCACGAAGATGGACTGTGGCTGCGCCGTGGTGTCGCCGGAGGCGATGCGCTCGGCTTGCGCCTTGATGTGTGCCTCCGAGCGCGGCCATACCACGGCCACCCACACCGTATGCACCACGATCAGCGAGAGCAGCAGCGCGAATATCTGGAACAGGAACTCTGAGGCGAGGAGACGTTTCATCGACGTGGCTCGTGTTCTGGTGGGTGGTTGGCGATGGGTTCAGATGTCTGAGGGGAACGAGACCGAGAGGTCTTCGGAGATTTTCTCGGATGGTTTGAAGCGCTCATTGGCCTTGCGCGTGGCGGCGGCTTCGTCCGATGCGCTGCTCCCGCCTGTGCTGGCCGCATCGGTTTTCGGCCCTGGCGTGCTTGCGTCCTTGACCGGTGGCGCTGTCGTGGTGGCTGGCGGCGGTGCCGGCTCGGCCGCGCGCACTGCTGCCGACAACATCAGCATCAGCACGGCATAGTGCAATCGCGTCACTTGAGATACCTCGCAATCCGGAATCCCACGTCAGCCCGCGCGTCCGAGCCGTAGTCCCGGAAGGCCAGTCGCAGCTCCGTGAGGCCGCCGTGACGCCAGCTCGCGCCGCGTATCACGTGGTACTCGCCGATGTCCGCGCCGAAGGGGTCGGTCTCCACGCCCGAACCGGGCGGGGCCGCGTCGTAGATGTCGTGGACCCATTCTGCCGCATTGCCGCCGATGTCGAACAGGCCGAGCCGGTTGGGCCCGAAACTGCGCACAGGGGCGGACACCGGGAAGCCGTCCTCGTAGCCCGCGATGATCTCGCCGAGGATGCTCTCCCCGCTCTTGTCCGCGTAGTTGCCGGCCTTGGGCGCAGGTGGGAGTGCCTCTCCCCACGGGAAGCGCAGCAGGTTGCCGTCTGCTGTGAGCGTGGCGGCCCACGCCCATTCCGCTTCTGTGGGCAGGCGGTAACCGGTGGCGCCGGGGTCGATGCCCGTTATGGCGTTGCCCGCGATGCGGTAGAAAGGTTTCAGGTTCTCGCGCTCGCTCAGCCAGTTGCAGTAGAGCGCTGCATCCGTCCAGCTGAGATTCGTGGCGGGCTGCGTGTCGCCGTTCAGGCTCTTGCCCTTGAAGTTGCCCGAGGAATGCGCGGAGCGGAACTGCCGGAACTCCGCGTTGCTCACCTCCGTGACGCTGAGGTAATAGGGCCGCGTGAGGCGGATCTCGCGCATGGCCTCGTTGGCCCGTCGGCCCGATTCGCGTCGCGAGGAGCCCATGCGGAAACTCCCCGGGCGCATCAGCGCGAGTGCTTGCCCTCCGGCAGTACGCAGTTGTGTGCGCGTTGCCGCTTCCTCCTTCTGCGCGAGCGTCTTCAGCCTGACGTTGAAGGCCTGCGGAAAGCCCGGGCGCGGCGTGACGCGCAGCGTCTCCTCGGCGTAGCCCTTGCGCCGTACGGTCAGCACCTGCTGAGCGGCGGGCAGTGAGAGGGTCGCGGTGCCGGTTGCCAGCACGCGCTCGCCCGAGAAGATCGCCGCGTCTGCCGGCGACACGCTGAGACGGATCTCGCCCGCGAGCGAACGGAGCGCGATGTTCATCTGCTGCTCGCCTGCCGTTGCTGTGAAGCGTCGCAGCGCGCGCTCGTGCCCTGCCTTGAAGGCGATCAGTTCGTGGGCTTTTCCGGATTCGAGCGCGATATCGAGAGGCGTCACGCCGCGGAACTGCCCGTCCAGCGTGATGCTGGCGCCGGCGGGGCTGCTGGCGATGCGCAACGTCGCGTCTGCACGCACCAGTGTCATGGGCGCGAGGTTGCGCGCTTCACCGGCCTTTGCCTCGACGAAGAGGGATTCGTCGCGATGCCCCGCAAGGCTGATCTGCAGTTGCCGCGGGCCTTGCATCAGTTCCAGCGTGGCGGGTGTGGTCCCGATCGGTGCACCGTCAAGCGTGACCGTGGCGCCCGCCGGTTCGGTCTCCAGACGGTAATTCCCCCAGCCCGGCGCGAGGCGCAACGAGAGCGACTGCTGCTTGCCCAGGCCCTCCACCGTCAGCTCCTGCTCGAGCGGCAGGAAACGGTCTGCTTCTGCGCGCAGGCGATGCACGCCTGCGCGTATCTCGAGGTCCTTGGCGTTGCTGTTGCCGATCAGTGTGCCGTCGACCAGCACGCGTGCCGCTACCGGCTCCGTGTGCAGCGCGAGCAGCCCTGGCAGTTTCTCCAGCCGCAGCGGCAGTTCGTTGCTGCCGTCCTTCACGCTGAAGTCCTGCTCCAGCACGCGGTAGCCGGCTGCGGTGGCGCTGACGTGATAGTTGCCCGCGCGTATCAGCACGCTGCTGCCGAGTACGAGGTGCAGGCCTCCGTTGATGTCGAATTCGGCCTCTGGCGGGTCGGTCTGTATGCGCAACGCTTCGGCGCTCAGCAGGAACCACGCGAACAAAGCGATGGCGAGCAGTGCGGAACCCACCACGACCTGGCGCTTGCCCGGACGGCGCGAGGGCGGTGCGACCGCTGCAGGATCCGGCGGAGAGTAGGCAAAGGGTGCGATGGGCGCGTCATCCGTGTCTGCTGCGGTCAAGCCGTTCCCGACGCTCATCAGATCTTCTGCCCGCATTGCACGACGACGGCCGCCGTTGCCTGCCCCGGACGCAGCGAGAACTCCACGCGCACATCACGGAAACCGTCCCGGCGCCCCACGGCAACGTAGTCGCCCGGCATGAGTGAGAGCTCCTTCCCGGTGAAGGTCCCGAGGCTGCCAACCCGGAACACGATCACGTCGGTCTTGCCGTCAGAGCGCAGTTGCACGGGCAGTTCCGTGCGCATCGAGACCAGGGTCTGCCGCGCCGCGGCGATCTGCCCTGCGAGCCGCGGCCCGGGTTCCGGGATGGCGGCAGCCGACGTGAGGAGTTTGTCGGCGGCCTTGCGTGCGGTGTCGTTGGCGAGCTTGCCGGGTTCCGTCGCCAATCGGGACAGCGCCTCGTCGAGTGCAAGCCGCGTACGTGCCCGGTCGCGTCCGATGCTCGCGCTGCCGAGCGCCGGGTCGACGGCCAGGGCGGATTCGTACTGGGCGAGCGCGCGCTTCCAGTCCTCGGCACGCTCTGCGTCCTCTGCAGAGCGCAGCAGTGTGCCGATGCGCTGCTGCGCCATCTGGAACTCGGCCTGCTGCAGGCCTTCGCGCGCGGCGGTGCCGCCGCCGAGCGGTATGGCGGCCTGGAACTCCCTGCGGGCGTCTTCGAGTCGCCCTGCAGCAAGGGCCGCGTACCCGGCGGACATGCGTGCGGCGCTGCGCTCACCGGTGATACGCGCCTCCACCGCGGCGAGGGCTTGGCGGGCCGGCTCCCAGCCGTTGTCCAGCGTCAGCGCCTCCCGGTAACTGGCGGCGGCCTCCTCGAATTGACCCGCGGATTCCTGTGTCTTGCCCGAGGCGAGGCGCGCGGCCAGCTGGTCGAGCTTGCGTGCGCGCTCGAGTCCCGTCGTGGCACGCGTGTTGGCCGGTTCGATCGTGGCAGCCTCACCGAAGGCGGCGAGCGCGGCTGCCTGGTCGCCCGCAGCGAAGGCGGCGTCACCGGCGGCAAGGCGCGTGTCGAGGCGGGCCGGGATGCCGTCGCGCAGCGTGCGCAGCGCGGTTTCTCCTTCCCGGTAACGTGCCGTCGCATCGGTGAAGCGTGATTCGCGATACGCCGCATCGCCTTGCTGCGCCAGTGCGGTGGCGGCATCGAACTCCGCTTTCGCCCACGTGTCTGCCTTGCGCTCCTGCAGTTCGTATTGCAGGGCGAGCAGGGCGTCGAGGGCCGTCTTGGCGGCGGCGCGCTCGCGGTCCGCCTGTGCCTGTTCCCAGGGTGATTGGGCGGGCGAGGCGGCAGCCGGCGGCTTGGCCGCAGTGGGCGCTGCGGGACGGTCTGGGGTGGTGCTGCCGGGAGCCGCTGCAGCAGCTGCGGTGGAGGGAGGCGCCAGAAGGTCCGGCAGCACGAAGAACACGCCCGCGGCGAGCAGAAGCAACGCGCCGAGCACCCAGAATGCGCCCAGAGAGGAGTTCCGCTCCTGCGGGAGCGGCACCTGCGAGGCAGTTGTGCTGGCAGGCTGCGCGATGTCGAGCGCCGCGGGCTGTATCCGATCGAAATCGTGGTCTGGCATGGATGGGCTTCTGGCGCGGGATTCGGCTCAGATGCTACCGGTCTCGGCTTCGTAGATGCCACGCAGGATTTCCCGCCATTGGCCGTACTGGTCCTGGACGCTCCCCGTCAGCGTGACGCTGCGATCCTCGAGTTCGATCACCTGCGGTTCTATCTCGGCGCTGAGCGAGCCTCCGAGTTCCTTCAGCGTTTCGGCGTGCATTTTCGATTCGGCGCGTTTGTCGAAACCGCTCTTCACCATCGCGGCGCCACCGACGATGCCCACGGTGCCGGCGGCGCGCGTCGCGGCGCTGTCACCGGTCTGCGCCGCGATGCCGGCGAGGATGGATGCCACGCCCGCGATGGTGCGGCCCGTGGCCTGCGCGCGCAGTTCGCGATAAGCGATGCTTTCCGAGTAACTCTCCTTGCGCCAGTCCTGGTAGGGCCCGTACATCTGTTTCGAGAAGCCGGTGTAGTAGTCCTGCAGCGTGTCGACGAAGAGGTTGTCACGCTCGCGGATGCGACGGATGCGTTCGAGCATCGGGTCGTTCTCGGCGGGGAGTCGCCGCACACTCACGCGGCCTTTCTTGTCGATATCGAGGAAGCCACCGAAAGCCTCGGGCGCGAAGCTCTCTGCGAAGCGCAGTTCGCTGATGGTGCGCAGGCGCGTGACGTCGGCCGCCGGCAGCTTGGCGCGCGCCAGCGCGAGATCATTGGCGATGCGGTTGTACACGTCCTGGAAGGGTTCGGGCGTGCGCTTTCCTTCGTAGGAATATTTGCTGGCGTAACCCTCGTACTGCTTGGTGTACCAGGCTGCGCCTGCGGCGTCGGAGACGCTGATTTCGAGTGACAGTTTCTCCCCGGTCGATTCGAGGATCTTGCCTGCCACCACGATGTCACTCACGCCTGTTTCCGTGGGTGCCACGCGCACCGCGCCCCAGTGGCCGCTCTTCTGGAGGGTGTCTGCCAGCGCCGTCGGCATGTAACGGGCTTCGGCCTTGCGGATCTCGGGCGAAGTGAAGATCTCGTCCTCGGTGAGTTTGGCGGTGTTCGGGTCGAAGAGGCGAACGCCCACGTCGAGAAGCTGGTCCTCGGGCATGGAGGGGTCGCCCGCTATGACGGGCGTCACCTCGGTTGTGCGCACCGTGCTGGAGGAGCAGCCGCCGAGCAGAAGCGCCACCAGGGAAAACAACGCGAGTCGGGCGCCGGTGCTGCGCAGGGACATCAGGACTTCCTCTTTGCCGAATTCACGTACTTGCGGTACTCGTCCCAGAGTTTGTCGCGCAGCTCGGGGTCTTTTTCCTTCATCGCGGCCTCGCGGATCTGGCGGGCCACGACATCGTCGTCGCTGCCGTCGGGGATGTCCGGCGGTGGCGTGTTGGTGGCTGCGGTGTGCGTGTATTCACCGCTACGGCCTTTTCCGCCGCCGATGGTCGACATGCCGCTGCCGCTGGAGGAATCGTTATCGGTGGACTGGCCACCTCCTTCCTTGCCTTGTTGCGGCGCCGGGCCTTCGCGGACGCTGCCGTAGCTGCCCTCGGTGCCGTCCTCGCCACCCGTGGCGCCAGGGTCAAGCATGCCGGCGCTCTCGGCCTGCGAGGCGCCGCTGCCGGTGTCCTCTGCCTTGGCCTGCACCCGGTCGCGCTCGCCGAGCATCGCACCATCAAAACGTCCGAGCGAGGCATTGAGTTCCGCGTTGAGGCGTTCGGCGTCGCTGCCACCGGCCTCTTTGCCCGAGTCGCCGCCGTCCTCGAGGCTGCCGGGTTCTCCGCCGCCGGCCTGTCCGGCCTCGCCTTGCGAGGAGGCCGATGCGCTTGCGCTGCCTCCCTCGCTGCTCTGGCTGTCATCCATGCTGGGCTCGGCGGACTTGCGTTTCATCGCTTCCACGGCGTCTTCGAGTACCGCGTCCTCGCTGTCTGCAGCCGAAGCCTCGGCGCTTGCAGCGGCCGCCGCTGCGGCCTCGGCTTTTTTCTTCTCGCTGTCTTCCAGTGTCACCTGGTCGCTGGGGGTGCCCTCTGCGCTGTCTCCGGGTTCGCCACCTTTTTCCCAGGGCGGGCGTGGCTCTGCTGGCTCTGCGCCCGCGCTGCCCTGTTGGCCGCTCTTGCTGCCGGGGCTGCCCGGACTGCCGGGCATGGAAGGCGAACTCGCGCTCGGCGAACTGCTACCGGGTGAAGAGGGGCTGCTGCGCGAGCTGCTGGACGAGGAGGAGCTGCTGGAGGATGAACTGCTCGAGGGCATCGAGCTGCTGCTCGTGGGCATCTGCGCCGAGGGCGGCTGGCTGCTGCTGGAGGTTGTCTTGCAGCCTGCGAGCAGCGACAAGAGCACTGCAGACAGCAGCCACTGCGGATTGCGTGGGTTCACAGCATGTACCTGTACGAGTAGGTGACGTTCGGGGTGGCTACGGGCAGTCCTGCCTCGAAGCGCGGACGGAATCGCGTCGCGCGCAGCCGCTTGCGGAGTTTTTCTATCTGCTGTGCCGCAGCTTTCTGTTCTGCGGTTTCTGCTGCTTCTGCAGGCGCTGTCCTGGGAGTTGCTGCCGCTGTTTCAGGGGAGGAGGGCGGGTTGCCGGACTCCGAGGCGGCCGATGCTGCGGTGGGTGCGGGCACCTCTGGTGCTGCAGCTGACGGTTGTGATTCCACGACCTGTATGTCCTCGACCAGCCCACGCTCGTTGACGGCGAAGGTGACGGTGATGGTTCCCTGCTGGCTCCCCGCCGGTACGCCCGCATCCGCAAGGGCGGCCAGACCTTCGGGCAGCACGGGCAGTGCTATCGGGTGGCCGAAGATTTGGTTGACGGCTGAGTTCGAGGTGTCGGCGGCCGCTTGGGTCCAGGCTTCCTTGTAGATCTCAAGTGCCGTCTGCCTCCGATTGAAGAGTTGGTGCCAGTCACCGAGTTCGGCTGTTGCCTGGCCGATCAGCAGCGGATTCGCTGGCGTGTCCTGTCGCCGCAGTGCCAGCACGCGCTCGAGCGCCTCGCGCCCTGAGGTGAAACCCATCAGGGCATAGGCGGGCCCCGCCTGTTCCTGAGCGTTCGAAGGCCCGGCGGAGAACGACACCCCGCCGCCTCCTGTGGGCACATAGGAGGCCAGGTAGTAATCGACGATCGCTTTTTCCCGCAGCGCTTCCGGCAGGCGCGGATCGCTGCCCGCGGGTTTTGCCTGCAGGATGCCGAGGGAGGAGTCGTAGAGGTTCCGCGCAGCCTCGAGGTGGTTGATCGGATCTTCTCCGATATCGGCGAGGTAGGCGCTCATGTGCCAGGACGAGAGGCGCTGCAGCGCGGGCAGCATGCGCTCGTCGCTGTCGCCGTAGTTGCGACGGTGGATCTGGAACATCTGCTGGTAGCTGCTGCCTACGCCATCCCATTCGCCCAGAGCCGAGTAACTCTCGATCAGACGTTCGAGAATGGGCAGGTCAGAGGTGCTGTACAGGCCCTCGTTCACGCGGGTGATATGCGCTGCACGGGAAAGCACCTCGGCGGCGTCGGCATGACGGCCCGCGGCCTGATAGGCGGCACCGAGGCCGAGCAGTTGCTCCGAGAGCGCCGCGTCGTAGGCGCCGCCCTGCGCTTCAAGTTTCTGCACGGCATCGAGGTAGCGTTGCTGTTCGGGCGTGGGAGGGAGCGGCGGCTCCACTGCGTTCGGCTCGGGGGTGGTCTCCGGTGCGGTCGCCGCAGCGGTTTTGGCAGACGCGAGCGGCTCCGGGTCTGCGCCGGACGCAAGCACGCCCAGTGTCAGCAGAAGGCTTCCCAACAAGACGGGCAATGCCGGTTTCACATTAGCCTCCCAGTTATCTGCCGGGCCTTGGACTGCGCTGTGGTGGCGCGGTTCCCGCCCGAGGTCTGGCCAGTGCAGCCTGCACAGCGGGATTGCCGCATTCTGCCTGCTCGATGCGGGCCGGGGAAGGCGGGAACTCTGCGTTGGCCAACGCGAGCCGCTCCCGACTATAGTGCGCTACCTCGCTGACGCCGGAGTGGATCCCATGGGCATCGAAAGCCGCAACAAGTCGCTTGTTGAGCGCTTTTTCGCCGCCATGAACGCAGGCGATTCCGCTGCCATCGTCGACGCCTATGCCGAAGACGGCGCTGTGTGGACCTCGGGCCGCACCCTCATCTCGGGCGCTTTCAGCAAGGCGCAGATACGCGAAGCCAGCGGACGCATCTTCGAGGCCTTCCCGCAGGGCATCAGCTTCAGCATCCTCGCCATGACGGCAGAGGGCGAGCGCGTTGCAGTCGAAGCCGAGTCCCGCGGGCAGCATGTATCGGGCAAGCTCTATACCAACCAGTATCACTTCCTGTTCGAATTCCGCGACGGCCTTGTGGTGCGTCTGAAGGAGTACATGGATACCGAGCGGGTCACCGATATCCTGTGCGGTGGGCACCGTCCGCCTGCTGAGGACTGATTTTTCCGGCGCCTTCACGGCGATTCATTGCAAGACAACATAGGGGTAAACGGGATATGGCGAAGTTCCAGATTGCGCTTGGCATGTTCGGCCTGCATGACGTGTTTGGTGGAGATGCGCGTGGCTATGTCACGGCGGCCGAACTCGCCGATGCCGCGGGCATCGACCAGGTGAATTTCACCGACCACGTGGTCATGGGCGAGAACACCGACCGCTATCCCTACGGTCCTTTCCCTTTGCCGCCCATCGCGCCCTGGTACGAGCCGATCACCATGCTCACCGCCATTGCGGCCCGCACCCGGCAGATCAGGCTTGCCACCGGTGTATTGATCTCGCCGCTGCGCCCGGCGGTGCTGCTTGCCAAAACCCTTGCCACCCTCGACAGCCTCGCGCCGGGGCGCATCGAACTCGGCATCGGGACGGGCTGGCAGCGCGAGGAGTACGACGCATCCGGGCTCGACTTCGACAAGCGCTGGACCATGCTCGATGACGGCGTGCGTGCCATGCAGCTTCTCTGGCGCGAGGCGCCGGCGAGCTTCAGCTCGAAGACTGTCAACTTCTCGCGTATCTACAGCACCCCCTTCCCGGCCGCCAAGGCCATTCCGCTCTGGTACGGCGTGCAGCCCACCGAGCGTCAGGCACAGCGCATTGCCGAGTTGGGGGTGGGCTGGATTCCGATTTCCACCAGTGCCGATTACGTCCGCGATGGCGTGAGCGTCATCCGTAGGGCTTTTGAACAGGCAGGCCGCGATCCTTCCACGCTGCAGGTGCGGGCGCACGTCCCCATGAACTGGGATGCCAATGGCCACTGCAGTCTGGAGGAGTCGATCGATGCGATTCCCGCGCTTCTCGAGGCGGGTGTCACAGTGATGGAATTCGAACATCACCCCTACATCCGCAAGCCTGAAGACCTCGAACCCTTCTACGCACGGCTGATCGAGGTGCGGAACGCCTACTGAGCATTGGTCGGTCGCCCGGCGTGATCGCGCTGGATCCTGCGGCAGCGCGCCAGCGCCGGGCTTACGCCTATGCATGGCTGACGGTCTGCTGCTGGGCGACTGTGTCCACGGCCTTCAAGTTCGCACTCGCGGATTTGCATTACGCGCAGTTGCTGCTCGTCTGCAATGCGGTGGCCGTGCTGGTGCTTGGGGCCTTGCTCGCTGCCAGCGGGCGATTGCCCGAGGTGCTTCGATTGCCCCGCGGTGTTCACCTGCGGGCCTGCGCCTTGGGGCTCATGAACCCGGTCGCCTATTACCTGCTGCTGTTCCAGGCCTACGACATCCTGCCTGCGCAAGTCGCCCAACCCGTCAATTACACCTGGGCGATCGCACTGTCGGCGCTGGCGGTGCCTTTGCTCGGCCAGCGTGTGGGTTTGGCCGAAGCCCTGTCTGCGCTTATCGCCTATGCGGGCGTAGTGGTCATTTCTCTCGGCTCTTCGGGCGGGTCATTGGGCGGGATCCGCTGGGATGGTGTCGGGATCGCGCTCGTTTCCACGCTTGTCTGGGCGCTCTACTGGATTGCCAACAGCCGCTCTGCGGGTGACCCGTTGCTGCGATTGTTTCTGGGTTTTTCCTATGCGCTGCCGGCGAGCGTGATTGCCTGCGGCCTGCTGTCGGACTTCGATATCCCGACCGGACGCGGGCTGTTGGGCGCGGTCTGGTCGGGGGTGTTCGAAATGGGGCTGAGTTTCGTGTTCTGGCAACGGGCGCTGGCGCTCTCGGAGAACGCGGCCCGCGTCAGCAACGTGGTTTTCGCGACGCCATTCCTGGCGCTGCTGCCGATCGCGGTGGTGCTGGGAGAACCGATCGCTCCCAGTACCTTGCCCGGCCTGTGTCTGATCCTGGGCGGACTTGCCGTCCAGCAGCGTTTTGCCCGCGCTGCTGGCGCCTGAATCAACGGCGGCTGTAGCCCGACATCCCCAGCCCGAACTGCGCAACCAGATCGCGCATGACCTCGGCTACGCCACCGCCGAAGGTGTTGATCTGGCACTTGCGGTAGTGCTCTTCCAGATCTCCGGCCAGCGCTGCCCCGGGGCTGCCGCGCCGATAGCCACCGGCCATGCCGGTCACCTCGAGCATCAGCTTGTCCACGGCGATGAGGCACTCGGTGCTGTAGGCCTTCATGGCCGAAGCGAAGGCGGGGTCTGGCTCGCCGCTGTCGAGTTGCCAGGCCATGCGCCAGTTCATCAGGCGCATGGCTTCGAGCCGAGTGTAGACCTCGGCAAGCGCCGACTGCGCCCAGGGTTGGTCCACCACGCGCTTGCCACCCACCACGGTTTCTTGCGCCCAGACGAGAGTGCGGGCCAGCAAGCCCCAACCCTGCACGCCGATGGCAGCGAGTCCGACGCGCTCGTGGTTCAACTGCGAAGTGATGAGCTTCCAGCCGTTGTTGAGTTCGCCGGCAATCATCGAGGCCGGAACGCGGACGTTGTCGTAATAGCTCGCGTTGCTGCGCACGCCGCCAACCGTGTGGATCGGCGTGAAGCTGAAGCCAGGCGACGTGGCGTCGACCATGAAGATGCTGATGCCCTTGTGGGGTGGTTTGACCTCTTGATCTGTGCGTGCGGCGAGCCAGACATAGTCCGCGGCTTCGGCGCTGCTGGTCCAGATCTTGTTGCCGTTGATGACGTAGTCGTCTCCGTCGCGCACGGCGCTGGTCTTCAGCGATGCGAGGTCAGTGCCCGCGCCCGGCTCGGTATAGCCGATCGCGAAGTGAAGTTCGCCGGCCGCGATTTTCGGGAGGAAAAAACGTTTGTGCTCGTCGGAGCCGAGTGCGATCAGGCAGGGCGCGACCGTGCTGATCGTGACGAAGGGCAGGGGAACCTCGGCGAGTTGTGCTTCCTCGAAGAACACGAGCTGCTCGGAGCTGGGGCGGCCCTGGCCGCCATACTCCTTTGGCCAGCCGAGCGCGAGCCAGCCGTCCTTGCCCAACTGGCGGATGACCTGCTTGTAGATGGCTCCGCCTTCGTTGCCGCGAGTGGCCTCGCGGATTTCGGGGGTCATGAGTTCCGCGAAATAGGCGCGAAGTTCGCGACGAAGTGCTTTCTGGGAATCTGTGTGATCGACGTGCATGTTGCGTGCTCCGGAATCCGTGGCTCACATCATATTGAAATTGGATTCAAATTCAATAAGAATGCGCGAATGGTGATCGCCTCCCGAAAGAACCCCCCTGCCTCGCAGTCTCGCCGCCCGACATCGGGCGGGGGGGCAGAACCTGGCAGGCGCAGCCCCAGAGGGGAGGCAGCGCGTGCGCGCTTGAAAGAGGCCACGGCGCGCGTTCTCGAGCGAGTGGGATTTCGTCAGATGCGCGTTGCGGACGTGACGCGGGAGGCGGGTGTAGCGACGGGCCTGTTCCATCACTACTTCCCTGACCTCAAGACCGCGACGATCGAGGTATTGCGCGACTTCATGGTCCGATTCGAGGACCTCGAGTCCATCGAGCGTGGCGTCGCCAAAGGAGACTGGTTCGGGCGTAGCCTCGCGCACAACCGGTTGGTGGTGCAGAGCTTCGCGCGCAATCCGGGCATCATGCGATGCATGGTGCAGGTCGGTGATGAAGAGCCGGAGTTCGGTGAGATCTGGCGAGCCAGCTATTACCGCCGGCTGGAGCTGCTCGTGCGGGCGATGCCGCGGCTCTTTCCCTCGGCGGCGTTCGGCGATGCCGAGGCGCGCTTGGTCACACGGATCCTCGCCGGGATCGGCGAGCATGTACTTGCGGAGTACTACATCCTCCGGGTCCCCGCCTTGCGGGAACTTGAACTCGACGAGGAGCAGATGGCGGAATGGGTCACGGTGATGTTCCACCGGGCGCTGTTCCTGGAGAATCCGCCGCCGGCGCGACTGCGTCATGCGGCCAAGCTGGCAGAGATGCGGCGTCCGCGACGCGACGTCCTCGAAGCCGAGACCTGACACAGACACCGGAGGACGGTTTGTCGTGAGTGATATCGACGAGCAACTTCAGCAGTTCCTTGGTCGGCCCTGCGGTCCCTACAACAGTTGGGACGAGGTCAACCAGGCCATGATCCGCCACTGGTGCGAGGCCATGGGCGACACAAACCCGGTGTACACAGATCCTGCGATCGCAGCAGCGTCGGTGCACGGCGGCATTGTCGCGCCACCTACGATGATGCAGGCCTGGACCATGCGGGGCGCTACCGCGGAGTGGGCCACCGGCTCCGATACCCGCGAGCCCTTCGAGGTTTTCCAGTTCCTCGAGCAACATGGTTATCCGGCCGTCGTGGCCGTGAACTGCGAACAGACCTACAGCCGCTACCTGCGCCCCGGCGATCGCATACACCACACGTCGCGGATCGAGTCTGTGTCCCCGCAGAAAACCACGGCGCTCGGAGTAGGCTACTTCGTCACGGAACTCGAGGAGTACTGGGATCAGGATGGGCAGAAGGTGGGCGACATGCGCTTCCGCCTGTTCAAGTACCGTGCGCACGACAGGCCAGCCGAGCCTGCCGCAGCCGCGCCGGGAAAGCCTGCCCGAATCGGGCGATTCCGTGCCGTCGAGAGCTACGACACCAAGTTCTTCTGGGAGGGCGTACGCGCGGGCAAACTCCTGATCCAGCGCTGCAAGGCCTGCGGCACATTGCGCCACCCTCCCGGACCCATGTGCCCGTCATGCCAATCGCTCGAGTGGGACACGGTCCAGAGTTCGGGGCGTGGCATCGTTTACAGCTTCGTGGTCATGCATCACCCGCCGATCCCGCCCTTTGACTATCCCAACACGGTCTTGCTGGTCGAGCTTGAGGAGGGCACCCGTCTGGTGACCCAACTGGCCGATGGCAAGCCCGGCGATGTTGAAGTGGGTATGCCGGTGGAAGTTGTTTTCCGTGAAGTCGAAGAGGGCTACACCTTGCCTCTCTTCCGCATCCGAAAGGAGGTCTGACATGGAATTCTCTGTTTCCGAAGAAGTGCGTGCGGTCCAGGAGCTGGCTGCCAGGATTTTCTCCGAGAAGGTGGATGACGGAGCGCTGAAACGCTTCGACCGCGGCGAGATGCGCTGGCACGAGGGTGTCTGGTCGCTGCTCGCGGAATCGGGGCTTGTTGGCGTTGGCTTGCCCGAAGAAGTGGGCGGCAGTGGTTTGGGACTGGCAGGACTCTGCGCCGTTATTGAGGAACAGGGGCGTCATGTTACGGCGCTCCCTCTCGTCGCCTCATCGCTGGGTGCGTTGCCTCTCGCTCGATTCGGATCGGCCTCGCAGCGCGATGCCTGGCTCCCAAAGGTTGCGTCAGGCGAAGCCCTTGTCGTGGGCCCGCTGCCGCTTTCAGCGGTAGAACATGAACCGCGGGACATTCCCTCGATGGACGCATCGGGAGATGCGTTCATGTTGCGGGGCGTGCTGGATGCCGTGCCTTATGGCGGTGATGCAGACGCGTTGCTTGTGCCGGCACGGGACGGTAGCGGCGCTGTCAGCGTGTTTCTGGTGGCGCGTGGCGCACGGGGGCTTCGCGTGGAGCGTGAGAGGGGTACGAATTACGAACCTTTCGACCGCATCCTGCTCGACGATGTGCAGGTTAGCGCTGCCGATATGATCGGCGCTTCCGGTGATGGTGCTTGCATCCTTGAGTGGATCGCGGGCCGCGCCGCTACGGCCTACGGTTTCATACAACTTGGCGTCCTGTCGGATGCCGTGCGGCGCACCGCGCAGCACACGGTCGAGCGCAAGCAGTTCGGAAAGTCCCTCGCTGGCTTTCAGGCAGTTTCGCACCGCGCTGCGGACTGTTACATCGACATAGAAGCCCTGCGCTCCACGCTCTGGCAGGCCGCCTGGCGTCTGGACCAAGGGCTGCCAGCAGGCAACGCGGTGGCGTCCGCGGCGTGGTGGGCCAGTGAGGCTGGACATCGAGTGAGCCATGCCTGCCAGCACCTGCATGGCGGCACGGGTGCCGACGTTGATTATCCGATTCACCGCTACTACCTGTGGGCTCAGCAGGCCCGGCTGTGCCTCGGGGGTAGCGAGCGAATCCTCGCCGGCTTCGGTCACGCGCTGGCCGGGCAATCAATCGAGATCGGACTATGAGCAGCACTGACATCAAGGCCAGGCGTTTCGCGGAGATAAAGGTCGGCGACGAGATTCCCCCGCTCGGCATAGACATCACCACTCGGTTGATCGTCTCAACGGCCATCGCTACCAGGGACTACCAGAACGTCCACCACGACAAGGAAGGTGCACAGGCCTTGGGCTCGCCGGATATCTTCATGAATATCCTGACCACCAACGGTCTTGTGGGTCGCTACATCACTGACTGGGCCGGGGCCGAGTCATTCCTTCGGTCCGTGAAGATAAAGCTCGGCGTACCGAATTATCCGGGCGATCACATGGAGTTGCGCGGACGCGTCACGGCCCTGCGCGAGGAGGGCGGTGGTGGCCTCGTTGATATCGAAGTAGCCGGTAAGAATGGCCTTGGCTTCCACGTCACGGGTACCGTGACCGTGGCACTGCCCTGAGCGACAGGAGAGGCGCATGAGCGGTAACAGTTTTTTGGGTGGTCGTACGGCGATCGCAGGCATCGGGGCCACCGAGTTCTCCAAGAACTCGGGGCGCAGCGAAATCCAGTTGGGCGTAGAGGCTATCAGCGCGGCGCTCGCGGACGCAGGGCTTGGCATCGACGAGGTCGATGGCATGGCGACCTACACGATGGACAACAATCCAGAAATTGAACTCTATCGACTCTTGGGCGGTAAAGAGTTGAAGTTCTTCTCGCGCACCCACTATGGCGGGGGGGCAGCTTGTGGGCCTGTGCTGCACGCTGCGATGGCCGTGGCCACAGGCGTTTGCAAAGCGGTTGTGGTTTACCGTGCCATGAACGAGCGTTCGGGGTTTCGTTTCGGGCAGGGCGGCCTCATCACCCAAGACCCGAATTCCTTCGAGACGGTCCATTTCGGCTGGTATATGCCATTCGGCCTTTCTACCCCTGCCTCGTGGGTGGCAATGTGCGCCCGTCGCTATCTGCACACGTACGGCGCCAGCACCGACGACTTTGGTCGGGTGTCGGTTTCGACTCGTGATTTCGCGGCAACCAATCCGGCTGCGTTCTTCTACCAGAAGCCAATCACTCTGGATGACCATCGAAATTCCCGCTGGATAGCGGAACCTCTGCGGTTGCTCGATTGCTGCCAGGAAAGCGATGGTGCGGTCGCCTTGGTCATCACGTCCATCGATCGTGCCCGTGATCTCCGCCAGAAGCCGGTTGTTATCCGGGGGGCGGCACAGGGGGCGGCCGGCGACTTCCAGATGATGACCGGTTTCTACAAGCCGGACATGACGGGCATTCCAGAGATGGGGCTTGTTGCTCGGCAGCTTTATTCAATGGCCGGAGTAGGCCCAGCCGATATCCAGACGGCTGTCCTTTACGACCATTTCACACCGTTCGTGCTGCCCCAACTCGAGGAGTTCGGCTTCTGTGGACGCGGCGAGGCCAAGGACTTCATTCGCGATGGCCATATCGCGCGCGGCGGCAAGCTTCCGGTCAACACTCACGGCGGGCAGATTGGCGAGGCCTATATCCACGGCCTGAATGGTGTTGCTGAGGGCGCGAGGCAAGTGCGTGGTTCCGCTGTAAACCAAGTTTCGGGGGTGGAGCACGCTCTCGTGACAGCTGGCACTGGAGTGCCGACAAGTGGCGTTATATTGGGCGTTGATCACTGATTGGCGGGTACTTCCGGCACAACGCCTTACGGCCGTAATTTTGTCGGTATCAATGGGGGGTGGCGCAATCCGCACCGCCCCTTTGCTAGTATTGCAGGACACCCCTGACATACCGTGACGCCTGTCCATGCGACCGCTTCCTTCACTCATCGTTCTTCTTATTCTTCTGTCCTGCCCGGTTATGGCCAAGGCGCTCACCTTGGATCTCCCTGCGCCTGGCGATGATGTCGTCGGCGAGACTTACACCGTCAAGATTCAGCGATACGAAGACACGTTGAATCGCTACGCGGAGCTCTATGGGGTAGGTTTCAGGGAACTGCTCTCTGCCAATCCTGGGATCAATCCTTGGGTGCCCGGCGCAGGCAGGGAAGTGCTGATTCCCACTGAGTACATCCTCCCTCCGGGCGAGCGCAAAGGGATCGTCATCAACCTTGCCGAAATGCGCATGTTTTACTACCCGCCAGACGGGAAGACCGTCGTCACCTTCCCCATAGGGATTGGCAGGGAGGGCTGGCAGACGCCCTTGGTCAGCACCACAGTTACCAAGATAGTGAAGGACCCCGTCTGGACGCCCCCGCCCTCTATCCGGGCAGAGCATGCTGCCATGGGTGATCCGCTTCCTGCTTCAGTTCCGCCAGGACCGGATAATCCGCTGGGGCCATGGGCGCTGCGGCTCGCGGCGCCCGGTTACCTTATACATGGCAGCAACAAGGAGTTAGGAGTTGGTATGCGAGTGAGCCACGGCTGCATGCGCATGTATAACAACAACGTAACGGAGCTGGCAGCCATGGTTCCTGTGGGCACCACCGTCAGGATCGTCAATACGCCTGTCAAGGTGGGCTGGAAGGGGGGGGCAATGTACGTAGAGGTCCACGATGCCTTGGAAGAGCAGCGTGCTGTTCATGTCTCGGAGGCCGTTGTTGCAGATGCGATTCATATTGCGAACAGGATCTCCAGCACACCTGTTCCGATTGATTGGGTACAGGCCAAGGCCGCAGCGGTAAAGCGCTCGGGTTTGCCTTCAAAAGTATCTGATGAGCAAGTTGCACACCGCTGAGACCTCGGGCGCTCCGGAATGTTTGACGGCAGATATATCTTCTAAGACGGTAGTACAAACAACCCAACAAAAAAACCACCGCATCCCGTTAGGGGGCGGTGGTTCAGTTGAGCAGCTTAGGGCCGGCGAGCCGGCCCTGCGCATCACTTACGGCAGCACTTCTCAGCCATGCGGCTAACGGCCTCAACGGCGTCGTTGGCAGCTTTCTGAGCTTCGGCAGCAGCGGAAGCAGCCGAGTCAGCGGTCGACTGAGCGCGGTTGGCAGCAGCCAGCGCGTCGTTTGCGGTCTTCTCGACAGTGCCGACGCGAGCGTCGAGAGCGTCGAGACGGGCGTTGCTGTTGCAGCCGCTCAGCAGAGCTACGGCAAGAGCTGCAGAAAGAAGGGCGGCGTTTTTGGTCATGGTGCGCATCTTTGTCTCCTCAGATCAGTCATGCGGACGGGTCGAAACCTCGCGAATTCTTGCACATCCTCTTTTTAAGTCAATCAATCTTCTGTTCGGATTTCGTGGCATATGCACTAATCCCTGAGCTTTAGACTCAGATGGGCATCCCTTGGGAGCCAGAGCATGAGTTAGCCACGCATGTGTACCCTCTGGTGGGCCAAGCTCGGCGAAGTTTTTTTGATTTTCCGACCCGAATGGGTCAAAAACCGGCTGAGAACATCGTCGCCCCCGGCCAAAGCCCCCTGAATTTCTCGAACAGATGCGGGATCATGTCCTTGATGGTCGGGGTCGCCCGCGGCTTTCCTAGGGATTGGGGAACGTGTGCGGCCTCGGCCTCGTCGAGGGTTCGGGGAGGCGGTCCTTGCCGGGTCTCGCCAACCCTATGCCCTCATTGAACGCCCCGAGCGCAAGCCCGGGGCGTTTTTTTTGGATTCTTTGGTGCGGGTGGTCGGAATCGAACCGACACTCTGTCTCCAGAACTGGATTTTGAGTCCAGCGCGTCTACCAGTTCCGCCACACCCGCGAGTCAGCAGACACCCTCTTGGCGAGGGATGCGCATTATAGCGGCCGTGCTCTCATCGACAAGCGTGATTGCCAGCGCTGATAACCGCCTTTAGGATCGGCGGCCTTCTTAGGTATGTCCATCCCCTGCATGAAAGTCAGTGATTTCTGCTTTGAACTCCCGGACGCGTTGATTGCACGCCATCCGGCAGAGGTTCGTACCGGTAGCCGGTTGCTTGACCTCACCGGCGCCGACAAAGAGCCCGTCCACAAGTTGTTTGCGAGTATCCGGAGTAGCCTCCGTCCCGGTGATCTTCTAGTCCTTAACGACACCAAAGTCCTGCCGGCGCGCATGTTCGCCTGCAAGGCGGGCACGGGAGGTGGAGTCGAGGTCTTGGTAGAAAGGGTGCTTGACGGAGCAACTGTCCTGGCGCAGCTCCGTTCGAGCAAGCCTGCGCGAGAGGGCTCGGAATTATCACTTTTGGATGGAGATGGGCGGGAGTTTGTCCGAGTGAGGGTCAAGGGGCGGCGGCACGGGTTTTTCGAGCTTGAGTTCCCGTCTGGCCAAACTCCGATCAATGTGATGGATCGAATCGGGCATATGCCTTTGCCGCCGTATGTCGATCGACCTGACGACGTCGCAGACCGTGATCGCTACCAGACCGTCTATGCGGCGCGGGTCGGTGCGGTTGCCGCGCCCACGGCTGGACTGCATTTCGATTTGGCCTTACTCGATGAGCTTCGCGCCGGTGGCGTTCAGACCGCTCACGTTACACTGCACGTCGGTGCCGGGACGTTCCAGCCGTTGCGTTGCGAGGATGTTGAATCGCACCGCATGCATTCAGAGTACGCGGAGGTCGATGTCGAGACCTCTGAGAGAGTGATGTGCGCCCACAGAGAAGGGCGTCGGGTGGTCGCGGTGGGAACCACTACGCTGCGTGCTCTGGAGTCTGCGAGTACTTCTTCAGAGGTCCGGCCTTTTTCAGGAGAGACCGATATCTTCATTTACCCTGGTTATACGTTCCGGTGCGTCGATGCCCTCATCACCAATTTCCATCTTCCGGAATCGACGCTCTTGATGCTCGTGTGCGCCTTCGCAGGCACAGACTACATGCTGGAGGCGTACCGCCTCGCCGTGCGCGAGGGCTACCGGTTTTTCAGCTACGGAGACGCCATGCTGATCGCTGCCGACGCGGTTCCTCTGATCAAGCGCAACTGCGCTGGTGGTATATGAGCGGTTGCTTCATGGAGTTCGATCTGCTCGGGAGAGATGGCGGCGCCCGCTTGGGCCGCATGATTTTCCCTCGCGGAATAGTAGATACGCCGGCCTTCATGCCTGTAGGGACTTACGGGACTGTGAAGGGCATGCTGCCGCGTGATATCGAGGCCACCGGTGCTCAGATCGTTCTCGGGAACACCTTCCATCTGATGCTCAGGCCCGGCACCGGTGTCATCCAGCGACTGGGCGACCTCCACCGATTCATGGCTTGGGACCGCCCGATACTTACCGATTCTGGTGGGTTTCAAGTTTTTAGCTTGGGCGATTTGAGGAAGATATCAGAGGAGGGGGTCCGATTCAGGTCGCCGGTAGACGGAAGCGCGGTGTTCCTCGACGCGGAGACATCAATGCGAGTTCAGCGCGAGTTGGGTGCAGATGTGGTGATGGTTTTCGATGAGTGCACGCCCTACCCGGCCACCGAAAACGAGGCCCGCTCTTCCATGGAGCTCAGTCTGCGGTGGGCGCGTCGCAGCAAGGCGGCACACGAGGGTAACCCTGCTGCGCTCTTCGGAATCGTCCAGGGTGGGATGTATCCGGCGCTTCGTTCAGAGTCCCTCGCAGGCCTCCTCGACATTGGCTTTGACGGTTATGCGTTGGGCGGTCTGTCAGTCGGCGAAAGCAAGGAAGAGATGCTTGCCGTGCTTGACCACATTGGCCACCAACTTCCGTCGGACAGGCCGCGATACCTCATGGGTGTGGGGACGCCCGTCGACATTCTCGCTGCAGTCGCCAAAGGTATCGACATGTTCGACTGCGTGATGCCCACCCGTAACGCACGCAACGCTTATCTTTTTACCTCCGATGGCGTACTCAAGCTGCGCAATGCGCGTCATAGGGATAGCGAACTCCCCGTCGATGCGGATTGCGATTGCTACACATGCCGTAATTTCAGTCGTGCTTATCTCCATCATCTCGACCGTTGCAACGAGATGCTGGGGGCCCAACTCGCGACCATACACAATCTCCATTTCTATCAGGGGCTGATGCGTGGCATCCGTGAAGCGGTCCGGGATCACCGTTTCGATGCATTCCGGGACGGCTTTCTTGCCCGCTACCAATCCGCTCAGGTGCATGATGTGCCTGCCAGCGACACAGACTGAAAACCCTACAGGAGGCGGAATGCTCTATTCCCTGGACGGCCACGCGCCGGTTGTGGCGCCCGGCTGTTTTATCGCTCCCAACGCCGCAGTCATTGGCAATGTCACGTTTGGTGAGGATGCGAGCGTCTGGTTCTCCGTGACCATCCGCGCAGACAAAGAGCACATCGTGATCGGCGCGGAGACGAACGTGCAGGACGGGGCGGTTCTGCATGCTGACCCGGGTTTTCCGCTCCTGATAGGCTCGCGCGTGACAGTGGGCCATTTGGCGATGCTTCATGGTTGCACAGTCGGGGACGGCAGCCTTGTCGGCATCAATGCGGTGGTGTTGAACGGTGCCGTGATCGGAGCCGGTTGCCTGATTGCCGCCAACGCCCTTGTGACCGAGGGAATGCAGGTGCCCGATGGCGCAGTGGTTATGGGTTCTCCCGGCAAGGTGCTGCGTGTTCTGGAGCCTGAGCGTCGTCGCCAACTTGAGGCGAACGCAGTGAGTTATGTCGATAACGCACGACGCTTCCGCGTCGGCCTGCGGCCAGTGGTAGAGGTCTGAGATGTCTGCCGTCAAATCACCGTGCGTCAATATCTGTGCTCTCGACGAGCAGGATATTTGTGTCGGCTGTTATCGAAGCGCCGCCGAGATCACGGCGTGGACCAGCCTGAACGAAGATGGCCGAAGGGAAGTGGTACGTCGTTCCGAGGAGCGCTACCGCGATGCGTGGGGTTCCCCTCGGCACTGAGCGTTGCGCTTCAGTCAGGCTCTGTGTGTTGGCGCGCGCGAGCCCGTGAAATCATGCGCCCTCTGAGTTGAACGATCTCCAGTTCGTAGTTTCCGACGCGCAGACCGACATTCGCCTCGGGAATTGTCTGCAGATGCTCCAGCATCAGACCGTTGAGGGTACGCGGGCCATCGATGGGCAGTTCCCACTGCAGGGTGCGGTTGATGTCGCGGATCGAAGCTCCCGCATCGATCAGGTAACTGCCGTCAGCTTCTGTGGCTATCTCCGAGCTTTCGTTGTCCAGCCCCGATGTGAACTCCCCGACGATTTCCCCAAGGATATCTTCCAGCGTGACGAGCCCCAGCACGCTTCCGTACTCATCGACCACGATGCCGAAGCGCCGTCGCAATTTCTGGAAGTTCAATAGCTGCAGGTTAAGAGCGGTCCCTTCGGGAACATAGTAGGGCTCGTCTGCGGCGCGCTGAATGGCTTCGCGGTCGATCCCTCCATCCGGGTGGAGGAACTGGCCCAGTGTTCTCAAGTGCAGAACACCAGATATGTTGGAAATGTCCTCCCGGTAAACAGCCACACGCGAGTAGGGCGATCCTTGGAGCCGTGACAACAGCACACTGTCATCGTCGTCAAGGTCGAGGCCATAGACTTCCTGTCGCGGAACCATGATGTCGTCCACCGTCACCTGCTCAAGGTCCAGGATGTTGAGCAGCATCCGCTTGTGGCGAGGCGGGATCATGGGTCCGGATTCGTTCACGATGGTGCGGAGTTCCTCCGAGCTGAGCGCATCCTCCGGCCGTCGTTGGGTGTCGACCCCGACCAACCTGAGCAGGCCGTTCGAGATCGAACTCATCAGCCAGACGGCGGGGCCAAGCACCCTCATCAAGGCGTTAAGCACATAGGCCGCCGGGAACGCGATGCGCTCCGGGTGCAGCGCACCCAGAGTCTTTGGCGTGATCTCCGAAAACACCAGGATGAGCACTGTAAGTACGGCTGTGGCAATGGCTATGCCCGCATCGCCGAAGAGCCGGATGGCTATGACCGTGCCCAGTGCCGAGGCGAGGATGTTCACCGCGTTGTTGCCGATCAGCAGCAAGCCCAGAAGCCGATCAGGTCGGTCGAGGAGTTTCAGAGCAAGGCGCGCGCCCCTGTTCCGCTTGCGAAGGTGCTTCAGCCGATACCGGTTTAGCGACATGAGCCCCGTCTCGGCACCCGAGAAAAAGGCCGACACGAAAAGGCAGGCGACAAGGATGCCGACCAGCAACTCCAGCGCGGGATCGTTCAAGCGTGAGGAGGCCTTGAGGGGAGGTTTTGATGTTGCCGGTATTGGCAGCCCGTGGCAAGAACGGCCCCCATCAATAGGCGCGATGCAGGACCAGCTGGAGTACGAACTTGCTCCCGAAGTACGCAAGGATCAGCAGTCCAAAGCCCGATAGCGTCCATTTGATCGCTGTGGTGCCACGCCAGCCAAGGCGGTGACGCCCCCACAACAGCGTTGCAAACAGAAGCCATGCAAGGATCGACAGGATCGTTTTATGCGCCAGATGCTGGGCGAAGATGTCCTCCAGGAACACCGCGCCCGTGGTGATGGCAAGCCCTAGCAGAATCTCTCCGGTCCAGATCAGGCGGAACAGCAGGCTCTCCATCGTGGCGAGTGAGGGCATGTGATCGACTACGCCGCCGAGCCGACGATGCTTCAGGCGGTTGATCAGTAGCCCGAGGGCTGCCGCCTGCAACGCAGCGATGCTGAGGATGCTGTAGGCGAGGATGGAAAGCAGGATATGCGTTGCAAGCCCCCACCCGAAGGACGTTCTCTGTGTGCCCGGTGTGCTGAAAAACAGTGAGGTCAGCAACGCCACCATGGTGATGGGGTAAAGCACCAGCAGAAGGTTTGCCATCGGCATGCGGAAGCTCGCAGCCCACGCCACCAGCGCGATGGTCCACAGGAAAAGCGATGCAGCGTTGAACAGTCCGAAGTCGAGCCCTGATGCAGTGAAGACATGCGGCACGATACTGAGCAGGTGCAAAAGCAAGGCTGGCACTGCAAGCCCCATCGAGAGGCGCAAAGCACGGCTGCGTGAGGCGCCCTCTTGCAGCCCTAGCAGTTGCGTCGCGAGGCTGGCGAGGTAGAAGAGGCAGGCGGCGAGGCCCGGAAAGAGGCTCATCATGTGAGGTAGATTGCCGCGAGCGGCGCGTGACGGCCGGTGCCCCATTCTAGCCGTGACCGATCGCAGCCGTCACGTTGTGCCTGGTGCGCTGATGCCGGCTCTTGTCGGTCACGGGTATACTCGCCGAGAGAATCCCGGAACACCCGCCGGGACCGGACCCAGCATGGAATCCCCGAATGTTCGATCAGCTGACTGAACGGCTCTCAGAGACCCTGCGCCGCGTCGCCGGCAAGGCCACGCTGAGCGACGACAACATCCAGGAGACGCTGCGCGAGGTGCGCCAGGCCCTCCTTGAGGCCGATGTTGCCTTGCCGGTAGTGAAGGATTTCATCGACCAGGTGCGTGCTCGCGCAATCGGTCAGGAAGTGATGAAGAGCCTGAGCCCCGGGCAGGCATTCCTGAAGATCGTCCACGAACAACTCGTCTCTGCCATGGGGGAAGCGAACGAAGGCCTTGATCTCGCAGCGCAGGCTCCGGCCGTCATCCTGATGGCCGGTTTGCAAGGCAGCGGCAAGACCACCAGTGCCGCCAAACTCGCGCGGATGCTGAAAGACAAGTGACGCAAAGCCTTGCTGGTCAGTGCCGACGTCTACCGCCCGGCTGCCATCCGCCAGCTCGAGACGCTCGCCGAATCCATCGGTGTGGGATTCCTCCCCAGCAATGAGTCCCAGCGCCCCATCGATATCGTCCGCGAGGCATTGCAGACGGCGCGGGTCAGATTTGCCGATGTCCTGATCGTGGATACCGCGGGTCGGCTCGCCATCGATCAGGAGATGATGGCCGAGATTCGTGAGCTGCACGCGTTCCTCAAGCCCGTCGAAACGCTCTTCGTTGTGGATGCCATGAGCGGCCAGGACGCAGCACAGACCGCTAGGGCGTTCAATGATGCGATTCCGCTCACTGGTGTCATCCTGTCCAAGGCAGACGCCGACTCCCGTGGTGGTGCGGCGCTTTCGGTTCGCGCGGTTACGGGCAAGCCCATCAAGTTTCTCGGCGTCGGTGAGAAAACCGACGCCCTCGAGCCTTTCCATCCCGACCGCGTTGCATCCCGGATCCTCGGGATGGGCGACATCCTGTCGCTCATAGAGGAAGCCGAGCGCAAACTCGATCGCGACAAAGCCGAGAAACTGGCCAAGAAAATCCGCAAGGGCGGCAAGGGCTTCGATCTCGAGGATTTTCGGGACCAGTTGCAGCAGATGCGGAGCATGGGTGGCATTTCAGCGATGCTCGACAAGCTGCCGGGCATGGGCGGGCTTGCGCAGGCAGCCCAAGCACGCGTCGACACCAAGATGTTTGTGCGCATGGAGGCCATCATCAATTCGATGACGCCGCGCGAACGGCAGGATCCCGACATGCTTAACGGGTCGCGCAAGCGCAGGATCATCCAGGGATCTGGCACCTCCATCCAGGATCTCAATCGACTGCTGAAGCAGTTCAAGCAGATGCAGAAAATGATGAAGAAGATGGGCAACAAGGGCGCCATGCAGAACATGATGCGCGGCCTCGGGGGGATGATGCCCCCTGGCGCAGGCTTGCCGCCGAGGCGGTGAAAATTCCACAAGCACTATGAGCCCGAGGGTTTCGGCTCCTTGGGCTTTCCCTTACACTACGGCCCCTTTGCAGGTCCGGCAGGACTGCGCCGGGATGTACCCGGATACAAGCCGGGCCGTTGAACCTCAGGACTTCCAGGCATGCTGACGATCAGACTCTCCCGTGTTGGCGCGAAGAAGCGTCCGTTCTACCAGGTCACCGTGACCGACAGCCGCAGCGCGCGCGACGGCCGTTTCATCGAGCGTGTCGGGTTCTTCAACCCGATCGCCTCCGGCAAGGAAGAGCGTCTGCGTCTTGATCTCTCCCGTATTGACTACTGGGTTGGTCACGGTGCGCAACTGTCGGACCGCGTGGCCAAGCTGGTCAGCGATAGCCGCAAGGCGCCCGTCGCGGCCTGAACAGTCCGGTGGCTGCCGTGCGCGAGCCGGCTGCACAAGAGAACAGAGTCATTCTGGGCCGCGTTAGCGGTGTGTTCGGTGTGAAGGGATGGTTGAAGATCTGGTCATTCACTGATCCCATCGACCGGTTGCTTGAGCATGCGGTCTGGTCTCTCAACGTGCCGGGCTCAGGTTGGCAGGATTTCGAGGTCGATGCCGGACAGCGCCAGGGCAAGGGCTTGGTGGCGCATATTGCCGGCTGTGATGACAGGGATATCGCCCGGCGTTTTGTTCAGGCAGATATCGCAGTACCGGAGGCCTTGCTGCCTTCGCTTCCCGCGGGTGAGTACTACTGGTACCAGCTCGAAGGGCTGCGGGTTGTGGCGGTTTCGGCTGGCGCCGAAGTCTTGTTAGGCGAGGTGTCGCACCTCCTGGAGACCGGCGCGAACGATGTTTTGGTGATACAGCCCTGCGAGGGCAGTGTCGATGGCCGGGAGCGGATGCTCCCATGGGTAGATGGCAAGGTCATTCTTGGAGTCGACCTTTCTGCCGGCGAGATAAGGGTCGATTGGGACCCCTCGTTCTGAAGCCGGCAAGAGGAGAGCGCGTTGCGTTTCGGGGTGGTGACCATTTTCCCGGAGATGTTCGACGCGCTGATCGATTTCGGCGTGACAGGCCGGGCCATAAGGGAAGGCCTCGCTGAAGTGGGGTTCTGGAATCCGCGCGACTTCGCGCAGGACAGACACCGCTCGGTGGACGACAGGCCTTATGGTGGTGGACCGGGCATGGTGATGTCCGCACCCCCGCTGGTGGCAGCGATACGCGAGGCATCGGCCTCTGTCGGGCCCGGAGCGAGGGTTGTTTACCTTTCGCCTCAGGGCGAGAGGCTGACGCAGGCCCGCGCAGAGGCGCTCGCCGCTGGAGGTCCACTGGTGCTGGTGGCAGGGCGTTACGAGGGCGTCGATGAACGGGTAATAGAGTCCGTTGTCGATGAAGAGCTCTCGATCGGGGATTACGTGTTGAGTGGCGGTGAATTGCCCGCCATGGTGTTGATGGATGCGGTGATCCGCCTGTTGCCCGGTGCGCTTGGGCATGGCGAATCGGCAGCGCAGGACTCCTTTTCCGAGGGCCTGTTGGACTGTCCGCACTACACGCGCCCCGAGGTGTTCGAGGGTCGTGCAGTGCCGGAAGTCCTGCTGTCGGGAGACCACGAGCGGATCCGCCGCTGGCGTCTGGAGCAGTCGCGGCTGCGAACGCAGGAACGGCGTCCGGACTTGGTGTCAGGCGCAGATTGACTATGGGGTGAGCGGCGCGGTTGCCCTCACAATGATCAACGCCACCGGCGGCATGCAGGCCTCCGGGGCGGAACGAGGAGGAAGGCTCATGCAGAACGGTATCATTGCCCAGCTCGAAACCGAGCAGATGGGAAAGAACGTGCCCGATTTCGCGCCGGGCGACACGATTGTCGTCGATGTGCGCGTGGTCGAAGGTGAGCGCGAGCGTCTCCAGGCCTTCGAGGGCGTGGTCATCGCCAAGCGCAACCGCGGGCTGAACTCCGCGTTCACGGTGCGCAAGATCTCTCACGGTGTGGGCGTGGAGCGCACGTTCCAGACCTACAGCACCACCGTTGCGAGCATTCAGGTGAAGCGTCGCGGCGATGTCCGTCAGGCCAAGCTGTACTACCTCCGTGAACTGAGCGGCAAGGCAGCACGCATCAAGGAAAAGCTGACCAAGCAGTCCGCTGACTGACAGCGCTTCCCGAGTGGAAGAAAAGGGTGGCCACGAGCCACCTTTTTCTTTTTCCATGAAGCCCGTGCTCCCCGCAGGCGCAGAGATAGAGTCTTTCCTCGACGCCGCCTGGCTCGAGAAAGGCCTGAGCTCCAACACACTCGCCGCCTACCGCAGCGATCTCGAATCCTTCGCCCGCTGGTGCGCCGGCAGAGGCCTTGATCCCCTGGCCTGCGACCGTCCGGGCCTTCTGGATTTCCTCGCTGATGGTCTGCGAGCCGGCCGCTCCGGCCGAAGCGCGGCACGTCTTCTTTCCTGCCTGCGCAGCTTTTACCGCTACCAGTTGCGGATTGGTCGCATCAGCGTCGATCCCACCCTGACGGTCGAAAGCCCCCGACTCGGTCGCCCGCTGCCCAAAAGCCTGGCCGAGGAAGACGTTGACGCCCTGCTGCAGGCGCCGGACGTCGCAACTGCGCTGGGATTGCGCGACAGGGCGATGCTCGAACTCCTCTACGCCTGCGGCCTCCGCGTCAGCGAACTCGTGAACCTCGAGATCGCCGCGATCAACCTCGGCCAGGGCGTGGTCAGGGTCATGGGCAAAGGTTCACGTGAGCGTCTGGTCCCCATGGGGGACGAGGCCATGACCTGGCTGGGCCGTTATCTGCGTGAAGCCAGGCCGCAACTCGTGGCAGACGGCGCCAGCGCAGCGTTGTTTCCCGGGCGCGACGGGGCGGGGCTCACACGGCAGGCTTTCTGGTATCGCCTCAAGCACCATGCGCTCGAGGCGGGTATCCACAAACCGCTCTCGCCCCACACCTTGCGGCACGCCTTCGCGACGCACCTGCTGAATCACGGGGCCGATTTGCGAGTGGTGCAGATGCTCCTGGGGCACAGTGATCTCTCCACGACCCAGATCTACACGCATGTGGCGCGTGAGCGCCTCAAACAACTCCACGCCGCACACCATCCGCGCGGATGACACAAAGCACAGGCATAATCCGCCCGATCGCCGCAGCGCTGCGCGCCACCCAGAGAGACAGACGCCATGAAAACACCCGCAATGCTGCTCTGCCGTTTGATGCTCCTATCGATCTGCTGCTCCGCAGCGCTGCCTGTTGCTGCCGCCGACGACCCCGCCGCCGTCGCGCTGCTCGCGAAACTGAAGGCCGCACGGGCGGATCTCGAGTATTCGATGCCGCACCAGAGCTCCATGCCCGGCTTCTATGAGGTAAACGTCAAGGGCGGCCCAACCCTGTATGTGAGCTCGGACGGAGCCTTTTTTGTTGCCGGTGATCTCTTTGCCATTGGTCCCGGAGGTTTCGTAAACCTTGCCGAGCAGAAGCGCGATGCCGATCGCCGGCAGGCGATTGCGAGCCTGAATCCCGCCGACATGATCGTTTTTGCGCCACCGAACCCCAAGGCCACCATCACCGTCTTCACTGATGTCGATTGCGGTTTCTGCCGCAAATTCCATCAGGAAGTCCCGCAGCTGAACGCTATGGGCATAGCGGTGCATTACCTCGCCTTCCCGCGCGCCGGGCTCGGCTCCGCCTCGTTTCGCAAGATCGCGACCGCCTGGTGCTCTGCCGACCGGGGCGCGACCCTCACGCGCATGAAAAACGGAGAGAACATTCCCGACAACGTCTGCGACGGAAATCCTGTCGCCGCGCAGTACGCGCTCGGCGAGCAACTCGGCGTCACGGGCACGCCGGCGCTGATGCTGGAAGACGGCACTCTGATACCCGGTTACCAGCCCGCGGCCGAGCTTGCGCGCCTGCTCGGTGTCAAATGAAAATCGCGCGCCTCACATGACTCCCGGGGGAGCTGCCTTGGATCCGATAAGGGTGGGTATCTGTGGTTTCGGTACGGTCGGTTCCGGCACGTTCCGCGTGCTGGAGCGCAACCGCGCCGACATCGCGGCCCGCGTGGGGCGCGACGTCATCGTCACGCACATCGGTGCGCGCCGGGACAACCCGCGTTGCAGCACCGGTGACACGCGTGTCAGCCGTGATTTGTTCGAGGTGGTGCGCGATCCCGATGTCGACATCGTGGTCGAGCTGATCGGCGGCTGCGACACCGCCAGAAGCCTGGTGCTCGAGGCCATCGCGGCAGGCAAGCACGTCATCACAGCCAACAAGGCCCTGATAGCGCAGCACGGCAACGAGATTTTCGCGGCGGCGAGCGCTCGCGGGGTCTCGGTGGCGTTCGAAGCCGCGGTCGGTGGCGGTATCCCTATCATCAAGGCCATTCGCGAAGGCCTGGCCGCAAACCACATCGAATGGGTTGCCGGCATCATCAACGGTACGGGCAACTACATCCTCTCCGAGATGCGCGAGCGCGGTCGCAGTTTTGCCGCGGCCCTTGCCGAGGCGCAGGCGCTCGGCTATGCCGAAGCCGATCCCACCTTCGACGTCGAAGGCATCGATGCCGCGCACAAGCTCGCGATCCTCGCCTCGCTGGCTTTCGGCATCCCGCTGCAGTTCGACCGCATTTATTGCGAAGGCATCTCCGGGCTCTCCAGCGAGGACATCGCCTACGCCGAGGAGCTCGGCTACCGCATCAAACACCTCGGCATCTGCCGTCGCACCCCGACGGGCATCGAGTTGCGCGTGCATCCCACCCTGATCCCCGATGATCGCCTCATCGCCAACGTGAACGGCGTGATGAACGCCATTCTCGTGCGCGGCGATGCCGTGGGGCCCACGCTGTACTACGGGCCGGGCGCAGGTTCCGAGCCCACGGCCTCCGCCGTGGTGGCAGATATCGTTGACGTCGCACGCACGCTCACCGCCGATCCCGAGCACCGCGTGCCACACCTTGCCTTCCAGGCAGACCGTCTCTCCTCCGAGCCCGTTCTGCCCATCGAGTCGGTGCGCACCAGTTACTACCTCCGCGTCACGGTGCTCGACCAGCCCGGCGTACTCTGGCGCATCGCCCAGATCCTGAGCGATGCGGGCATCAGCATCGAGGCCCTTATCCAGAAGGAAGCTCCGGAAGACCAGGACACCGCCACCATGATCCTGCTCACCAGCGTCACGGAAGAGCGGCGCATGATCGACGCCATCCGCGCCATCGAGGCGCAGGACGCAACCCGCGGACCGGTGCGCCGGATCCGCATGGAAAAACTCGACGGCTGAGGGCTTATCCGCGTGGAATACATCAGCACCCGCGGCGGCTCGCCTGCGCTCGGTTTCGAAGACGTCCTGCTGACCGGCCTCGCGCCTGACGGCGGCCTGTACCTTCCGCGCGAGTTGCCCCGCTTCGATGCGGCCACCCTGGAGCGTTGGGCCGGGCTCGGCTATGCGGATCTCGCCGCCGAAGTCATGCAGCCTTTCGTGAAGGGTTTCCTCGAGCCGGATGAACTCCGCGCGGTCTGCGCCGACACCTACCGTGATTTCCGCCACCCGGCGGTTGCACCACTGCTGCAGCTCGGGCCGAACGAATGGGTGCTGGAACTCTTCCACGGGCCCACGCTGGCTTTCAAGGATTTCGCGCTGCAGTTGCTCGGGCGGCTGCTCGAACTGTCGCTGGAGCGTCGCGGCGAGCGTGCCGTGATTCTCGGCGCCACTTCTGGCGACACGGGTTCGGCCGCCATCGAAGGCTGCCGTCGCTCCTCGCGTGTCGACATCTTCATCATGCATCCGCACGGCCGCGTCTCCGAGGTGCAGAGACGGCAGATGACCACGGTGATCGGGCCGAACATCCACAACATCGCGCTCGACGGTGACTTCGACGATTGCCAGGAGCTGGTGAAGGCGAGTTTCGCGGACCAGTCGTTCCTGCCTGCGGGCCTGCGGCTGGTGGCAGTCAATTCCATCAACTGGGCCCGGATCATGGCCCAGATCGTCTACTACGTTGCTGCAGCCCTTGCCCTGGGTGCGCCGCGGCGCGCGGTCGGATTCTCGGTGCCCACGGGAAATTTCGGGGACATCTACGCGGGTTACCTCGCGCGGCGCATGGGGCTGCCCGTCTCGCAACTGGTGATCGCCACCAATGCAAACGACATCCTGCACCGGTTCCTGCAGGGCGAGGGCTATGCCCGCGGAGCCTTGCTGCAGACGCTCGCCCCCAGCATGGACATCGTTGTCTCCAGCAACTTCGAGCGTGCGCTTTTCGATTTCCACGACGGCGATGCCGCCGCGATGGCAGCGCTGATGTCGCGTTTCCGCAATGGCTCGGTGCAGGTGCCGGCCTCCGTGCTCGAGCGGGCGCGTGCCGAGTTTTCCAGCGCGGTCGTCGACGATGCCCGTACCTGCGAGACCATTGCCACGGTCTTTGCCGAGTCGGGCTATCTGCTCGACCCGCACACCGCGATCGGCGTGCGTGCCGCTCGCGATTGCCGCCGCGACGCCGCAACCCCGCTGGTGACGCTCGGCACCGCGCATCCGGCCAAGTTTCCCGATGCCATCCGGCGCGCTGGTCTGGCGGTCGAGCCGCAACTCCCGCACTACATGTCAGACCTCATGCAGCGGCCCGAGCGTTGCGCCCGCCTGCCGCGCGATCTCGCGCTCCTGGGGGCTTTCGTGCGCGAGCGGGTGAGGGCATAGGTGGCGCTTGAGCGACTGCAGCGCCGGGCCCAGCCACTTGCAGCGGCCTCTCTTGACCTCCTGCCCAGGCTCCTCGCCGCACGCGGCGTGGATCCATCGGAAGGCCTGAAACTCCAGAGCGGCGATCTGATCCCGCCCGTGAGCCTTCTCGGTCTCGTAGAAGCGACCTCGCGACTCGCCGATGCCATGGCCGCCGACGAGTCAGTACTGGTCATCGGTGACTACGATGCTGACGGCGCCACCAGTACGGCCCTGCTGTTGCTCGGGCTGCGCGCGCTGGGCTTCGGTGGTGCTGACTTCCTCGTACCCAACCGTTTCGAGTTCGGTTACGGGCTCACGCCCGAGATCGTCCGCGTCGCTGCCACCCGCGAGCCGCGACCCACGTTGCTCATCACCGTCGACAACGGCATCAGCAGCGTCGAGGGCGTGGACGAGGCGAGGCGCCTCGACATGGACGTGCTGGTCACGGATCACCACCTTCCCGGGGACCTGATCCCGGCGGCGTGCGCCATCCTCAATCCCAATCAGCCAGGCTGCGCCTTTCCCAGCAAGTATCTCGCTGGCGTGGGCGTTGTGTTCTATCTGCTCTGCGGTCTGCGTGCGGAGTTGCGCCAGCGGGGCTGGTTCAGTGCGCGCGGCCTTGCGGAGCCGCGGCTTGCTGAACTGCTCGACCTGGTCGCGCTGGGCACGGTTGCCGATGTGGTTCCGCTGGATGCGAACAATCGCATCCTCGTGCATCAGGGCCTGCTGCAACTGCGCAAGGGTCGCGGGCGTCCCGGCGTGCGGGCCTTGTTGCAGGCCGCAGGCCGCGAGCCGGCACGCGTCACCAGCGCCGATCTCGGTTTCTATGCCGGGCCGCGGCTGAACGCGGCCGGCAGGCTGGTCGACATGGCGCTCGGCATCCGGTGCCTGATGGAGGATGACCCGCTCAAGGCACGGGCGATGGCCGCGGAACTCGACACGCTCAACCGCCAGCGCCGTCAGATCGAGGACGGCATGCAGCGCGATGCAGTGGAATTGCTCGACCGCGAGATCCCCGACACCGACGCGCGCTGGGGCTTCTGCCTCTACCGGCCCGAGTGGCATCAGGGTGTGGTCGGGCTTGTGGCTTCGCGCCTGAAGGAGCGCCTGCATCGCCCCGTGATCGCTTTCGCGCCGTCCGCGGAGGGGGAGTTGAAGGGCTCGGCGCGCTCCATTCGCGGCCTGCACATGCGCGATGTGCTCGCCTCGATCCATGCGCGCGAGCCGGAGCTCATCGGTCGCTTCGGGGGCCATGCCATGGCGGCGGGCCTGACGCTTGCCGAGGCGAAGTATCCGCGCTTTGCCGAGGCCTTCGACGAGGAAGTGCGGCGCGTGCTCGATCCCGCGGCCCTGCAGGGCGTGCTGGAGACCGACGGAGAACTGCCTCCCGCCGAGTTCACACTCCCCAACGCGCAGCTGCTGCGCGAGGCCGCGCCCTGGGGGCAGCACTTCCCGGAGCCGCTGTTCGACGGCGTTTTCCGCCTGCTGGAGCAGCGCATCGTCGGCGAGAAGCACCTGCGTCTCGCCGTTTCCCCGGAGAGTGATCCTGCACTGCGTCTGGAGGGCATCGCCTTCAACGCCGACACCGGGCTCTGGCCCGATACGACCGTGCAGCGCGCGCGTCTGGCCTACAGGCTCGACGTGAACGAGTACCGTGGCAGGAGTTCGCTGCAGTTGCTGGTAGTCCAGATCGAACGGGCGGACTGAGCAACGGGGTCCGCGGCAGCAATTTGGCCGACCCTCGGTTAAACTCGCGGCCTTCTCCCGGAATCGGCCAGCACCTCCCGCATGGAAACCAACCCTCTCCAGAACCAGCTGACTGATCTGCGGTCCCGTACCGCCGATCTCAGGGGGTATCTTTGACTACGCCACGAAGAAAGACCGCCTGACGGAAGTCGAACTGGAGCTGAGCGAGCCCAGCGTCTGGGACAAGCCCGAACGGGCGCAGGAGCTCGGCCGCGAGCGAGCCGCCCTCGAACTGGTCGTGAATACCATCGAGAACCTGGACAGCGGTCTCGCTGACGCAGGCGACCTGCTCGAACTTATCGAGATGGAGGACGACACGGCGGCCTTCGAGTCCCTGTGCAACGACGTGAACGGCTTGCAGAAGCAGGTCGAGAACCTCGAGTTCCGGCGCATGTTCTCCGGCGAGCACGACGGCGCCCACGCATTCCTCGATGTCCAGGCGGGCTCCGGTGGCACCGAGGCGCAGGACTGGGGCGAGATGCTCCTGCGGATGTACCTGCGCTGGGGCGAAGCCCACGGATTCGATTGCGAACTGGTCGAGTGCAGCGCCGGCGAGGTCGCGGGCATCAAGAGCGCGACCATACATTTCCGGGGCGACAACGCCTTCGGCTGGCTGCGCACCGAGACCGGCGTGCATCGTCTGGTGCGCAAGAGTCCCTTCGACAGCGGCAACCGGCGCCATACGTCCTTTGCCTCGGTGTTCGTGTCTCCCGAACTGGACGACACCATCCAGATCGACATAAACCCCGCCGACCTGCGCGTCGACACCTACCGCGCGAGCGGCGCCGGCGGACAGCACGTGAACCGTACCGATTCGGCCATCCGCATCACGCACATGCCGAGCGGCATCGTGGTGCAGTGCCAGTCGCAGCGCTCGCAGCACCAGAACCGCGACTTCGCCATGAAGCAACTGCGCGCCAAGCTCTACGAACAGGAGATGCAGAAGCGCAGCGCTGCGATGCAGGCGCTGGAAGACAGCAAATCCGACATCGGCTGGGGCAGCCAGATCCGGTCCTACGTGCTCGACCAGTCGCGCATCAAGGACCTTCGCACCGGGGTCGAGACCAGCGATACGCAGCGCGTGCTGGATGGCGACCTCGACCGATTCATCGAGGCCTCGCTGAAGGCCGGCCTCTGACACCACGCCAGGAGCGGCGCGCGCATGAGCAGTAACGAGGACACAGCACCCCAGGACGAGAACCGCCTGATCGCGGAGCGCCGGGCCAAGCTCGAAAAGCTGCGTGGCGAGCGCAATGCCTTCCCCAATGATTTCCGGCGCGACGCGCTCGCGGGGGATCTGCAAAAAGCGCACGAAGGCGACAGCAGGGAAGACCTCGAGCAGTCCTCGCGCCGCGTCAAAGTGGCCGGGCGCGTCATGCGCATGCGCGGGCCCTTTCTGGTGATTGACGACGTGAGCGGCCAGATCCAGCTCTACGTGAACCGCGAATGGCTTGATGCCGCCACCCAGGCCGAGATCAAGACCTGGGACATCGGCGACATCGTGGGCGCCGAGGGTGTGCTGAATCGCTCCGGCAAGGGCGATCTCTACGTGAACATGGACACGGCGCGCCTGCTGACCAAGTCGCTGCGTCCGCTGCCCGACAAGTACCACGGCCTGACGGACCGCGAGAGCCGCTACCGCCAGCGTTATGTCGATCTCATCATGAGCGAGGAGACGCGTAGCGTGTTCCGCGCCCGCGCCCGCACGCTCGATGCAGTGCGCGACTACCTTACCGACCGCGATTTCCTGGAAGTCGAGACGCCCGCGATGCAGGCGATCCCGGGCGGTGCGGCAGCAAAGCCATTCGTCACCTACCACAACGCGCTCGACCTGCAGATGTACCTGCGCATCGCGCCCGAGCTCTATCTCAAGCGCCTCGTCGTGGGCGGCTTCGAGCGCGTCTTCGAGGTGGCGAGGAACTTCCGCAACGAGGGTCTGTCCACGCGCCACAACCCCGAGTTCACGATGCTCGAGTTCTATTGCGCCTACGCCGATTACCGCGATGCCATGGACCTCACCGAGGGCATGATCCGGCAGGCGGCCGAACGCGCTGCCGGCAGCACCCGCGTGAGCTATCAGGGCGAGGAGTACGACTTCGGCCAGCCCTTCGAGCGCATGACGCTGCCCGAGTCCATCCGGCGCCATAACCCCGACCTCGCCGAGGCAGATCTCGATTCCGAGGCCAGCTTGCGCGAGATCGTGCTCTCGCTCGGTGGCGACGCCCGCCCCGAGTTCGGTGTCGGCCGCCTGCAACTCGAGATTTTCGACAAGGCCGTGGAGCACAAGCTGCGCCAGCCCACATTCATCACGGCCTATCCAACCGAGGTCTCGCCGCTTGCGCGCCGCAACGACATCGATCCCTCCGTCACCGACCGCTTCGAGCTGTTCGTCGGCGGACGCGAGATCGCCAACGGATTCTCCGAGCTGAATGATTCCGAGGATCAGGCCGAACGCTTCCGTGCCCAGGTGGCGCTGAAGGATGGCGGCGACGACGAGGCCATGCACTTCGATGCCGACTACATCACGGCACTGGAGTACGGCATGCCCCCTGCCGCGGGTGTGGGCATCGGCATCGACCGCCTCGTTATGCTGCTGACGGACATGCCCTCCATCCGCGACGTGCTGTTGTTCCCGCACCTGCGGCCCCAGGGCTGATTCACGGGGAAGACAGGAGGGAAGGACCCATGCGCCGGACGCCCCTGATACTTCTGCTGTGCCTTGCCTGCGTGGGTGTTCCCACGCACGCGGCCGCGCCCGCCACGCACGGCAAAGCGGCCGCCGCCGAGCCCCTGCCCGAGGATTTCGATTCGCTGCTCCGGGCCGGCTGGTGGGCGCTTCGCGCCGGGGACGACGAGCGCGCGATGCTCGCCTACGAAAAAGTGCTGGCGCGAGCGGACGATTCGCGGATGCAGGTTCGCGCGCTGATCGTGATCGCCATGGCGCGGTTGATGCCCTCGTCGGCGGTCCACGATGCCGAGGCCGCGGAGCTCGCGATGCAGGAGCTCGACCGCCGGGTGAAACTCTATGGTCTGGAGCAGGAGTTTTTCGGCGATCTGGAGCTGCTGCGCCTCGTGGCGGCCCAGGACCGCGAACTGAAAACACTGCGTGCCGGCAATCGCGCGCAGAAGAACGAGCTCAAGCAGCGTGACGAAGTCATCCGGCAGTTGCGCGCGCTCAGTGTGGAGCAGCAGTAGGGGCGGGCTTTCGTGCAGTGCGGGCGAGCACGGCACCGGCGCCGCCTTCCGTGAACACCAATTGGTCCAGATGTGCCTCCAGTCGTGCCCTGGCGTCCCCACCCAGCTCTGTGCCCTCCATCACATAGACAGGTGTGCGGCGCAGCAGTGCAGAGCGGCCAAGCTCCTCGGCAATGGCAAACACATCCTCTCCGGGCAGTGCCAGCGACAGCAGGATCATGTCCGGAGGGTGCTGTCGCGCAATGGCAAGGGCTTCTCCCGGCTGTTCGGTGCTGCTCACGAACCAGCCCTGGTGTTCCAGGCCTTCGACCAATTCGCGACGCAGGGCGGAGGCGCTCTCCACAAGCAGCACGTGTCCGCTGCGATCGGTGGGTGCGAGGCGCTGCAGCGCCTCGGCCAGGCGCTGACGGTTTACCGGCTTCTCCAGTACCTCGGCGGCACCTTGCTCGAGGCCTGCCTCGCGCGCATCGAGCATGGATTGCAGTACCACGGGTATGTCGCGCGTGCCGGGGTTGTCCTTCAGCACCGATAGCACGGTCCAGCCGTCTACCTCGGGCATCACGAGATCGAGCACGATCATGTCCGGATGCTCCTCGCCCGCGAGTCGCAGCCCCTCGTTGCCCGAGGCGGCTTCCAGCACGGTGCAACCTTCCTGGCGCAGCGCCCGCGCCGTGAGCGAGCGTGCGTCGGCATCGTCGTCAATCACCAGTATGCGTTGCCCTCCCTCCCTGACGGGCGGATCGGCGCTGTCTCCCTCTGCGCTGAGGGTGGATTGCGCGTCCGGCCCGGTCGCAGCGATGGCATCCACAGGCAATTCCACGAAGAAACAGCTCCCGCGCCCCGGTTCGCTCTCCACACCGATACTGCCACCGAGCAGCGTGCAGAATTCGCGACACAGTGACAGCCCGAGGCCCGTGCCACCGTATTTCTTCGTGGTGGAGGAGTCGGCCTGAACGAAGGGCTCGAACACGGCCTCGCTCTGCTCCGGTGTCATGCCGATGCCGGTGTCCGTGACATCGAAACGCAGCCAGGCCACTCCCTCGCGAGAGAACTCGCGTGCGTCCACCCGGATGCTCCCGCTCTCGGTGAATTTGCAGGCGTTGCTCAGCAGGTTCGCAAAAATCTGGCGGAAGCGGATCTCGTCGGTGTGGATCGGTACCTCGGGAAGGGTTGATTCCACGCTGATGCTGTTGCGGTTGCGGGCGGCGAGCGCGTGCAGTGTCTCGGCAAGTTCGCGCAGCACTGCCAGTGCATCGAAGCGCTCGCGGTGCAGCGTCATCTTGCCGGTCTCGATCTTGGCCAGGTCGAGCACGTTGTTGATGAGCGAGAGCAGGTGCCTCCCTGCGGTGAGGATGCGCTGCATATCTCCCGTGAGGCTGGTGGCGCGCAGCTCGGGCTCATCCTCCGCCATTTCCACCAGCATCTCGCTGTAGCCGATGATCGCGTTCAAGGGCGTGCGCAATTCGTGGCTCATGTTGGCGAGGAAACCGCTTTTCGCGGCGTTGGCGCGGTCGGCCTGCTCGCGGGCCGTATTCACCTCGTGTACCGCCTCTTTCAGACGGGCGGCCATATCGTTGAAGGCCGTGGCCAACTGGCCGAACTCGTCGTCGGCAAGCACCGGAATCCGGTACTCCAGATCGCCGCGGCCTATGCGCACAGTGCCGCGGCGCAGCCGGAACAGCGACTCGTTGGTGTGTCGCATCAGCAGGAAACCGAGCATCGCAGTGAGGGCGATGGAACTGAGGAACACCGCCGTCACCACGCGACCGGTGATCCGCCCGGTCTGTTCCACCGCGCTGCTCTCCTGCCGCGAGACCTCGGTGACGGCGTTGTCGAATTTTTCCAGTGCCAGCGCGGCGCGTGCATGGCGTTCTTTCAGTTGCTCTGCCGAGAGCACGGGCGCACTGCCGGAGCGCAGTTCGTCGAGCAGGCGATTCCAGTCGGCGAACAGGGCATTTGTTGCTGCCTGCAGCGCAGAGTGCGAGGGGCGCGAGGCATCGGTGGTGTTGCGGCTCATCCGCACAACCATGCTCGCGAGGTCGGCAATATCCGCGCGTGCCCGGTCGGCCTCGGCCTCGGATGCGCCCTGGCCCGCAGACTCGCGAAGCGTGAGCAGTACCAGCAACTGCGTGTGAAGGGTGTCCATGCGCTGGCGAAGCTCGCCCGCGTTCACTTGTCCGCGCACCGAGTCGCTCACCGCGTCGAGGGATTCGCGTATGGCGTGGTTGCCTATGGCGAAGGTGACCACATTCACCGCGAAGAGCGCGAGAACGCCGAAGATGGAGATCGTCAGACGCCTGGCCAGCGTCACGCGGGCGCTCCTCCCGTGAGCGCGGCGATCCGCTCGAGCAGGCGGGGGAAGTCGAGGGGTTTGGTTTCGTAGTCGTCGCAGCCTGCCTCGAGCGCGCGGACGCGGTCATCGGACATGGCGTGCGCTGTCAGGGCGATGATGCGAATGCCGGCGCCTGCGGGAGATGCGCGGATCTCCCGCGCGGCATTCCAGCCATCTTTGAGAGGCAGGTTCATGTCCATCAGGACGATGTCGGGCTGTTCGGTCAGCGCTATCCGCACTGCCTGCTCACCGTCCTCGGCCAGCAGCATCTCGTAACCGCGCCGCGCCAGGCGCCGCGACAGCATGTCGCGGTTCATCTCGTTGTCTTCCACCAGCAGGATGCGCGTCACGGCGTCGTTCCGCCCGCGGCATCCGGATGCATGCCTGTGATTGCGAAAATCGTGACCTCGCCTGCCATGCCCTTGGGTTGCGCGGTGAAGTGCCGGCCCGTTTCCACGGCAGCGCCCACCTCGGCGATGGTGCTTTCGGCGGCAAGGATTTCGCCGCCCGCCGTGAAGGCCTCGATCCGTGCCGTGAGGTTCACGGTGTGTCCGACCACGCCGTACTTGCTGCGTCGCTCGGAACCGATGTTGCCCGCCACTACCTTCCCGGTGTTCAGGCCGATGCCTATGCCTATCTCCGGCAGGCCGAGTGCGCGGTTGCGTGCGTTGATGCCGGCCACGGCATCCTGCATGTCGAGGGCGCAGGCGATGGCGCGCAGCGCATCGTCGTCCCGGCCCACAGGCGCGCCGAAGATCGCGAGGATCGCGTCTCCGATGAATTCGTCCACGGTACCGTTGTGGGCCATGATGATCGATGACATCGCGCCCAGGTAGTTGTTCAGCAACTGCACCACCTGCTCGGGCTCGTGGTTTTCGCAGATCCAGCTGAAGTTCCGGATATCGGCCATGAGGATGGTGACGGTGCAGGCCGACCCTCCCAGGCGCAGCCCCTGCGGGGATTCCAGAAGTGCGTCGACGATCTCGTCCGAGAGGTAGCGCCCGAAGGTGTTGCGGATGAAGCGCTCGTTGCGCTCGAGTTCGCGACGGTAGGCCTCCTCGCGGTCGTGCCAGCGCTTGCGCTCCAACCCCGCCGCCAGGCGCGCCTGCAGCAGCGTGGGGTTGAAGGGCTTGTTCAGGTAGTCCTCGGCGCCCGCCTCGATGCAGCGGATCACGCCCGAGGTCTCGCTGATGCCGGAGACCACGATCACGGGCACCGCCCGCAGCACCGGATCGGCCTTGAGGATGCCGAGCAGCTCCAGCCCGCTCATCCGCGGCATCATGAGGTCGAGGAAGACCAGGTCGACCTTCTCCCTCCTCAGGATCTCGAGCCCTTCATCGCCCGAGGCAGCCGAGAGCACCCGGTGCCCCTGCCGTGCGAGGTGACGCTCCAGCAATTCCCGGCTCTGCTCGCTGTCGTCGATGACCAGAAGCGTGCCGGGTGCCGCCTGCGGCAACTGGCGCGGCGTGCCGAGGAGCGCTCCGGCGGACCCGGGCCCGCCCTCGAGCGCGCTGCCGGCGCTTTCCCGAAGCTCGGCCAGCGCCGTTACCAGCACAGGAGGCAGGGCAGGGCCCTGTTCCTCGAGAATCAGTTCGACGTAACCGGAGATCGATCCCAGGTGATTGCGCAGGTCATGGCGCAGCAGTGACAGGTCTGCTCCTGCGGGTTGGCGCACGAGGCAGTCGGCCGCGCGCGCGGCCGCGAGGCTGCACTTCTCGAGATCGGGCAGGATGGTCGTGACGCGCAGGTCCTCGGCGAGCGCTATCGCGTCAGCGACCTGGCGCTCGATGGCCAGGGTGGCGCCGGGGTCTATGGCGGCCTGGCCGGACGGGTTGAGGGGCACGCCCGAGGTCCATGATGTGAGGAGAAGCATTTATACCCGCAACCGGGTCGCGCGGGAAAGCAGCGTTCTGTTGCGGGACCGTATGCAAGGCGTGACGAAACCTTGTGCTATAGTCCCGCCGCATCGCAACCCGACTCCTTGAGCGGCCAGCCGCACGGAGGACAAAAACGCATGTCGATGCTGTCCAAGGTAGAAATTTTCGCAGGCCTGGGCGCTGACGAACTCGCCGAACTGGAGGGTTCCTGCGTAGCGCGCAACTACCCCCGCAATACCGTCGTCATCAACGAGAATGACTTCGCAGATTCGCTCTATGTGATCGAGAGCGGCCGCGTGAAGGTGTATTGCAGCGACAAGAACGGCAAGGAATACATCATGAACACCCTCGGGCCGGGGGACTATTTCGGCGAGCTCGCCTTGCTCGACGACGATCGCCGTTCGGCCTCGGTGCGCACCCTCGAGAAGTGCACCTTCACGATCATCTTCAAGGACGAGTTCAACGGCGTGATGACGCGCCACCCGAACATGGCCCAGACGCTGATCCGCAACCTTACCCGGCGCGTGCGCAAGCTCACCGAGAACGTGAAGAGCCTGGCTCTGCAGGACGTCTACGGGCGCGTGACCAAGGTGTTGATGAGCCTGGCCGACCAGCGCGGCGAGAAGATGTACATCGAGGAGCGGCTCACCCAGCAGGATATCGCCGACCGCGTAGGTGCATCCCGCGAGATGGTGGCGCGCATCCTCAAGGACCTCGCCATCGGCGATTACATCGCCTTCGAAGGCAAGAACATCATCATCAACGGCAAGCTGCCCACCAGTTACTGAAACGCGCCAGTTTTCACGGCGGGCCGGCACCGGAGCGCCGGGTATGCGGTGCTATAGTCGCGCCGCGTCCGCATGCCGCGTTCGCTCCTCCGGTGGTTGAAGCAGTCCCCATGTCCTCGCGCAAGATGGTCTCATTCCGGCTCCCGGGTGCACTCCGCGGCGAGCCCTTCAGCTCGGCCGAGCGCTTCATGCTCGGCGTCTCGGCATTTGCCCTGGTCGGCGCCCTGGTAGCGCTGTTGCGACTCTTCTACTGAGGCCTCACTCGGCGCTGCCGAAGACCTCGATCAGGTCTGCCACCAGCTTGTCCAGTTCCATCGACATCAGTACGAAGTCCCCGTCGAGCCGGGCGAGTTCAGCGGCTTCGTCCTCACCCTCGTAACCCGCATCGCGTTCGCGCACATCCAGGTATTTGACTGCGCTCGCCGAGAGATCCTCCGCGAGCACGAATTGCATGCGGTCGTTCCACTGCAAGCCCAGGCTTGCGACCGTCTTGCCAGCCTCCAGGTGGTTGCGCACTTCACGGGTGGCGAGCTCCTGGGCGCGGCACCGGACCACGTTCGCCTGGTGGAGCGGGTCGCGCAGGTCGCAATGCTGACCCAGTGCCAGGCGCTGCGGCAGGCGGGTGCCGGCCAGCCATGCGGTCATGATTTCCACGGGGTTGCGTGCCGGCACCAGTGGCTTCACCGCCAGTGCGCCAAGCGTTTCGCGCAAAAGGTTCAGCAGATCCTCGGCCCGAGCGGCGGCCTTGGCGTCGATCAGGAGCAGGCCCTTGGACTCGATCAGCACCGCGCGTGTGAGTTGCGAGCGGGTGAGCGCCCGGGGCAGAAGCGTCTGCACGATCTCGTCCTTCAGCTCATTCCGCTCGCGCCGGCCGAGCTTTCGGCCATCTTTCGTTTCCTGCTCTGCGACCCGGTCGTCCAGCGCCTCGCGCACTGCCGAGGCCGGGAGCAGGCGCGTCTGCGTCCGCGCGCAGAGCAGGTGATGGTCCGAATGCGAGTGCACGAAACCGCTTGCCGCGCTGTCCAGCGCCGGCACCCAACCGGTGCGAGAGACGTCCAGCCCGCCGCAGGGCGCGAAGGCGCGGGTTTCCAGCAAGCCGGGGAGTTCCTCGGCGCTGCAGCCGAGCGGGGCCGTGAGGCGATAGATGCGAAGTGTCTTGAACCACATGGCCGGGCGTCCGCGAAAGGGGCGGGCATTATTGCGGAACACGGGTCTGCAGCGCACCCGCTGCCTGCACGGATCGCTGCATCACGCCTACACGCCAGCGCTGCCGCTCCTCTACAATGCAGCGACGCACGTCTCAGGAGCAGCCACGTGTTCGAGATCGTGAAATCCGGCGGCATCCTCATGCTGCCAATCATCCTGTGCTCGGTCGTGGCGCTGGCCATCTCCATCGAGCGCTGGTGGACCCTCGACTTCCGGAAGGTAGTGCCGCCCAGCACCGTTGCCGAGGTCTGGGAGTGGATCCGCCGCAACGAGTTGAGCGCTGAACGGTTGCGAAAGCTCCAGCGTTCATCGCCCCTTGGCCGCATTCTCGCGGCGGGCCTCGCCAACGCGCAGCATGGCCGTGAGGTCATGAAGGAAAGCATCCAGGACGCTGCCGCGCAGGTTGTGCACGACCTCGAGCGTTACCTGAACACGCTCGGCGTGATCGCCGAGGTGACGCCGCTGATCGGCCTGCTGGGTACCGTGGTCGGCATGATCGAGATGTTCACGCAGGTGCTTGAGCACGGCTCGGGTGATGCCGCGCTGCTTGCCGGTGGCATCTCCACCGCACTCGTGGCTACTGCGGGCGGCCTGATCGTCGCCATCCCCTCACTGATCCTGCACCGGCATTTCCTGCGCCGCGTTGACGGCATCGTGCTCGCGCTGGAGCAGGAGTCGACGCGTCTCGTGGAGGCGGTCTCCGGCGGGCGGCCGGTGGAAATCCGTGAGGGCGTGCGACCGTGAGGTTCCGCCGCAGCCCGCGCCGCACGGCGCGGATCGACGTGACCAACCTGATCGACGTCGTTTTTGTCACGCTCATCTTCTTCATGCTCGCCACCACATTCGCCCGCGAGGGCAAACTGCAGGTCACCCTGCCAGAGGCTGTCGCGCAAGCTCCCGAACAGCGGCCTGAGCGCATCGAGCTGCTGGTCTCGGCAAGCGGAATCTATGCTGTTGCCGGACGTACCCTGGTCGATGACCGCGTCCAGACCATCGTCGCCGCTCTGCGCGATGCCTCCGGCGGCGACAGCGACCGCCCGCTTGTCATCACCGCTGATGGCAAGACACCCCATGAACTCGTGGTGCGCGCCATGGATGCAGCCGGTCGCGGCGGCTTCTCACGCCTGAGCATCACCACGCGCGAACCCGCGGGCACGGCCCCGGCAGCAGCACCGGAGGCGCAATGAGCTTCACTGTCGTGATTCCCGCCCGATTCGCATCCACCCGTCTGCCTGGCAAGCCCCTGCTGGACATCGCCGGCCGGCCCATGATCCGCCACGTCTGGGAGCGCGCCTCGCTGAGTTCCGCTGCGCGCGTGGTGATCGCCACCGACGACGAGCGCATCCGCGCTGTCGCCGCGGGTTTTGGTGCCGAGGTGTGCATGACGGCGCCGGTGCACCCCTCCGGCACAGATCGTCTGCAGGAGGCTGTGGCCGTCCTTGGGCTTCAGGCTGATGCGATCGTGGTGAACGTTCAGGGTGACGAACCGCTCATTCCTCCGGAGGTGATCGATCAGGTTGCCGCAAACCTCGCACGAGAGGCCGATTGCGGCATCGCGACTCTCTGCGAACCCCTGGAGAGCACCGAGGCATTCCTCGATCCGAACATCGTGAAACTGGTCCGGGACGACCGATCCCGCGCCATCTACTTCAGCCGCGCACCCATCCCCTGGCCCCGCGATGCTTTTGCCGCAGACCGAAGCCGTCTTCCCGAGGGCTTCCGGCCGCTTCGGCACATCGGGATTTACGCGTACCGGGTGGATTTCCTGCACCGCTTCGTGGGCTGGCCGCTGGGCACGCTGGAAGGCCTCGAATCGCTGGAACAATTGCGCGCGCTTGAGCATGGCGTGGGCATTCACGCCGACCACGCCTGTGCGCCGATTCCGGGCGGTGTGGATACGCCCGCCGACCTCGCGCGCGTGAACGCGCTGCTCGCCACTGCCTGAGCATGAGCATCTCTGTCCTGTTCGTCTGTCTCGGCAATATCTGCCGCTCGCCCACTGCTCACGGCGTGCTTCTGCGCAAACTCTCCGAGCGAGGTCTGGGTCAGCGTGTGCAAGTCGATTCTGCAGGCACCGGCGCTTGGCATGCCGGTGAGCCGCCGGACCGTCGCGCGCAACGCCACGCCGCTACCCGCGGCTATGATCTTTCGGGTCTGGGCGCCCGACAGGTCGAGTCTGCGGATTTCCGCCGGTTCACCCATATCCTCGCCATGGACCGCGCCAACCTCGCGGATCTGGAGCAGATGCGTCCGGCTGATTTCAGCGGTGAACTGGCGCTTTTCCTCAGCTACGGCTCGCGTGGGCTGCTTGAGGTGCCCGACCCGTACTACGGTGGTGCGCAGGGTTTCGAAGAGGTGCTCGACCTGGTGGAAGATGCGGCCGAAGGCCTGATCGCGCGGATCGGTCTGCCTGCGTGAGCACACTGCCCGAGGCGGGTGCCGATCTGCTTGGCAGCAACAGCCTGCGGCTTCCCTGCATCGCAGACTGGTGCGCCGATGTGGAGGATCCCTCAGACCTGCCGGCACTCCTTTCTTTTGCCCGAGAGCGCAGCCTTCCACTCCACGTGCTGGGTGGTGGCAGCAACGTGCTGTTGCCGGAACATCTCCACGGGTTGGTGCTACGGATGCGCAATCGCGGCATCGCGCTGCTCGAAGACAGCGCAACACGCCGCGTCATCCGTGCAGCCGCGGGCGAGCCCTGGCATCCCTTCGTCCTGCATTGCCACGCACGGGGCTGGTACGGGTTCGAGAACCTCGCCCTCATCCCGGGCACGGTGGGCGCCGCGCCCATACAGAACATCGGCGCCTACGGTGTGGAACTCGAGCGCTTCGTGCTCGAGGTGCGCGGCATGGACCTGCACACCGGACTACCCCGAGTGCTGGACGCGGCGGCCTGCGCCTTTTCCTACCGTGACAGCATCTTCAAGGGCGGGTTGGCCGGTGCCTTCCTCATCACCGAGGTGCTCTTTGCCGTGCCCGCGGATCCCGTCCCTTGCACGGGATATGCAGCGCTCGCGGCTGAACTTGCGCACTGCCCGGATCCCGGCCACGCCGATGTGTTGTCTGCCGTCATGTCGATCCGCCGTCGCCGCCTGCCCGATCCGGCGGTCCTGCCGAATGCAGGCAGTTTCTTCAAGAATCCGGTGATCGCGGCAGAGGAATTCGAGCGCTTGCTGCTTGCTGAGCCGGAGGTGGCGCACTGGCGCCAGTCCGATGGTCGCGTGAAACTCGCGGCGGCCTGGCTTGTGGAGCGTTGTGGATGGAAGGGCCGGCGCGACGCCGGTGCTGGCGTGCACGAGGCGCAGGCCCTGGTGCTGGTCAACCATGGCGGTGCTACGGCCGGGGCCCTCCTTGATCTCGCTGCCCGCATACGTGATTCGGTGCATGAACGCTTTGGCGTCACGCTCGAACTCGAGCCCGTGCCGCTCTGATGCAGCTGCCGCAGTGCGAGCGCACATTGCTCGAGCCCGGACGTATCTGCTTCTGGCCCGATGCCTTCGCGGAAGACGCCGCGGAACTCCTGCGGGAGCTATGCGCCGAGGCGTGTTTCTCGCAGCACCGCGTGCGGCTGTTCGGACGTGAATTGCCTGCGCCGCGTCTGAGCGCATGGCATGGAGAACACGGCTGCAGCTACCGCTACTCCGGGGTGCGACACGAGCCCCAGCCGCTCGGCCCCGCCATGCTGCGCTTGCGCGGACGCGTCGAGGCACTGTGCGGGCAGAGCTTCAACAGCGTGTTGCTCAACCTCTACCGCAGCGGTGAGGACAGCATGGGCTGGCATAGCGACGACGAGCCCGAACTGGGCCCGGAGCCGTTCATCGCTTCGGTCAGTCTGGGGGAGGCTCGGCGCTTCGTGCTGCGCTCCCGTGCAGAGCCGCGGCGACGTCACGAGTGCCTGCTCGGAAATGGTTCCTTGCTCCTCATGGAGCCACCTCTGCAGGCCGCCTGGCAGCATGCTCTGCCCAAGGCCCGCCGCTGCTCCGGGCCGCGTCTCAACCTCACCTGGCGCTTCGTGCGGCCAGAACCGCGCTGAAGTCTTTACAGGCACCGCGGGATTCATCTACTTTTGCCCTCCCACGTGTCCACGTGCGCGCCTCGGAGCCGGGCAGTACTGCGGCGAATCCTGCACCTTGCGGAGGAGCCCGGCATGAAGCTGTCTTCGGTCCCTGATTCCCTCTCCGTTCTGGTTGTGGACGACCACCACTTGCTGCGTCGCGGCCTCATCGGGGTTCTTTCCGAAATCGGCGGACTGCACGTTTGTGGCGAGGCTGGCAGCGGTGAAGAGGCCCTGCGCCTTGCCCGCGCACTCGAGCCTGATCTGGTGATGATGGACCTGCGCATGCCCGGCATCGGCGGACTGGAGGCGGCTCGGCGCATCCGCATCGCGCTGCCACGGGTGCGTATAGTGGGTGTCACGGCATGGGAGGACGAGCCCCTGCAGCGGCTTTTCCGCCACGGATTCGCGGCTTGCGTGGGCAAGAGCGTTAGCCGCGAGGAACTTGCCTCGGTGATCGAGCGCGTGATGGGTGGCGATTGCAGCCGTGTTGCCGAGCCGCAGCCCGCGATCGTGCGCTCCAACCCCTTCGACCAACTCACCGGTCGCGAGATGCAGGTCTGCCTGCTGTTGCTCGCCGGCGCCAGGCCCGCCGACATCGCCACGCGACTCTTCATCTCGGTGAAGACCGTGCACACGTTCCGTTACCGCATCCTGGAGAAACTCCGCGTCGCCACGGACATAGAGTTGGCGAGACTCGCCACGCAACACGGCCTGATGGGCAGCGCCGCGCCGGAGCGGCACAGCCCTATAATCGGGGCATGAGCGAATCCCCCCCACCAGCATTCGATGCCGCGGCATTCGTCCGCAACCTGAGCGAGCGTCCCGGCGTCTACCAGATGTACGACGTCGTCGGCGCGCTGCTTTACGTGGGCAAGGCGAGCAATCTGCGCAAGCGGGTATCGAGTTATTTCCAGAAGACCGGGCTCGGACCCAAGACCGAGGCGCTGGTCGCGCGTATCGCCGAGATACAGGTCACGATTACCGGCAGCGACACCGAGGCGCTGCTGCTCGAGCAGAACCTGATCAAGAGCCAGCACCCGCCTTTCAACATCCTGCTGCGCGACGACAAGTCCTACCCGTACATATTCCTGTCGCAGGGAGAGTCCTTCCCCAGGCTGGGCTTCCATCGCGGCGCCAAGCGTGCCAAAGGCCGTTATTTCGGACCTTTCCCGGGTGCATCCGCAGTGCGCGAGAGCCTGAACCTGATGCAGAAAGTCTTTCGCGTGCGCCAGTGCGAGGACAGCTTTTTCCGCAACCGCTCGCGGCCGTGCCTGCAGTACCAGATCCAGCGCTGCTCAGGTCCTTGCGTGGGCCTTGTGAGCGAGGAGGAGTATGCGGACTCGGTTCGCCGGACGGTGCTGTTCCTGGAGGGCAAGAGCACCGTATTGCAGACAGAACTTGCCGACGAGATGGAGCGGGCAGCGGAGCGTCTCGCCTTCGAGCGCGCCGCGGTGTTGCGCGACCAGATCCGCCACCTGCAGGCTGTGCGGGAGCGCCAGTCGATCGAAAGTGGTGACGGCACGCTGGACGTGGTCGTGGCGGCAGCGGGGCCCGGTGCCGCCTGCGTCCAGGTCCTGTTCGTGCGCGACGGACGCATCCTCGGAAGCCGGAGCTATTTCCCGCGTTGCAAGCTCGACGAAGGCCCCGCCGAGGTTCTCGCCGCCTTCGTGCCGCAGTTCTATCTGGGGGCGCGTGATGACCGCGACATCCCGCGCGAGATACTGCTCGGCGAAGAACCCGAAGACATGGCAGTGCTGGCCGAGGCACTGTCGCAAGCCTCCGGCCGGCGCGTGGTACTGACGTCGCGCGTGCGCAGTGCCCGTGCGCAGTGGCTCAGGCTTGCGCAGGAGACGGCGCAGCAAAATCTGGGGAGTTTCCTTGCCAGCCGTGCGCGCATGCACGACCAACTCGCCGAGCTTCAGGAGGCGCTGGGCCTTGATGCCGCGCCCGAACGCATCGAGTGCTTCGACATCAGCCACAGTGGCGGAGAACTTGCCGTGGCCTCCTGCGTGGTATTCGACGGCGGTGGCCCGCTCAAGGCCGACTACCGCCGTTTCAATATCGAGGGCATCCGCCCGGGCGATGACTACGCTGCCATCCGCCAGGCGCTGGAGCGCCGCTACACGCGGCTTAAATCCGGGGAGGGCAAGCTGCCGGACCTTCTGCTGATCGACGGCGGCAAGGGCCAGTTGGCCCAGGCGCTCGAGGTGATGGAGGAACTCCAGATCGAAGGTGTCACGGTGGCTTCGGTGGCGAAGGGCACCACGCGCAAGGCGGGCTTCGAGACCATCATCCTCGGGCGTGAGCGGCGCGAACTGGTGCTGCCGCCGGATTCAGTGGCCTTGCACCTTGTCCAGCAGGTGCGGGACGAAGCGCACCGCTTTGCAATCAGCGCGCTCCAGAAACGCCGTGCCAAAAAAAGCGCGGGTTCTCCACTCGAGGGCATTCCCGGCGTGGGGCCGCGGCGCCGGCGCGAATTGCTGCGGTATTTCGGCGGTTTGCAGGGCATCAGCAGGGCGAGTCTGGAGGAACTGATGCGAGTCCCCGCCATCAGCCGCAAGATAGCCGAGGACGTCTATGCAGCGCTCCACGATGCCTGATCGGGAGTGTCCGGGGTCATGGAATGTTCGCGGTGCTGCCGTAATAATGGCCCCATGAATATCCCCAACGCTCTCACCCTGTTCCGCATGGCCCTGATACCGGTCATGGTGCTGGTGTTCCTGCTCCCCTTCAGTTCCAGCGCGGTGGTCTCGTCCGGCATTTTCGTGCTGGCCGCCGTCACAGACTGGCTTGACGGCTATCTGGCCCGCAAGCTGAACCAGTCCACGTCCTTTGGCGCCTTCCTCGACCCTGTCGCGGACAAGCTGATGGTGGCAATTGCTCTGGTGCTGATGGTGGGCCAGCAGGATTCGGTGTGGTTCACCCTGCCGGCACTCGTGGTGGTGGCGCGGGAAATACTCGTCTCCGCCCTGCGCGAGTGGATGGCCGATATCGGCAAGCGCGGCAGCGTGAAGGTCTCGTTCGTCGGCAAGGTGAAGACCACCGTCCAGATGATCGCCATCACCGTGCTGCTGGCCGTGGAGCCCGAACCTGGCCCGCTCTTCTACCTCGGATATCTGCTGCTCTACGTGGCAGTGCTGCTCACGATCTGGTCGGCTGGGCTGTACATCCGCGCCGCCTGGCAAGACCTCACCGAAGCAGCCTCGCAGCCGGGCGCCTGAAAAACATCCGCTGCTTGCCTTGACAGCATGGGCTCGGTCGCTAGAATGCCGAGGCCTCAGCGGGCCAGATCCGCTGGGACTTTCGCGGGAATAGCTCAGTTGGTAGAGCGCAACCTTGCCAAGGTTGAGGTCGCCGGTTCGAACCCGGTTTCCCGCTCCAGATTCCTCGTCTTGCCGTCGGTCACCGGCGGTATTGCTCGAATCTCTCTCCGGCGCGGTGGCAGAGTGGTTATGCAGCGGACTGCAACTCCGTGTATGCCGGTTCGATTCCGACCCGCGCCTCCAATCTTTCATGTGCCTTCGAGGCCCATTTGCTAGCATGCGCGAGCCGCCCAGCGGCGTCTCGTGTGCTGTGCGCTTACTGCCCGGATGGCGAAACTGGTAGACGCAAGGGACTTAAAATCCCTCGGCCTCACGGCCATGCCGGTTCGATCCCGGCTCCGGGCACCACGGTTGAATCAACTCCCGGCGGCCAGCGCCACCGGCGGCCGCCCTCGCGCCACCAGCGATACCATTCCCCCCAGCATCAGCGCTGAAGACACGCAGGCGGCCGCGCCGGGCCCCGTCAGTCCCATCAATTGCGTGAGCGGCAGGAAGGTTGCGGCGTAGGCGGCCAGTGCGATCAGGTTGAGGCGCAGCACCGCACCGGCCTGGCCCATGGCATAGGACGCGGCCCGTAGCACGGAGGCGCCCAGATCCAGCGAGGCAGCCACCAACAGCCAGCTGAGCACCGCCGCGGCGCCGCGGTACTCTGCGCCAGCCACGAGCCCCAGTAGAGGCGCGCCCGCCGTCACCGCCACCCCCACGATCAGCACGCCGGCCAGCCCGGCGCCGCCCAGTGCGCGGGCCAGAATCCAGCGCATGCCGGCACCGCCGCGGTGCCAGAGCCGCGCGAAATCCGGGAACAGGACTTGCCGTAACAGGAGCGCCGGGGTTGCCAGCACCGACGAAAACTCCCGAGCGAGCCGGAACAGTCCCGCTTCCGCCGACCCCAGTACGGCACCTACCAGAAGAGTCGAGAGATGCTTGGGCACGAGGTCCAGGTTGCTCTGCCAGTACACCACGCCGAGAAAACGGGCGAGGCCGGGGAACTCCTCGCGCCAGCCCTCGAGCTTCAGCCCGGTGAGTGAGCCGGCACCTGTCTGGCGGTGCCACTCACGCCATCCGCGCTGCATCATGTATCCCTGCTCGAGAAAGAGCGCTGCTCCCCAGGCCATTGCGAACTCCGCGATGCCGCCCCCGGTGATCCAGACGAGCACTGCACCGGAGAAGCGGATGAGGGGGCCTATCGCCAGTTGCCTGCTCAGCAGGTCAAAGCGGTTGTAGAGTCGCAGGACACCTTTCGCTGTGCCGGTGACGCCAGTGAGCAAAACGAGGCCGTAGATCTGCGCGAGTTGCACGACCTCGGCACTCCAGCCCAGCCAGCCACCCGCGATACCGGCCAGCAAGCAGGCGGCCACGGTCGCGCCCAGCGTGGTGGCAATGTCTACACGCAGGCAGATCGACACCAGGCGTGCGAGCGATGCCTCGTCCCCTCGCTCCAGTGCCGGTACGCCGTAGCGGATCACGGCCTCGAAGGGTTTGCAGTTGAAGAGCCCGTTCCACACCAGTGCATAGGTGTGGAGCAGGATCACGATGCCGAACTCGGCAGGGGGCAGGGCTCTCGCCATCAAGGCCGTCGAGGCGAGCGCCAACACTGCCGATACAGCGCGTCCGGCCAGAAGCTGACCGAGGTTGCGGAGGATGTTGGCGAGCGCCCCGTTGCCGCCGTCTGGCGGCGCCGAGGGCTCAGCCCGGGGCATAGGCGCCAAGCGTGCTCGAGAAGGTGCGATAACTGAAGGCGTGGCGCGCTGCAGCGTCGGGCTCGCTCATCCAGGACCCCAGCCGCTGTCCGCGCAGCACGCGGAGCACGCCGGCCTGCAGCAGCCTCAACAGGAGCACCAGGGTGGTGAGTCCCGTCCAGAGCGCTACGGCGAAGAGTCCCCATTCCGGCCGCCCGACAACAAGCGCCACGGTGAGCAGTATCAGGCAGGGGTTGCGCCGGGCCGTGACCAGTCGGAACCAGGCATCGAAGGGGCGCCAGCTGAACACAGAGCAATCCGCGAACAGATGGAACGCGCCTTCTACCACCCTGCCGCCGATGTAGCCGGCAAGGATGAGCCCGTAAATCTCGGCCTCGGCCATGACGCCCAGGATGTCGAGTTCCCCGAAGGCCTCTCCCCAGCAGAGATACCAGAAGGGCGGGTGCAGAAGGTCGATGCCGTGGTCGAAGTAATGGCCGAAGCGGCTCGACTGCACGGTCACGCGCGCAAGTTTGCCGTCCACTGTGTCGAGCAAGGTCATCACCCAGCCCGCGGCCAGGCCGCTGCCGAAGTGGCCGTGGACAAAGAGCCAGGCGGCCAAGCAGGTAAGAACGAAACTTGCGGCCGTGACGGCGTTCGGCGTGACGCCCAGCGCGGCGCACCAGCGCACGATGCGCTTGGCAGGCTTGGGCCACATCCATTTGGTGACGAGGTCCGTGATCCCCTTGTAGGCGTTGCCGTAGAGTTGGTCTTCAAGTGCGGCGCGGCGTTGTTCTGTGACGGGCTCGAGGAGCGGGGCTTCGGCGCGGCGCAGGTTGACGTCGAAGCTCGCGAGCTCCGCTGCGGAGATCTCGCGCAGATGCCCCGGCAGAGGCGTGGCTGCGTCCAGAAGTGCGGCTCCTGCCGCCGCGGCATCATCCGCTTTCACCAGTGCGGCGGCTCGCCCGCCGTCGCGCGTGCAGCGCAGTACAGTGCCGGGTTGTGCGAGCAGGGAAGAGATGGTGCGGGTCTCGAAAAGATAGTCTGCCCGCAGCAGGAGAATCTGTTCAGCGTCTTGAGCGATCCCGACGCGAAGGGAGCGCAGTTGGCGCCGCAAACGGTCAGAGGAACCGAGCCCCCAGAGCCTGACCGGTGATTCGCCAACGATGCGGGCAGCTACGGTCATGCTGGAGATTCCGGAGTTTTGTACGGACCGCCCGTCTCAGTGGCGGCTTTTGCCCGGAGTATAGGTTGGGGCTCGTGCGCCGGCAAAGCGAAGGCGCTGCCAGGCAAGCGTCAGCGTCTGATGGTGTTCGGCGCGACTCACCAGGAAGAGCGCTGCGGCCAGAAGCAGTACATCAGGCCCCACGGTGCTGATTACCGGATTCAGGCGATAGATCACCGCACCGTGGCCGCTCAGTTGCTCCAGCAGGTAGAAGAGCAGTCCGGCGACCGCCCCGAGTGCCACGCGCTGCGCGATGGGCGTGGCGCGCACGGGGCCCAGCAGAAGTGGCAGCCCGAGCATCGCCATCCCGAGCAAGCCAACCGGAACGCCCAGCTGTTGCCAGAACAGCACGCGACAGCGATGCGTGTCGAGGCCGTTTGCTGCCAGTACGCCGATCAGTTGGCGCAACTCTCCCAGCGAGAGCGCTTCGACCGGCACTACCAGTGTTTCCGTCTGCTCGGGCGAGAAGGGGCTTTGCCAGTAGCTGCCGGCGCTGGTGGTTTCCGCGGGCGGGCCGTCGGACAGCCTGGTGTCGTGCACGTCCTGCAGCAGCCAGCGGCCATCGGCCAGCACCTCGGCCCGCTGTGCCTGCAGCGTGCGGGCAAGCGCATGCTGCTGATCGAGTTCGTGGATTTCCACATTCCAGAGGGTGCGAGCGCTAACGCCGCCGGCGATCCTCACGAAGCTGTGCTCCCCGTGCAGCCAGATCGCATCTCCGCCTTGCGCGGTCTTCGCATGCAGCCTTGCCGTCTCGCGCTCTATGCCGGGCACGAGCAGTCCCTGCATCAGCAGGATGGCGAGTGCCAGACTCACCGCAGCCGCCGCCAGCGGCGCAGCCAGCCGCCAGGGCGAGAGCCCTGCAGCCCGCAAGGCGATGATTTCCTGATGGTTCGCGAGCGTACCCAGTCCGATCAGCGTGCCCATGAGTGCGCTCACGGGCGCGAGCTCTATGATCCGCACCGGCAATGACATCAGCACGATCACGATTGCATCGCTGGCCACGAAGCTGCCCTGCCCCACGTCCTCGAGTTCCTCTGTGAGCCCGATGAAGCTGAAGAGGCCAAGCAGCACCAGCAGCGCTGGTGTTGCACCGGCGAGGAAGCTGCCGGCGAGATGGCGGTCGATTCGCATGCCCCTCACGCTCGCGCTCTCCGCATCCAGGCGGCATGTATCGAGTCCCAGGCGTGTACCACGGCAACCGCTACCCCGAGCAGCGCCGGTACCCACCAGAGCCAGACGAGGTGTTGCTGTTCCACGGCGCTCCGGGCGATGCCGAGCAGGTTGTAATAGGCCGCGTACACGAGCAGTGCGATCAGGAGTTTGAGGTAACGGCTGCGCCGCGGGGCTGAACGCGCGAGCGGCACCGCAAGCAGCGCAAGCAGCACGGTGGATACCGGCGTGGAATAGCGCCATTGCCACTCCGCGCGGCCACTGGGGTTGCTGGTGGTGGCGAGCGAGGGTGTGCTCTGGGCTTTTTCCTTGTAGGTCGCGCGGTGCCGGCCCGATGCCTTCAACCACAGCCTGAAGTTTCCGAAACGTGCCCGCAGGCTCTGGCCTTCGCTGTTGCGACGGAACACCGTGGCATCCTGCAGCAGCAGCTCGTGGCTGTCGGGTGCCGCATACGCATGGAAAGACCCGCGCGGTGCCGTGATGATCTGCAGCACGCCGTCCTCGTTGTCGTGGATGAACACGCCCTCCAGTCCGCTGCGGTCATCCGAAAGACCCGCGATGTACAGCGTACGCCCGGATTCGCCAAAGCTGTTGAAGCTCCCGGCCTCCACACGGTCGATGTCCGCGCTGTTTTCCGCGTCGTTGCGCAGCGCGTAGATCCCTGCCCAGGCCCAGGGTCGAAGCTGCGTAGAGAGCAGTGCCACCACCACCGCCAAAGGCAGCGCGAACAACAGCACCGGCCGGAGCAGGCGTGATTCCGGAATGCCCGCAGCACCCAGAGCGTGAAGCTCCGCGTCCTGGTGCAGACGGCCGACGCAAAGCAGCACAGCCACGTAGAGCGCCACCGGGAGCAGAACCTCGAGAGCAATCAGCGCCTTCAACCGTGCGAGTTCGCGGACCTCTGCCGGCGTGAGCAGCCCCGAGCCCGCCTCGGCCAGAAGACGCGTCAGTGTGAAGGTCACGAACACCGCTAGCAGCACCGCCGCGGTACCCACGAAATTGAAGCCCAGTTCGCGGAGAACGTAGCGGTCAAGGATCACTGCTTTGATCCCGGCTCTTGGCAGGCACTATGATCCATCCCCATATGCGCAACACCGCTTCCACACACCTCGCCCGAATCCTCACATGCCTTTGCATGTCGGGAATGTTCGGCGCGCGCCTGCAGGCGGCGCAACCCCCTGTGCAGGGCCTCGGCGGTGACAGCATTTCGGTCAGCGCGGACTACGCATCCGAAGACCGGGAGTCGGGTTCCTTGCTCGTCCAGGGAAACGTGCGTGTGAGCGGCACGGACTGGGAGTTCACGGCAGAGCGCGCGACGCTGAAGGGCACGCTGGAAGACGCCGAACAGCTGCAGGCACAGGGTGCGCCGGCGCGGATACTCTTCCGCAACTCCGATCCGGCGGCCGGGATAAACGAAGTCGAGGGACGCGCCCGGGAGATCGACTATCGTCGCCACGAAGACATCCTGCATCTGCTGGGCGATGCAAGTCTGCGCCGCGATGCCGATGTACTCGGCAGCGAGGACATCGAGTACCGCCGCACGAATGACCTTTTCAAGGCCGGAGGTGCCGGTGGCGTCCGGACCACCATCACTCCTGGGCAGCGGCACTCCACTGAAAGCTCTCCCCCGCGCTGAGCTCGCCGCCCTCCACCGGTTGCAGCGGCCAGTGGCGCTGCAGTTCCTCGGCACGGGCGAGGTCGAGGCGGGTGTCCACCTCGCACCATCCCAGCCCGTGTATGGAGCAGACGCCCACCGCTCCGGTACGGGCCAATGCGTCTATGGCGGAGAGATACCAGGAACCCAGTCCTTCACGCCTGCGCATCACCGAGTCGAGCATCGCGGCAAATGCCGCGCCGCCGCCGGCGTCGAAGGCCAGCATGCCGATGGACTCTCCGTTCACTTCCGGGATGCCGAGACGCTTGCCAACGCGCTCGAGGCGCCGGCCATTTGCCACGATGAGCATGTCGTCGTCGTCGTAGTGACCCTTGCGATCCGCAGCGAGTGTGATCGGGCATGCGCCGCGCTGCGCGAGCAGGCGCTGCAGTACGGCCGCCTCGAAAAGGGTGTCGCCGTTCAGCACGACGAACTCCCCGCGCATCTCGTGGCGCATGAGCCAGCAGGTGCCGAGGTTGTCGCAGTGCTCGAAAAAGGGATTGAACTCGGTGCGCACCTGCAGTCCGCCGAGATCGAGGTCTGCAACGATGTCTTCCACCACATGTGCCGCGTAGCCGGTGGCGATCACGACTTCGTCGACGCTGCAGAGGCTGATTTCCCGCAGTTGCCATTCGAGAAGGGAGCGGCCGTTGATCGGCAGCGAGCACTTGGGCCGGGACTCGGTGAGAGGCAGCAGCCTGCGGCCCTGACCTGCGCTCAGGATGATCACTTTCATTGAATGGAAATCCATCTGTCTTATTTTCGAAACGGTAGAGTATCGCGGCCCGTGGCGCAATGCGTCAGAGCCATCTTTGGCTGGCTCCATGCCTTTTCCGTGGCTATGGTGTCCGGACCCGTTCCGCCCGCCCCGAGGAGACGCTGATGGACGAGATCGCCGCGCTTCGTTCCCGCATCGAGATACTCGAATCCCGCGAGGCCGTTCGCGAAGCCATGTGCCGCTATTGGCGGGTGCTCGATTACAAGGTCTGGGACGAGTTGGACGACTGCTTTACCGAGGACGCCGATGCCGACTGGGGCACGGGCAACTGGCAGGCCGTTGGGCGGGAGCAGATCCGCGCTTTCCTGCACGGCAACGAGAGTCAGGACGGTTTGCGCTTGAGCCATTTCGGCCACAATGCCGAGGTGACCGTCTCGCCGTCGGACCCCGGAGCCGCCAGCGCCATCTTCAAGCTCGAAGACTGGGTGACGCTGAATGGCGTCACGATCATGAAGGGCTTCGGCCAGTACCGGATGCAGTTCCGTCGTGGTGCCGATGGCGTCTGGCGCATCAGTCGCCTGCGCCTTCTGCACGACTACCGGGAAGAGTTTCCCCGCTTCATCGATGGCCGCCGCGTGTCCACAACGCCGGCCCTGGACCAGACCTGAACCGATGGCTCCGTGCGTCGCTCCCACCGTGAAACCCCTTGGGGACGCAGCGCTTCTGGTCGAATTCGGTACCGTCATCGATCCTTCCATCAATGCGCGTGTGCTCGCTGCGTGGCGAGCCATCGAGGCGCTGCGTTTGCCGGGTGTGCTGGACGTGGTGCCCGCCTATGCGAGCGTGGCGGTGCACATGGATCCGGCCCTGCTCGAATACGAACCGCTATCCCGCCGCTTGCTGGCGGTCTGCAGCGCCCTGTTGCCTGCTGTGCCTGAGCAGCGTTGCATCGAAGTGCCCGTGTGTTACGAGCCCTCCTTCGCGCCCGATATGGAGGAGCTGTGTGCCCATACGGGGCTCTCTGCCGCAGAGGTGGTGGCGCGCCACAGCGGTGCTGACTATCGCGTGTTTTTCCTGGGTTTCACGCCAGGTTTTCCGTACCTGGGCGGACTCGATCCCGCGCTTTCCATGCCGCGACGCGAGACCCCCCGCGCCCGCGTTGAAGCTGGCTCCGTTGCCATTGGCGGCGCGCAGACCGGCATCTATCCGGCGGCAAGCCCTGGCGGCTGGCGGATCATCGGGCGCACGCCCTTGTCTCTTTTCGATCACGGCAGGTATCCCTGCTGCCTGCTTGCGCCGGGCGACACCCTGCGATTCGTGCCAGTGTCTGCCACCGAATTCAGCCGGCAATCGAGCGGAGTCTGAGTCGTGCTCGAGTGCATCGCTCCCGGTCTGCTCGCGACCATCCAGGACACCGGCCGTTACGGGATGCAGTCGCAGGGTATCGGCACGGCAGGGGCGATGGATGTCTTCGCGTTGCGCGTGGCGAACGCGCTGCTGGGAAATCCCCGTACCGCACCGGCTCTCGAGATAACCCTTGGAGGGGCGGAGTTCATCGCGCTGGAGACTGCGTGGTATGCGCTCTGCGGTGCTGATCTGGGCGCGACGCTCGATGGCACGGAAGTCCCGCTCTGCGCTCCCTTTCGCATGACGGCCGGGCAGAGGTTGCGCTTGCCGGCGGCGCGGCGTGGGCAGCGCGCCTGCCTGGCGATCTCCGGAGGTTTCGTAGCCGATGTGGTGTTCGGCAGTGCGTCCACGGATCTGCGTTGCGGGTTCGGAGGTCTGCTCGGACGTGGGCTCACGCGCGGCGACCGGCTGTTCTCGCGCGGGCTGTGCGAGCCGGCACGCTTGCCTTCGCGAGTGTTCACCTCGCTGGCGCATCCCGCCCTTGTTTCGCAGGAGCCTCTTGCGCTTCTCCCCGGGCCCGCGCTTGCCCTGCTATCTGCAGAAGATCGTGAGCGTTTTCTTCACGAGAGTTTCACGGTGAGCCGTGCCTCGGATCGCATGGGCTTGCGTCTGGAACAGGCTCTGGCCTCTGCTGCGCGCTTGCCGCAGGCGCTTTCCGAACCCGTCGCCTTCGGCACCGTGCAGCTTCCACCCGACGGCAAGTGCATCGTCCTTGGCGCGGATCGCCAGACCACGGGTGGCTATCCTGTGGCAGGCGTTGTGGCGTCCGTCGATCATGGCCGGCTCGCGCAGTTGCGTCCGGGCGAGACGCTGCGCTTTCGCGTGACCGGATTCGATGAGGCGCATCGTGCATGGCAGGCGCGCGAGAAGCAGATCGCCCAGCTGGCGATCGTCGCGGGCGCCTGGTGGAAGGATGAGCGATGAAACGCATCGACGTGAACGCGGACGTGGGGGAGGGTTTTGCGGCGGTCGACGCAGCGCTTGTACCCATGCTCTCTTCAGCGAACATCGCCTGCGGCGGCCACGCTGGTGATGCCGGCACGATGGCAGCATGCGTGGCGCTCTGCATTGCCCACGGTGTGGCCATAGGTGCGCACCCTTCGTATCCGGATCGCGAGGGTTTTGGCCGGCGCGACATGAAACTCGCCGAGTGCGAGATCCGCTCGGCAGTCTCCGCCCAGATAGAGGCACTCGCCGCCATTGCCGCCGCTGCGGGCGCAGTGCTTACGCACGTGAAGCCGCACGGCGCGCTCTACAACCGTGCCGCAGTGGATCCGGCTCTGGCTACTGCGATCGCAGTGGCTGTGCGAGACGTGGATCCATCATTGGCATTGGTCGGACTTGCCGGGTCGCGGCTTCCCGAGGCTGGGCGTAGAGCAGGGCTGCGCGTGCTGTGCGAGGGTTTTGCCGATCGTCGCTACACCCGGCAAGGCCTGTTGGTTTCCCGGAGCGAGGCGGATGCCGTGATCGTGGCCCCCGAAGATCTGCGTGCGCAGCTGATATCCATGGTGCTGCATCACCGGGTGCAGTCCCGTGACGGAATCCCCGTCCCGCTCGATATCGATACCGTTTGCCTGCATGGCGATGGTCCGCACGCCGTGGAGTTCGCGCATCTGGTGCGCGAAGTGCTCGCGGACGCAGGCGTGCAAATCAGTGCGGTGTCGTCGTGAGCTGGCTGCCGCTCGCGGGGATCGGCGTCGTCGTGTTCGGCTTCGCGCTGCGATTGAACGCGGCGATGGTGGTGGTTTTGGCCGGCGTGGTGACGGGCCTCGCCGCCGGGATGTCGCCACGGGAGATCCTCGTCGCGTTCGGGGAGGGTTTCCGCAACAACCGCTTTCTCGGGCTTTTTCTTCTCATGTTGCCCGTGCTGGGGCTGCTCGAGCGCTACGGTCTTCGCGAACATGCAGCCGCATGGATTGCACGCCGTCGCCGTGTGGGCTTGTTCCGCGTGCTTCTTTCATATCTCGCGCTCCGGCAACTCACCGCCGCTATGGGGTTGGTCAGCCTCGGCGGACAGGCGCAAACCGTGCGGCCCTTGCTTGCGCCGATGGCAGAGGCCGCGGCGAGGCCCGGGAGTGGCGTGCTTTCGGAAGAGGCGCGCGAAGACCTGCGCGCGATGTCCGCTGCCACCGACAACATCGGATTGTTCTTCGGCGAGGATCTGTTCGTTGCATTCGGTGCGGTGCTGCTGATGCAGGGCGTCTACGCGAGCCACGGCATCGTCCTCGAGCCCCTGGAAATCGCTCTCTGGGGCCTGCCCACGGCGTTGTGCGCCTTCGTGATCCACGCTTTCCGTCTGAAACGTTTCAGTCGACGCGTTCAGCAATGATCGGGCTTGCGCATGTCTACACGCTGGCAGGGATTTTCCTTGCTGCTGTCGCGCTGCTCTCTTTCGGCGACCGCAGCAACCCGCGGCGCTTTTCCAGCGGATTGTTCTGGGGTTTGCTGGCAACGGGTTTCCTTGCGGGGGATAGCCTTCCCGCCGAAGCGCTCGGTGCGATGGTGATACTCCTCGCTCTTGTAGCGGGATGCGGAGGGCTGCGCGCGGGCCAGCATGTTCCCGTCGCGCAGCCACTCCTGCGCGAGCGCGCGAAGCGACTCGGGCATCTGCTGCTCGTGCCAGTGCTGCTCGTCTCGCTGCTGACACTCGCCGTTGCGCTGGGTGTGAGCCGCCTGCAGATATCCGGAACCCCGTTGGTGTCTCCTGTTCAGACTACGGTGGTCGCGCTTGGCATCGCCTGCACGATCTCCCTGCTCGTGGCCTTGCGCATAACGCGTGCCTCGCCCCGCGAAGCGCTGGAGGGCGGACGTCATTTGCTCGAGGCGATCGGTTGGGCGGCGCTTCTGCCTTTGCTGCTCGCAGTGCTGGGAAGCGTCTTCGCACGCGCGGGAATCGGTGAATTGCTGAGCAGCGCGCTCACAGCGAGTCTGCCGCTGGAAAACCACGCGGTTGCTCTTACGGCCTACGCCTTCGGCATGACCCTGCTCACGATGGTGATGGGTAATGCCTTTGCAGCATTTCCCGTCATCGCGATCGGTCTCGGCTTGCCGGTGCTGGTTACGCAGCATCACGCTGATGCAGCGCCGCTTGCGGCGCTGGGCATGCTTGCAGGCTATTGCGGGACGCTACTCACACCCATGGCTGCCAACTTCAACGTTGTGCCGGTCGCGTTGCTCGGCCTGCGCGACCAGCATGCGGTTCTCAAGGCGCAGGCGTTCACTGCCTTGCCGCTTTTCGTCTGCAACCTCGTGCTTCTTTTTCTCCTCACCTGAGCACCCCGGTCCGCCCCTTCTCCACGACCCGACGATCAGCGCCTATGCTTCGAGGCAAAGAACGCCGGGAGATCGTCATGATCGAATTCGAATTGAACGGACGGGCCGTATCCACAGACGCCGATGCGAGCATGCCGTTGCTCTGGTGGCTCCGCGACATACACGGGCTCACCGGCACCAAGTACGGTTGCGGCATCGGTGCCTGCGGAGCATGCACCGTTCATATCGACGGCGAGCCCGGGCGTGCCTGCCTCTCGTCGCTGGGCAGCCTCGAGGGGCGCAAGGTGATCACCATCGAAGGGCTTGCGCATGGCGCGGTTGCCGGCACGCCGGCCGCGACGGCGCTGCACGTTGTACAACGGGCATGGATGGATCATGACGTCGCACAGTGCGGCTACTGTCAGGCCGGGCAGATCATGAGCGCTGCGGCGCTGCTTTCAGCGAATCCGCGCCCGGACGAAGCAGCGATTGATGCCGCCATGGCGGGCAATCTCTGCCGCTGCGGAACCTATCCGCGGATCCGTGCAGCCTTGCGCGCTGTCGCAGCAGGAGAAGCCTGATGGATACGCTGAAACTTTCGCGACGCGAATTTGTCCGCGCCGGTGGTCGCGCCGGTGCTGTGCTGGTGCTCGGCCTGCGTGCCGCTCCTGTGCGTTCGGAATCCGCAACATCGCTCTTTTCACCGGATGTATTCGTCTCCATTGATGCCGCGGGCCTCGTCCTGGTCACGGTAAGTCGCGGCGAGATGGGGCAGGGGGTGCGTACCTCGCTGCCGAGGATCCTTGCCGATGAGCTTGAAGCGGATCTCGCACGCGTGGAGGTGGTGCAGGGGCTCGCAGACCAGCGTTATGGCGACCAGAACACGGACGGTTCCCGCAGTGTCCGGATGTTGTGGTCGCCCTTGCGGCGGGCCGGCGCCCTCGCCCGCGAGATGCTGGTGCGCGCGGCTGCGGAGCACTGGAATCTGCCTGCAGCCGAGTGTCGTGCGCGCGATCACGCAGTGGAACATCCTGCGACCGGTCGTCGCCTCGATTACGCGCAACTCGTGGCACGCGCCGCGAAGCTGCCGGTGCCGGAGACGCCCGTGCTGAAGGATTCCGCGGACTTCAGGTTCATCGGCGTCGCGGCACCGATGCGCGACGCACGGGCAGTAGTGACCGGTTCCGCCATCTACGGATATGACGTACGGATCCCCGGCATGAAATACGCCTGCGTAGCGCGGGCTCCGGTCTTCGATGCACGCATCCGCTCGCTGGACGACGTGGCCGCCCGAGCGGTGCCGGGTGTTCGTGGCACCTATCGGATTCCGTTCTCTGCCCATCCCCGAAGTTTCCGCCCGGAGGAGGGGATTGCGGTGCTCGCTGATGACAGCTGGTCGGCGATGCGCGGTCGCGATGCGTTGTCGATCGACTGGAACGAGGGTGCGAATGCCACATACGAGACGGGGAGTTTTCGCGCCGAGTTGCGCGAGAGCGTGAGCCAGGCGGGGAAGCTGCGTTTGCAGCGCGGTGACATAACTGCCGGACTTGCGGCCGAGGGTGTGCGCGTCGAAGCGGATTATGAAACTGCGATGCTTGCCCACGCCCCCATGGAGCCGCCGGTCGCTGTGGCATGGGTGCGCGATGGGCGCTGCGAAATCTGGGCTCCCGTTCAGGACCCGCAGGATGTCCGCCGCCGTGTGGCGGACTGGCTGGGCATCGCGCCGGACAAGGTCAAGGTGACGATCACCTTCCTCGGTGGCGCATTCGGGCGCAAATCGCAGATCGATTTCGTGTTCGAGGCGGTGGAGGTTTCTCGGCAGGCGGGTGTCCCGGTCAAGCTCTTCTGGACCCGTGAAGACGATATACGCAACTGCTATTTCCACGCCGAGTCCGTGCACAGGATGGAGGCGCGACTGGGTGCCGATGGCCTGCCCTCTGCCTGGCGCATGCGCGCGGCCTATCCATCCATCGACTGGATGGACGTGAAGGGGCTCGACTACCCCATGCCCTGGGAGACCGGAATGGGTCTCACCAATATGCCTTTCGATGTGCCGGCCGTGTCGATCGAGGCGTGCCGCGCGCGTGTGCCCATCCGTATCGGCTGGCTGCGTTCCGTGTGCAACCTGTGGCACGCCTTCGCGCTTAACGGATTCATCGACGAGATGGCTGCTGCCGCTGGAATCGATCCGGTTTCCTACCGACTCCGGATGCTCGGCAAAGACCGTGTTTTTGCGGCGCCGAACGAGGAACCCGATCCTCTGGTCAACTTCAACGGCACCAGGGTCGATACGGGCCGGTACCGTCGTGTCATCGAGCACCTTGCAGAGCGGACGCATTGGAGCGAGGCGCTGCCAACCGGACGTTTCCGGGGCTTCGCAGCGCACAACAGTTTCTACAGCTATGTGGCCACTGTGGTGGAAGTCGAATACGACGGCCGCGGTGCTCCGCGCGTGACGCGCATCGACACCGCGATAGATTGCGGGCTGGTGGTGAATCCGGAAGGCATCCGCAAGCAGGTGGAGGGTGCAGCGATCTTCGGACTGGGTGCCGCGCTGTTCGGCGAGATCACTGCGCAGGGCGGGCGCGCGATGCAGAGCAACTTCGGCGATTACCGGATTTTGCGGCTCAGTGAATGTCCGCCCGTGATCGAGGCACACATCATGCGATCCGACGCAGAGCCTGGTGGCGCGGGCGAGCCGCCTACACCCACCATCGCGCCTGCTTTGGCTGCAGCGTTTTTTGCTGCAACCGGTAAGCGCTTCCGTGATTTGCCGTTGCGTGTCTGACTTATCTGTCGCGGCCGCGCGATGGCGCGCGCTCGCAGAGCAAGCGTGCAGACCCATCGGCACCGCATGCTGCCCGGCAGGCGTCTTCGTTCGGAGGCGGCACTGCCCGATGGTCTTGGTGGAATCGGAAAAGTGTGTTTTCCCTGCGTAAAACGCATGATTTTTCGAGTCTCCATTTTTCCTGCGCAGAGCGCTCTTCCAGATTCGGCCCTGATCATCCGGGCATGCACGCGTGTGTTTGCGGCTTCAGTCCCATCGCACGACAGAGAAATCGAGTCGCTCAACCGCAGCCTTCGGACGTGTCGTGGCCTGCCAAAAATTCCCCTACGCACTGGTTTGAAATGTGCTATTAAGTATCAGTGAATCGCGCACGCGCGCTTCACCAATCCAATGCAACGGGGAGACTAGAAATGGCAGAGACGAAACCGGCGAAGAAGCCTGCAGCCAAGAAGGCCGCAGCCAAGAAGCCTGCAGCGAAGAAAGCTGCTGCTCCGAAGAAAGCTGCTGCTGCGAAGCCCGCAGCGAAGAAAGCGGCTCCGAAGAAAGCTGCTGCTGCGAAGCCCGCAGCGAAGAAGGCAGCTGCTGCGAAGCCCGCAGCGAAGAAAGCTGCTCCGAAGAAGGCTGCTGCTGCGAAGCCCGCAGCGAAGAAGCCTGCTGCGAAGAAAGCTGCTGCGAAGAAGCCTGCTGCGAAGAAAGCCGCAGCGAAGAAGTAAGCTTCTCGTACAGAGGGCACAAGGACGTGCCCAAGTCACCCGGCGCCCAGCGCGCATCCTCTACGCTCCGACCATCCTTAACAAAGACATCAATTCCCGCGACCGGACCACTCGTGTGCCGATGCGTCCTCGCAGATCCATATTTCGCGTTTTTCCTCGCAGAAAACCCTTTTTTCATCTCCCGCTCACCAGTGCTGCCTGTTATGTGCCGGTGCAGTCGCTTGCTGTGACGCACTCGGGCAAGGTGGCCTGAGCAATGGAGTCGTTGTGGCTTCCTTCGGCGGCCCTCGCACTGTCAGCGATCTTCTTCCGCGCTGCCGCGTCCGGATTCAGGAACCTTCCCGCCTTGGCATCTGCGATCGATGCCTATGACGTCTTGCGCACTGGGGCAGGCAGATATCTCGCCCCGCTTCTTGCTTTGGTCGAACTCGCCACAGGCTTGCTGTTGCTACTGCCGTCGACGCGAATCGCAGGCGCCATTGCTGCCTCGGTGCTCCTCGCCGGTTTCGGGTTCGCGATTGCGGTGAACGTGGTGCGCGGCACCACAGACTTCGATTGCGGTTGCGACGGAGCCCACAACTTGCGTCCGGGTGCCGGAGTCCTTGCACGGAATCTGTTCATCCTTCTGGCGTCGATTGTCATCGCGCGCTCGTCAGCGGTGCCCGTGGATTTTTCGCAGTGCGTAGTCGCGGCCGCACTCCTGCTCGCATGGCACGCGACCAATGCGATGATTGCAGCGTTGCAGTGGCCGCGCGATGACTGAGCGCACATGAGACACAACTTTCGGGGAGCATGTTTCCATGGCTGATACCAGCATCGACATCCAGGACGGCATCGCGCTCATCCGGTTCTGCCGTCCCGAGAAGCTGAACGCCTTTTCTGCAGGAATGATTGAGGAGCTAGGTGGGCACTACCGGGAGTGCGACGCCGATCCCGCAGTCCGTGTCGTGGTTATCACCGGCAGCAGAAATGCTTTCTGTGCAGGTGCCGACATGGCCGACCCCGAGGTGTTTGTTGCCGGCGATGACATGCCGCTGGTGTCCTCCTGCCCCTTGTCGTTCCAGGCCTGGGACGTGCGCAAGCCCGTGATCGCGGCCTGCAACGGTCACGCAATCGGGATCGGGCTCGGCATCGCGCTGCAGTGCGATCTGCGGGTATTCGCGCTCGAGGGCAAGTACGGGGCACTGCAGAATCGCCGTGGTGTGGTGGCGGATTTCGGCATCGAGTACCTGCTGCCGAGGCTCACCGGTTTCGAACGGGCGTTCGAGATCCTGGCAAGAGGCAGCCGTCTGGATGGTGCGCAGGCGCTGGAGTGGGGTCTGTGCTCGCGCGCGGTGTCCGCTGCCGATGTACTACCCGCTGCCCTCGAAATTGCCGCGGACATGGCGCTGAACTGCTCGCCGCTGGTGATGGGCATGCACAAGCGCCTGCTCTGGCGAGGGCTGGATGCCTCGCGCTCCGAACTTGTTGATCTCGAGACCCGCGCGCTTGACTTCAGCATGCGCGCGCCGGATGCGCACGAAGGCGGAGCGGCGTGGGCCGGTAAGCGCACTCCGCACTGGCGCGATCTGCGTGCGGAAGACTGGCCCGATTTCCTCTAGCGGCCTGATCAGGATGAGGGCCGCAGCGGCATGCCCGACACCGGCCGCACGAACAGCGCTTCGCATTCCGCAGTCAGAACACCTCCGGCATGCAGTTCGGCATGAACCACGGTTTTGCGCCCTTCGGTGCGGCGGAGCTTTCCGCTGAAGTGAAGTTCGACGTGCAGCGGCGTGCGGCGGTGGTAGCGCACGGACAGCGTCCCCGTCATGCCGGGTTGTCCGCCCAACGCCTGGGCGATACCCATGAACTGGTCGAACAATGCCGCTACTACGCCACCGTGCACGGAACCAGGCGGGCCCTCATAGGCCCAGCCCAGTGTCGCCTTGCCGCGTGCGCAGCCGTCTTCAAGCCAGACGTTCAGCGGTGGCGCCAGCGGATTGCTCATGCCTGACAGCGGGTTCAGTTCGTGCGCGAGCTGGCGGAAATTGCCATGTCCGCCGGCGTCGGCGAAGGCGGATCTCCCGGCGAGGCGCGGCAGCGTGTCGAACCCGTGCATGGAGTCCTCGAGCCGTGCAGCCAGTGCATGCAAGTCGGACAGTTCAGGCGAAGTGCTCACCAGCAGTCCGGTGAGCCCGCGCAAGGCTGCGGCCACGCGACGCTTGGCCTCCCACTCCGCACTGATGGCAGGTGTGATCTCCTCGCTCGCAAATGGATCGGTATTGCTGTCTGACATGGTGATGAGCAGCCTCGGCTTTGCCGCATTCTGGATGCGGTCCGCACCTGGATCAATGCATACTTCCGTCATGACATCCGACAACTCCACCAATCCAGCTAGCCGCTCCCGTCGGGCCGATGTCCTGCTCTGCGCTGTCGTGGCGGTTGCGGTGGCGCTGGCGATCGGAGGTGTGGTCGATGATGCTGGCAGCCTGCCTGAAAATGCCTTTGCCAGCGTGAACGGACAAACCCTCTCCCGCGCGGAACTCGATCCGCTTTTGCGACGTCTCGGCGATCAGCTCGGGCATGCACCCGACCCTTCCGAACGGGAAGAGGTGATCGCCCGGCTTGTAGATGAAGAACTGCTTCTGCAGCAGGGCCTCGCCCTGGGTCTGGCGCGCGCGGACGCGCGGTTACGCTCGCAACTCGTGCAAGAGGTCATCCGTCAGGCCGTTGCAGCTGGATCAGCGGCACCCGTGGAAGAATCCGAGCTTGCGGATTTCGTCGAACGTAACGCCGGTTACTTCCGGCGGCCCGATACCTTCCGCATCGAGCGACGCGTATTCACCGATCAGCGCGAGGCAGATCGTGCCGCAGCCGGAGATGACGCGGCATTCGCGCGTGGACAACGCGATCCTGCGCTGCCGGCAACGCCCCTTGCCGAGGCGAGGTGGCGTGACTATCTCGGCTCTTCCCTGGCGGCACGCGCGGTAGCGCTGCCCGTGGGCGGCAGCATTGGTGAGCCCACAGCGTCCGGTGGCGTCAGTGTGCTGCGTCTGTTGGCACGCGATTCGGGCGGTTTTCCTGCACTCGCCGAGATCAGGCCGCAGGTCGAGGCGGAGTTCCGCCGCAGGCGCGACGAGGAAACCCTCGCCCGGTATGTTGCACGTCTCCGCAAGGACGCGCGCGTGATCACTGAAAGCGGGACGTCCTCGCGGTGATCCGGACTCTTCTCGTGCTTCTGGCGCTGGCGACGATCGCGCCCGAGGCTCTGGCAGATTGGCAGACGCGCTCATGGTCTCGCTGGGAGATCGGCTCGGCGGGCGCAGAGGCGGTGGTGGGAATCGAAGCCATCGAACTCCAGCGCCTTGGCCTGCCCGACGATGCGCAGTGGTTGTCTGCCGAGTTGGCGCGCACGGTGGGATTCCGCAGTGCTGGCGCCGACTGCCCGCTTGATGCAGCCGAGCCCCGGGCATCACCGCAGGAGTTGCGGGTGGTGCGATTGCACTTCAGTTGCGGGCAGCAGGTGACCGCGCCGTCCATACGGGTGCGCTTGCTCGGAGATGTCGCTTCACAGCCTCTCCATTACGCGACCGTCCTTTACAGTGGTCGATCTGTCGATGCCTTGCTCACACAAGGCGACGACACCGTCGAGCCCGAGGGTACGTCCGGGGTGCCCGGGATTGCGCCGGTCGTTCGCGAGTATGTGGCGCTGGGTTTCGCACATATCCTCGAGGGTTTGGATCACATCGCCTTCCTGCTTTGCCTGCTACTTGCAGCTTCCGGTCTCGCCAGGCGCGCCTGGATGGTCACGGGCTTCACGCTTGGTCACAGCATCACGCTTTCTCTTTCGGCGTTGGGGTTTCTGCGGGTCCAGACCGCAGGTGTCGAGGCTCTCATCGGTTTCACGGTGGCCTTGCTTGCGGCCGAGGTCTGGCAACGCAGCAACGGGGGGCGCACGGCCACCGTGTTGTTGTCTGCCGTGACGGGCGGCTTGTTGCTGGGGGGGATGGCAGTTGCCGGGGTGGCGCTTCCACCGACTGCCGCGGCTGCCCTGCTGATTCTCGTGCCTGCCTATCTGATGCTCGCTGCGCGTAGCTCCGCAGTGCAGTTGTTGCACCTTGGAATGATGGCGGTCTTCGGGCTGGTGCACGGGCTCGGTTTCGCTTCCGCTCTGCGCAGCATCGGCCTGCCCGAGGGGAGGCGAGCGTGGGCGCTCGCCGGATTCAATATCGGTGTGGAGCTCGGACAGTTGGTCCTGCTCGGACTCTTCGCGACCATGCTCGCGTTGCTGGCACGCGTTGTTGGCGCGCGGCGGATGGAGCAGGGAGAAAAAATGCTGGCGGGGCTTCTGTGCGCCACGGGCATCTTCTGGCTGGTGCAGCGCGCTGCCTGATCGTTACACCGGAGTGCAGATGAATACCGGAATGTTGCGCTCCGTGCGCGCCTGGTAATCCACGAAGTCCGGATACGCCGCTACCGCTACCGGCCAAACCGCAGCCTTGCCGGCATCGTCTGCCAGTTGCGCATGCATTCGCCGTGTGCGGCCCTGCGCTGTAATGCTTACCTCCGGATTCGTGCGGATGTTGTGGAACCACAGCGGATGCGTGCTCATGCCGCCCTGCGATGCCACAAGGATCACCTCGTCTCCGTGAGGAATGTAGATGAGAGGAATGGTGCGTCTGCGTCCGGTGCGTGCGCCCGTCATGGTGACCAGACAGATCGGGGATCCGTTGGGGAAGCGGTTCATCAGCCGACCGCTGCTGGTGCGGTATACAAAAACGTTCAGCCGTGTGTAGAGCTTCATCAGGGCCCGGATGAGGCCATTGAGACGCGGGTCTATGGGTTTTGCCGTCGGCGTGCCCATCAGGATGCTCCTCCACGCCGTACTTCCAGCGCAGCGAGCAGTCGCTCGAGCGCATCCTCCTGATTGCCGTCCGAACAGTCGATGCGAAGATCGCTGTGGCGAGAGTAAAGAGCCTGCCTCTCGGCGAAGAGTTCGCTGAAGTCCTGATCCGGCCGCCGTGATATGCCGCGGGTCTCGTAATCGCGGATGCGCGTGCGCAGTTCCGTGAGCGGCACATCGAGCCACACCACGCAACTCCCCGAGGCGAGGTGTCGCATGGCGGCATCGCTGTAGACCGCGCTCCCGCCGGTGGCGATCACATTGCCGCGGGGTTCCACCGTGAGCAGCACGGCCTCTTCGATGGCGCGCAGTCCGAGGTATCCCTCGTCGTCCAGCACCTTCTGCAAGGGCTTGTCCTCGCGCACCTGGATCAGCAGGTCCGAATCGATGAAACCCAGAGCAAGACGCTTGGAGAGCAGCACGCCCACGGTGCTCTTGCCCGCTCCGGGCATGCCTATCAGGGTGACGCCTTCGCGCGATGTGCTCATGGGACAGACGACTTCTTTGACTACACTTCCCGGATTCTGCGGATTGCCGCGTGCGGCGGCAACCCGTCATCCGGAGGTACGCTCATCATGGAGTCGGCGGCTGCCACAGCCTGGCTGGATCTTGCGCGTGAGCGCGAGCGGCTGGAGACCTTCGATATGCGCTCCGCGGCTGCGACGGATCCCGGACGCATTGCGCGCTACCGGCTCGAGGCTGCCGGACTCTCGCTCGACTATTCCCGCAACCGCCTCGACGATGCGGCGCTCGCCGCATTGCTTGCTCTGGCGACGGCCAGCGACACGCAGGGTCGCCTGCGCGCGCAGTTCGGCGGTGCGCACGTCAACCTTACCGAAGGCAGGGCGGCCCTGCACACGGCTTTGCGTGGCAGCGATGCAGGGCAGGCGTTGCCGCAGTCTGCCGACGTGCGAGCGATGCGCGAGCGCATGGCTGGCATTGCGGGCCGCATCCGCAGCGGGGAATGGGTCGGTTGGCGTGGAGGCCGTATCCGTGCGGTGGTGAACATCGGCATTGGCGGCTCACACCTCGGCCCCTGCTTCGTGGCGGACGCGCTCGCGCATCTGCAGCCTGCCGGGCTTTCGTTGCACTTCGTGTCCAACGTCGACCCGCGCGATCTCGAGGACACCTTGCGTGCGCTTGATCCCGCAAGCACTTTTTTTGTCATTGCATCCAAGACCTTCGGCACGCTCGAGACACTGCAGAACGCCACCGCAGCCCGCGAGTGGCTGCTCGCCGCCGGTTGTCCTCCCGACGCGTTGTCGCGTCATCTCGCGGGAGTGTCCGCGAATGTCCCCCGAGCGGTGGATTTCGGCATCGCCGCCGACAACGTGCTCCCGATGTGGGACTGGGTGGGCGGGCGTTACTCGCTCTGGTCCTCGATCGGCTTGCCCCTCGCCATCGGTCTCGGCATGGATGCCTTCGAGGCACTGCTCTCGGGCGCGCACCGCATGGACACTCACGCGCTGGAGGCTCCGCTCCACGCCAACATGCCCGTGCTGCTCGCGCTGCTCTCGGTCTGGTACCGCAATTTCTGGGACGCAGCCACGCATGCAGTGCTGCCTTACGACCAGCGCCTGGCCCGCCTGCCGGAGTTCCTCCAGCAACTCGTAATGGAGAGCAACGGCAAGTCGGTCGATCGCCAGGGCCTGCCCTTGCCTCGGCATTCCTCCGGTGTCCTCTGGGGAACGGCCGGCACCAACGGACAGCATTCCTTCCACCAGATGCTGCATCAGGGCTCCTCCATGGTGCCGGTGGATTTCGTGCTGCCGCTGGAGACCCACGCCTCCCGCCGCGCGCAGCACGCTTACCTTGTGGCCAATGGCATCGCGCAGGCGCAGGCGCTGATGCAGGGCAGGACGCTGGAGGATGCGCGAGCGGAGCTTGCGGCCCGGGGCATGAGCGCCGTCGAGACAGAGCGTCTCGCTCCGCATCTGGTCATGCCGGGAAACCGTCCGAGCAACACCATCAGCATGCATCGGCTGGATCCCGCGACGCTGGGCGCCCTGCTTGCGCTCTACGAACACCGCACCGCGGTGGAGGGCATTCTCTGGAACCTGAACTCTTTCGATCAGTTCGGTGTCGAACTCGGCAAGCAGATCGGCGAGACGGTGCACAGGGCAATGTGCGGTGATGCAGCGTCTGTTGGCGCACTCGATGCCGCTGCTGCGGCGCTGGTCGGGCAGTGGGCTGCGATCCAGCGCTCCTGAGGAGGAAAGTACGGTTTGGCCGGGGCGCAGGAGATCCCGGTGATGCGAATGCCCAACTGCGTCTGCTACACGGGGCAACCCTGCCCGCTGCCTGATGTTCCGTTATGGGACGTAGCCCTCGGTCAGACTGTGACCGGCGTCAAATCGCCCACTGCAATACTGGTTTAGCCTTGGAGGCGAAGGAAACGGAAAGCTCGCTGCGTCTCAGCCGCGCTCCACCCGAAAACCTGCCGTATCAATGCGGCGTTCATGCAAGGAGAGTTCATGCGTCCCCAGTTCATCCAGAGTCTTCGCGTGGCAGCTCTCTGCCTGCTCAGTTGCGTCGGCAGTGCTGCCATCGCGCTCGAACCGGGCGAAGTCGCTCCGGTGCTGCCTCTCGCAGGTGTCAGTGGACCCCAGCCGGTGCCGGTCGCGGGCAAGCTCACCTACGTCGATTTCTGGGCCTCGTGGTGTGGTCCCTGCCGCAAATCCTTCCCGTGGATGAACGAGATGCACCGCAAGTACGCCAGCAAGGGGCTTGCGGTTGTAGCGGTCAATCTGGATCAGGAACGCTCCGACGCGGACGGCTTTCTGGCGAAGATCCCCGCGGAATTCCCCATCGCATTCGATCCCTCCGGTGAGGCTCCCACGCGCTACGGCGTGAAGGGCATGCCCACCAGCTTTCTGGTCGGCGCCGACGGCAAGGTGCTGGAAGTCCACGCGGGGTTCAACGAAAAGGACGCTGCCACGTTGGAAGAGATGATCCAACGCCATCTGGGAGCAGCACCGTGAGCAAAGCCATCGTTGCACTGATTGCCGTTGTCGGGTTGGCGGGCTGTTCCGCGATCAAGCCCGTGCAACCCTGGGAAAAAGGTTATCTGGCCAAGAAAGAGATGACATTCGCAGCGGACAAGCTCGACGAGGCCTATCGCGAGCACACCTATTTCAGCAAGGAGGCCGCATCGGGCGGCGGTGGCGTGGGCGGCGGCGGTTGCGGGTGCAATTGACATGAGCGAACACGGTCAACGTTCAAGGGCGCAGGCGCACGGGCTCGGTCAGGGCATTCTCCTTGCCGCACTCGCGATTCCGGGCATACAGGCCGTGCAGGCCGACAATCCGCCCGAGCGTGGCACTGTGTCGTACCGTCACCTCGACTATCAGGACATGCAGCCCGGCTGGGACCGCATCGGCGTCAAGGCCAATGCCATGTCGGTGGTGCTGCCGGTCGCAGGCGAGTGGTCGGTCGGTGGCTCCTACACGCGTGACATCGTGTCGGGCGCCTCGCCCTATTTCCACAGCGAGCAACTGCTGGCCGGACAAATAGAGGAGCGCCGCGTAGGCCGTGACATCTCGGTCTCGCGTTATTTCCACCGCGGCACGCTGACGGCAGGCTGGGTCGACTCGCAAGAAAGCGACTACACCTCCCGCGGGTACTCGCTGACGGGCTCCTGGAGCACGGAATCGAACAACACGACCCTCTCGACTGGTGTCTCGACGGTGCACGATCGCATCGACGTTTCCACCATCGGTGCGACGCAGGAATCCAAGGACACGGACACCGCGATGGTGGGCATCTCGCAGGTGCTCTCCCCGCTCGATATCGTGCAGTTCAACCTCAGTCGCGCCGAAGGCAAGGGTTTCTTCAGCGACCCCTACAAATTCCGCGACAACCGTCCGGGCCATCGCCAGCAAGACGTGGCCATGGTGCGCTGGAACCACCACTTCCCGTCGCTGGATGGCACCTCGCGTCTCAGCTATCGCTACTACGAAGACACCTTCGGCGTCGTGGCCCACATGGTGGACATCGAGTACGTGCAGCAGCTGCCGCACGGCTGGACGCTCACGCCGGAAGTGCGCCTCTACGCACAGGAAGACGCCGATTTCTATGTGGCTCCGCGCTTCCCGGGTGTGCCGAATTTCCGTCCACGCAGCCAGATCCAGTCACAGGATCAGCGTCTTTCCACCTTCGGTGCCACGACCTTCGGCCTGAAGGCAGAGAAGCAGATCGGCCCCGACTGGGTAGTCGACGTGGAGTACCAGAACTACGAGCAACGCTCCGACTGGTACCCCTGGGGCGACGGCAGCAAGGGCATCAAACCCTTCCGTGCGAACTTCCTGCAGTTCGGTGTCAGCTGGTCCTTCGACTGACATGGAGATTTTCCGTACCGAATTCCGCGCTATGGGCGGCGCCAACGAAATCATGTTGGCAGCGCCCGGCCAGGCCGAGGCCTCTGCCGCGCTGGAAGTGGCTGTGCGTGAAGTGCAGCGCATCGAGGAGCGCTATTCACGCTACCGCGCGGATTCTGTCGTGTCGCGCATAAACGCGGCGGCCGGTTCGGGCGAGTGGATCGGGATCGATGCGGAAATGCGCACGCTTCTCGATTTCGCCGACGCGCTCAACCGCCAGAGCGACGGCCTCTTCGACATCACCTCCGGCATCCTGCGGCAGGCCTGGAACTTCCGCGAACGCAAGCTGCCCGAGCAGGCCGAGCTCGACAGGCTGCTGGCGCACATAGGCTGGCAGCGGGTCGAACGCCAGGAGGCGGCCATCCGCTTGCCCGAGGCCGGCATGGAGATCGATTTCGGCGGCTTCGGCAAGGAATACGCTGCCGACCGTGCGGCCACATTGCTCACCGAGCGAGGCTTCGCGCACGGCTATGTGAATCTGGGCGGTGACATCCGCGCCGTGGGGCCGCAGGCAGATGGCAGCCCCTGGCTGATCGGCGTGCAGAACCCGCGCCGCCCCGGTGAGGTGATCGCCACCATTCCCGTGAGCCAGGGCGCTCTGGCTACCAGCGGTGATTACGAACGTTACTTCGAGCATGAAGGGAAGCGTTACTGCCACGTTCTCGACCCGCGCACGGGCTGGCCCGTGTCGCACTGGTCCTCGGTGAGCGTGCTCGCGCCACTTGCCGTGGTGGCGGGCAGCTACGCCACGATCGCGATGCTGAAGCAGCACGATGGCCTTGATTTCCTGCGCGCCGCCGGCATGACCCACCTCTGCGTGGACGCCGACGGAGCGATTTTCTCCAATTCATTTCAAACCTGAGGGCCGGCCGGAATGGCAACGACGATTTCGCTTGATACGGGCAACAACAACTTTTTCATTTTCGATGGCTTTCTGGGGGGCGCATCCGCCGCGTCCGCATCAAACATCAAGGGTGCCACCATTGACGGTCTCGCGGGCAAGGACACGGTGGATACCACCAAGCAGGGCTACGCCTTCCCTGATTCGCACTTCAAGCTGACCGTGGACGGGACGGGCGTGATCACGCTGACCACCTCGAGCGGCTCGGCCACGTTCAGGAATTTCGAGCAGATCAAGTACACGAACCTCGTCATCGCTGTCGGAACCACGGGCGACGACGCCCTGACCGGATCCACATCCACGTCAGTTCCCGACCTGCTGCTCGGCCTTGCAGGCAACGATACCCTCGACGGCTCCGCAGGCGCGGATTCGATGTACGGTGGCGCCGGCAACGACACCTATGTGGTCGATAACGCCGCTGACCAGGTGATCGAGTCGAACAGCAGCGTGCATTTCGATACCGCCACGCGCACCGCTACCACCGTGGATGCCGGCGGCATCGACACCGTGCAATCTGCCGTCAACTTCACGCTTGGAGCCTTCCTCGAAAACCTGACGCTCACCGGCACCGCCGCGAACGGCACCGGCAACACGCTGAACAACGCGATCACGGGTAACGCATCGGCGAACCTGCTCTCGGGTGATGCCGGCAACGACACTCTGGACGGCGGGCTCGGCAACGACACGCTTGCCGGCGGTGCAGGCAACGACACCTACATCGTCGACAGCGCCCTCGACGTGGTGCAGGAAGCAACGGTTGCGGGCGGCAGCGTGGATGCCGGCGGAAACGATACCGTGCAGGCCAGCGTGGATTACACGCTCGGCGCCTTCCTCGAGAACCTGACGCTCACGGGCACGGCCTTGTCTGGCACGGGCAACGCGCTTGCCAACCAGATCACCGGCAACGACGGCGCCAACACCCTGGACGGTGGCGCCGGCAACGACTCCATGCTGGGCGGAGCAGGCAACGACACCTACATCGTCGACAGTTCGCTCGACGTGGTGCAGGAGTTCACCGTGTCCGGCGGCAGCGTCGACGCAGGCGGTACCGATACCGTGCTGGCCACCGCGAGCTTCACGCTGGGCACCTTCATCGAGAACCTCACGCTCGGCGGCAGCGCGGCCCTTATCGGCACCGGCAATGCCTCGGCCAACCTCATGACGGGTAACGATGGTGCCAACAAGTTCTTCGGCCTTGATGGCAGCGACACGCTGATCGGCGGTGCCGGCAATGACACCCTCGACGGTGGCCTGCTGACCGATACGATGCGCGGCGGTGCCGGCAACGACACCTATGTCGTGAACAGCCGCTTCGATGTGGTCGACGAGACCACCGACGGTGTGACGGATGCCGGCGGCGTGGACATGGTGCGCAGCCTGGCGCCCGTCTACACGCTCGCCAATTTCGTCGAGAACCTCGTGCTGGGCGGTACGGGCAACATCGGCGGCACCGGCAACGACAAGGCCAACCTCATCACTGGCAACAACGGCAGTAACGCCATCAATGGCGGGCTGGGCGCGGACATCATCAAGGCCGGGCTCGGCAACGACATCCTCACGGGTGGTGCTGGCATCGACTCCTTCGTGTTCAACACCGCGCTCGACGCCACTACCAACGTTGACATCATCAAGGACTGGGATGCCAACGGCGCGGCGGACAGGATCCAGCTGGACGACGACATCTTCCTTGCGCTTGGCCCTGTCACCGTCACCACCGCGCTCGATGCCACGATGTTCGTGAAGGGCACGGCAGCGCTCGATGCCAATGACCACATCATCTACGACCAGACCAGCGGCGCGCTCTATTACGACGCCGATGGGGTGGGCGGCGCGGCGCAGGTGCAGTTCGCCACAATCTTCAGCAATGCCACGACCCACCCCGGCGCCGGTCTCACGGCGGGCGATTTCCTGGTGGTCATCTGATGAGGACCTCGCGCATGCGCTGCGTAGCCTGGTTGCTGCTGTTTGCCGCCACTCTCGTCCGGGCCGGGGATTTTCTCGACCCGGCCGAGGCCTTCCGGCCCTCGGTGCGTGCGATTGATGCTCGCACGCTGGAGTTGTCGGTCGACGTGGCAGAGGGCTATTACCTCTACCGCGGGCGGTTCCGCTTCGCGCTGGAGGATGCCGGTGCAAGTCTGGGGCAGGCGCAGTTCCCCGCGGGTGAACCGCACGAGGACGAGTACCTCGGCAAGGATGAGGTGTATTTCCGCCATGTCGCGGTGCGCTTGCCTGTGACGGCAGTGCCTGCAGGGGCCTCCTCGGTGCACCTGAAGGCCGTTGTGCAGGGCTGCGCCGTCAAAGGCTTCTGCTACCCGCCGCAAACGCACCGCTTCACCGTGGCGCTGGACGGGCTGCCCGCAGCCGCTGCTGCTCCGGCTCCGGTTCCCGTGACTGCAGCGCTGCCGGTTGCATCGACTGCAGCGGCAAGCGTTCCAGCCGAAGGCAGCGACGAGAGCAGCGTGATCGCCCGTGCCTTGAGCAACTCGGGCTTGCTCGCGAATCTGCTGTTTTTCTTTGTGGCAGGGCTTGGGCTCTCCCTCACGCCCTGTGTACTGCCGATGATCCCCATCCTCTCCGGGATCATCGTGGGGCAGGGCGGCAAGGTCTCTCGGGGGCGTGGATTTGCACTTGCCGCGGCCTATGTGGGCGGCATGGCGATCACCTACTCGCTCGCAGGCGTTGGGGCCGGCCTCGGTGGCACACTGATTTCGAGTTCGCTGCAGAATCCCTGGGTGCTCGGCAGTTTCGCCGCCGTCTTCGTGGTGCTGTCGTTCTCGATGTTCGGCTTTTACGAGTTGCAGATGCCCTCCGCGCTGCAGACCCGGCTTTCCAGCAGCGCCGATTCCATGAAGGGTGGCAGCTTGTTCGGCGTGTTCGTGATGGGTGCAGTCTCGGCCCTGATCGTGGGGCCCTGCGTGGCAGCGCCCCTCGCCGGTGCCTTGCTCTACATCGGGAAGACGGGCAATGCGCTTCTCGGTGGCGGTGCACTTTTCGTGATGGCGCTCGGCATGGGTGTGCCCTTGCTGCTGGTCGGTCTCTCCGCCGGCTCGCTGCTGCCGCGTGCAGGTGCGTGGATGGAAAGCGTGAAGAAGGTCTTCGGCGTGATCCTGCTGGCGACGGCGGTGTATCTGGTCTCGCCGGTGATTCCGCCCGCCGCTCGCATGATCGCCTGGTCCTTGCTGCTGATCGTGCCCGCCATCTACATGCATGCCATCGATCCGCTGCCGGCTGCGGCCAGCGGGTGGAGCAAGCTCTGGAAGGGCCTCGGAATCGTGATGCTCATCACCGGCGCGGCCATGCTCCTCGGTGTGCTCGCCGGCAATCGCGACCCGCTGCAGCCGCTGATGCTCACGGCCCGCGCCTCTGGCACCGGCAAGGCGGGCCCCGCGCTGGCCTTCGAGCCGGTGGCCACGGTGGCGGAACTGGATGCTCGTATCGCAGCCTCTCCGATGCCGGTGATGCTCGACGTCTACGCCGAGTGGTGCGCTGCCTGCAAAGAGATGGAACACCTCACCTTCGGTGATCCGGCGGTGCGTGCGCGTCTTGCGGGCTTCCGTCTGCTGAAGGCGGATGTTACCGAGAACGATCCCGAGGACCAGGCGCTGCTCAAGCGGTTCGGCCTGTTCGGCCCGCCCGGTATCGCCTTCTTCGAAGCAGGCGGCGCAGAGCACGCAGGCCTGCGTCTGGTGGGCTTCAAGGATGCACAGGAATTCCTGCAGCACATCGCCTCGATCCGTTGATCGGGGCGATCGGCCTCAGAGCCAGCGCATCAGGCCCACCTCGAAGCGGTGCGCGAGCAGCGGGTGCCAGGGATAGACCCTGAGCCGCATCGACTGGAGCCCCGCGTTGACCGGTTCCAGCGCAATCGCGAAACGGAAGGAGTGGTTCTCGCCGCCCGCGGGTGAGAGCAGCACACGCTGTACCTCGCCCGCCATGTCGGCGTCCGGATCCACCAGACATTCAACGGCCACGTCTTGCGGGGCGAGGCCGTTCAGGTTCAGCACGACTTCCACCGGCACCTGCTGGCCGTGCGGCACGGCGGTGGGCAACTCCGCTGCCAGCGCGATGCTCACGCCAGCCCATTGTGCTCTCACCCGGGTTTTCCACGTCGCGAGTTCGTTCGCTCCCTTGCCCCCGTCGGCGCCGAGGCGCCGATGCTGCTCGCGCGCCGGGTGGTAGAGCTGGCAGAGGTAGTCCATGACCATGCGGCGCGAGTTGAACCGCGGCATGATCGATTTCATCGAGGACTTGGCCATCTTCACCCAGCCCGGCGAGAAGCCGCGCCGATCGCGTGCGAAGTACAGCGGCAGCACCTCGTGCTCGAGGGTGTCGAGCAGGTCTTTCGCCTCGTCGCGGTTGCGGATTTCGGCATCGAGTAGAGGATCCCTGGGCACGATGCCCCAGCCGTTCGTGCCGTCGAAGCCCTCGCCCCACCAGCCGTCGAGCACGCTCAGGTTGATCACGCCGTTGATGGCGGCCTTCTGGCCGGATGTGCCGCTCGCTTCCAGCGGGTACTCGGGTGTGTTCAGCCAGAGGTCGACGCCGGAGACGAGTTGCCGCGCGAGCCGGATGTCATAGCCCTCCAGCAGGATGATCCTGCCTTCGAACTCGGGGCGGCGGGAGAATTCGTGGATGACGCGGATCAGGTGCTGCCCGGGGCCGTCCGAGGGGTGGGCCTTGCCGGCGAAGACGATCACCGCGGGGCGCTCGGGGTCGTTCAGTATGCGTGCGAGCCGTGCGGAGTCCGCGAACAGCAGCGTTGCGCGCTTGTAGGTCGCGAATCGCCGCGCGAAGCCCATCACCAGCGTGTCGGCGTCCGGGTCGCGGATGAGGCGCGTGATCCTCGCTGTGGTCGCGGCGCTCTCGCCATTGCGGTGGCACTGCGCCTCGACGCGCCGGCAGATCTCGGCAAGCGCTGCCGACTTGAGCTGCTTGCGCACGCTCCAGAACTGGTAGTCGGGGATCTCGTCGATGCGCTCCCAGTAGGCAACGTCCGCGAGCTCCGCGTGCCACTCGTCGAACCGCATGTCGAAGAGGTTGTACCACTCACCCGCCAGGAACGTGGGCACGTGCACGCCATTGGTGACGTAGGTGATGGGGTTTTCCTCGGGAGGAATCTCGGGCCAGGCGCTGCGCTCCATCACCGAGGCCACGCTGCCGTGGATGCGACTCACGCCGTTGTGGAAGCGCGAGCCGTTCAGCGCGAGCGTGGTCATGTTGAAGGCGGGTGCGGCTTCCGAGGCTCCGCCGATCGAGAGGAGTTCCGGCAGGCCCACGCCGAGGGAGCGGGCGAGGGGGCCGAGGTAGGTGTGTATCAGGCTGCCGTCGAAGATGTCGTGCCCTGCGGCAACAGGCGTGTGCGTCGTGAAGACCGTGCCCGACGCCACCAGTTCCAGCGCCGCGGCCAGGCTGTGACCGGCGGCCACATGTTCTCGCGCGCGCTCCAGCACCAGAAATGCCGCGTGCCCCTCGTTGATGTGCCATGCGGTGGGCGCGAGCCCCAGGCGGCGCAGCACGCGCACACCACCGATGCCGAGCACCATTTCCTGTTCGAGGCGTGTCTCGCGGCCGCCACCGTAGAGTTGCCGCGTTATGCGGCGGTCGGCCTCGGCGTTTTCGGCCAGATCAGTGTCGAGCAGGAACAGCCGGATATGGCCGATCTTCGCTTCCCAGACATGGATGATCAGTTGGCGGCCGGGGAGTTCGAGTTCCACGCGGAGCCGCTCGCCGTCCGCCAGCCGCACGGGCTGTATGGGCAGGTCGCGGAAATCCATGGCCACGATCTCGGAGAGCTGGTTCCCGTGGCCGTCGATTTTCTGGGTGAAGTAACCGTTGTGGTAAAGCAGGCCCACCGCAACGAAGGGGATCCCGAGGTCGCTCGCGGCCTTGCAGTGGTCCCCGGCGAGGATGCCGAGGCCGCCGGAGTAGATGGGGAAACTCTCGTGGAGCCCGAATTCGGCGCAGAAATAGGCGACGAGGTCCTGCTCCGGGTCGAGGTAGGGGGAGCACTCGGGGCGGATGCCGCGGTCCATGTAGGCATCGAAGCTGCCGAGTACGCGACGGTACTCCTCGAGGTAGTTGCGGTCGCTTGCCGCCTCTTCCAGCACCGCCTGCGAGACGCGGCGAAGAAACAGTCTGGGGCTCGCGCCACAGGCCGACCACAGCTTGCGATCGAGGCGTGCGAATAGCGCTCGCACCCGTCGGTCCCAGCTGTAGACGAGATTGCTGGCGAGATCCTCCAGCCGCGCGAGCGCGGGCGGGATGCGGGGCTGCACTTCGATGAGGAGTCTGCGTCCGGGCATGGTATGGCTCGTCCTGGAGGCTGTCGGCCCGAGTATAGCCGCGGCTGACCTCGCAAAAGCTAGGCGCAGCGGGCGGCGTGCAGTTGCGCGAGCGCCGCGGCGTAGAGATCTTCATAGGCACGCGCGCTGGCGCGCCACGAGAAGTCGGTACGCATGCCCCGCACCTGCATCCGGGCCCAGGCCTCCGGGTTCTCGCGCCACAGCGTGATCGCCCGCAGCGCACACTCGCCCAGTGCCGCTGCGCTGGGCTCGTGGAACACGAAGCCCGTCGCGCTGCCGTCTTTCATGCTGGCCTCGCAGGCATCGACAACCGTGTCGGCAAGTCCGCCTACGCCATGCACCACCGGCAGCGTGCCGTAGCGCAGGCTGTACATCTGGTTCAGGCCGCAGGGCTCGAAGCGCGAGGGCATCAGGAAGATATCCGCGCCCGCCTCGATACGATGCGCCAGGCCCTCGTCATAGCCCAGACGCAGCGCCACGCGTCCGGGGAAGGCCAGCGAAAGTTCCGCGAGCGCCTGCTCGTAGCGCGAATCCCCGCTGCCCAGCAGCACGAACTGCGCGCCCCCCCGCAGCAGCGCCGGCAAGGCGCCGGCGATCAGGTCGACGCCTTTCTGCTCCGCCAGGCGTCCGATGGAGCCCAGCAGCACACTGTCTGCATCTTCGGCCAACCCCAGTTCTGACTGGATTGCCCGTTTGTTCACGCGCTTTTCGGTGAGGCTGGTGGCGCCGAATCCCTGCGCCAGCGCGGGATCGCGCAGCGGGTTCCAGACGCTGGTGTCGATGCCGTTCAGGATGCCGGAGAGCACCGCTGACCGGTGCTGCAGCAAACCCTCCAGCCCGCAGCCGAAAGCCGCTGTGCGGATCTCGGCGGCATAGGTGGGACTCACCGTTGTCACCCGGTCCGCGAAGACGATTCCGCCCTTGATGAAACTCATCTGCCCGTGGAACTCGAGCGCGTCAGGGTGCCAGTGGCGCGCGGGCAGGCGCAGCGCGTGAAAAGCGCTCTCCGGGAACAGCCCCTGGTAGGCGAGGTTGTGGATCGTGAACACCACGGCGGGGCGCGCCGCCTGCTCGTGCAGAAGCAGCGGCACCAGCCCGGTCTGCCAGTCGTTGCAGTGGAGCACATCGGCCTGCCAGCCCAGCCCGAAGGCATCGCAGGCGAGCAGCGCCGCCACGCGGCAGAGCAGTGCGAACCGGACCGGATTGTCCGGCCAGTCGTGCCCGCTTTCGTTGTGGTAGGGATTGCCGGCTCGATCAAAGAGCGCCGGGCAGTCGAGGAGCCATAACTTGTTACGGCTGCCTGGCAGGCGCGATTCGAAGAGCCGCAACCCGTGGCCGTCGATTTCGGTGGCGTGGCGCAAGCGCACGCCGAGTGGCTGTGCGGCAGCGAGCACCCCGCGGTAGGCCGGCATCAGCACGTTCACCTGGTGGCCGATGGCCTGCAGGGCCCGCGGCAGGCTGGCCGAGACGTCGGCAAGACCGCCCGTCTTGGCGAAGGGAAAAACCTCTGAACTCACGAACAGGATGCGCATACGTGTCTACTCGGCCCTTGGTGGGGCGGTTGCGTCATGCGAACAAAAGATGGTCTGGGTTGGCAAGCGCAAGGGTGTCATGATCTTCCCTGAAAATTGGCATTCCACACGGGCAAGGCAGCTCGCCGGCCAACGCAGAGAGGGATTTCTCATGACGAACCCGCACTCGGGCCGCTTCGTCAGCCGGCTCACCCGCGAGACTCTCGCGCTGGTACTGGCCGGAGGCCGCGGCTCCCGTCTGAAGCAGCTCACCGACTGGCGCGCCAAGCCGGCAGTGCCCTTCGGCGGCAAATTCCGCATCATCGATTTTCCGCTATCCAATTGCGTCAACTCCGGCATCCGCCGCGTTGCCGTGCTCACCCAGTACAAGTCCCACTCGCTGCTGCGGCACATCCAGCACGGCTGGAGCTTCCTGCGTGCGGAGCTCGGCGAATTCGTCGAACTTCTCCCCGCGCAGCAGCGTATCGAGACCTCGTGGTACGAAGGCACGGCCAACGCCGTACTGCAGAACTTCGACATCATCCGTCACCACGACCCGCAATGGGTGCTGATTCTCGCCGGGGACCATGTCTACAAGATGGATTACGGCACCATGCTCGCGGCGCACGTCGAGAACGACGCCGACGTGACGGTAGGCTGCATCGAGGTCCCGATAGGCGAGGCGAGCGCCTTCGGGGTGATGGCCGTCGACGACGACTACCGCATCACGGAGTTCGAGGAAAAGCCCGAGCATCCCCGCCCCGTGCCCGGAAAGCCCGATCGCGCCCTTGCATCGATGGGCATCTACGTCTTCAGCACCCGCGTGCTCTTCGAGGAACTCGGGCGCGACCACGCCAATCCCGCGTCCGCGCACGATTTCGGCCGCGATATCATCCCCGCTCTCATCCGCCGCATGAAAGTGCAGGCCTACCCTTTCCGTGATCCGCACAACGGCGGGCAGGGCTACTGGCGCGACGTGGGCACCGTGGACTCCTTCTGGGAGTCCAACATGGAGCTGATCGGCAAGTCCCCTGATCTCGATCTCTACGACGCCGAGTGGCCCATCTGGACCTGGCAGGAACAGGTTGCGCCCGCCAAGTTCGTGCACGACGAGGAAGGGCGTCGCGGCATGGCCGTGGACTCCATGGTCTCCGGTGGCTGCATCGTCTCGGGTGCGAGCATCCGTCGTTCGCTGCTGTTCTCGAATGTGCGCGTGCATTCCTTTGCCCGCATCGAGGACAGCGTGGTGTTTCCCCTGGTAAAGGTGGGGCGACACTGCCGCATACGCCGTGCCGTGATCGACAAGCGCTGCGTGATCCCGCCCGGTACCGTGATCGGCTACGACCACGCCGAGGACGCGCGTCGCTTCCATGTGTCCCCTAAAGGCATCGTGCTGGTGACCAGAGACATGCTGGGCCCCCATGGCTGAGGAGAGTCGCCGCCGTGCCGGCTTGCTGCTTCATCCCACCTCACTGCCATCGCCCTACGGGGCGGGCGATCTCGGGCACTCCGCCTATCGGTTCGTGGAGTTTCTTGCTGCTGCTGGTTTCGGCCTCTGGCAGATGTTGCCTGTCGTGCCGCCGCACCGGGACCTCTCTCCCTACGATGCCCTGTCGGCCTTCGCCGGCAACCCCGCGCTGATCAGCCTTGACTGGCTCCACGACCGCGATCTGCTGGACGCCTCGGATCTGGCCCGTGCGCGTGCCGTACCCGGCACACGCGCCGGGTTGCTGATTCTCGCGGCTTCCCGCTTCAGTTCCCGTGCCGGAGACGCATTGCACGCAGGCTTCGGGGATTTCCGCGCCCGCAATGCGCACTGGCTCGAGGACTACGCGCTGTTCACGGCTCTGCGCGAGTCCCTGGGTGACGTGCCCTGGTACCTGTGGCCTGAAGCCTTGCGGGATCGGGAGCCGAAGTCGCTCTGCGAGGCGCGCGTGATGCACGCCTCGCGCGTCGAGGCGCTCTGCTTCGAGCAATACGTGTTCGACATCCAGTGGCGTGAGCTGCAGGCCTACGCGCTGGGACTCGGCGTGAAATTTTTCGGTGACGTGCCCATTTTCGTGGCGCGCGACAGTGCCGATGTCTGGGCCTCTCGGCATCTTTTCCGCATCGGCGATGACGGCTCGCTCGCGGTGGAAACCGGCGTTCCGCCCGATTATTTCAGCGCCGATGGCCAGCGCTGGGGAAATCCGCACTACGACTGGGAGGCTATGGCGCGCGAGGACTTCGCGTGGTGGCGACGGCGCATCGCCTTGCAGCGCGAGCGCTTCGCGATGCTGCGCATCGATCACTTCCGCGGATTCGAGTCCTGCTGGGAGGTCCCGCGCGAGGCGCTCACAGCTGCAGATGGCCGTTGGGTGCAGGCGCCAGGACGCGAATTGCTCTTGGCGCTCGTTGCGACGGCGGGCCCAGGCACGCTGGTCGCGGAGGATCTCGGCACCATCACACCCGCCGTCGATGCATTGCGCCGCGCGAACGCACTCCCGGGCATGCTGGTGCTGCAGTTTGCCTTCGACGGCAACCCGGGCAATCCCTATCTTCCGCACAACCACACCGAAATGTCCGTTGCCTACAGCGGCACGCACGACAACGACACCACGCTGGGTTGGTTTGGCTCTCTGGATGCGAATGTCCGCGAACAGGTGCTCGGCTACTTCGGGCAGCACGCTGGCGACATGCCATGGACACTGATGCGGGCCGCGCTTGCCTCGGTCGCGCGGGTAGCCGTGCTCACGCTGCAGGATGTACTCGCGCTGGGCAGCGAGGCGCGCATGAACGTGCCAGGTGTTGCGCGCGGAAACTGGGCCTGGCAGCTGCGCGAGGGCAGCGTGCTGGATGCCGCTCTCGCGCGCAGACTGCGCGACATGCTTGCGCGCTATGCCCGCCTCGGCGGCTGAGTACGTATTCGCCCGTAGCCCCGTGTCTCTCTCTGTTTGACGTGCGTCATCGTTCGCCGTGCCTGCCTCGCGGACACTGCAATCGCAGATGCAGCAGGAGCAGGACGCTATGGAACACAGGTATCACGCACGGATGGACGCGGACATCCCGATGTTGATTTACCGCTGCGGCATCCCGGTGGCCACCGGGCGCATCCGCGATGCGAGCCGCGGTGGCATTTTCGTCGACACCGGTTACGGGGAGTTGCGGCCCAACCAGCAACTCGAGGTCGAGTTTCCCGTCAGCGAATCCGGCGACTGTGTGATGCGTCGCGTGCGTGCCCATGTGCGCCGCTGCGAAGAAGGCGGCATGGCGCTTGAGGTCGATGACCGCGACAGCATGGTCGTTCCCTCGATGCGGGCGCTGTTGCGGCAACTGCTCGATGAAGGCGGAGCGCTTGCAAATGCCGGCGGGCCTGCCCTGCGTACAGCCCCGGCTTCCAAATCATCCACCTCAATGGAGATATAGGCATGGATACCAGAGTCGCAAAAACAGCCGTGAGCAAACGTCGTCATACGAAATCCGCTGTGCCCCAGCCGACTGAACATCCTTCGTCGCCACTGGCCGATATGGATCTCTTCTTCGACCGGCTCTCGCACGGCCTCCTGTCACGGCTCGGCTTCCCCGCGCTCGCAGGGTCGGGCTGGCCGCACATGGAGCAGGCGCCGAAAATCGACCTGCTCGATCGCGGCAAGGAACTGGTGCTGAAAGCCGCGATTCCCGGCGTGACGAAGGAAGACCTTGAAGTATCCCTGCACGAGGGCGTCGTCACGATACGTGGCCAGACGCGCAGCGAGACATCCGATGACACCGGCGACTATCATCGACGGGAGATCAGCAGCGGCAGTTTCGAGAGAGCGGTAGCCCTGCCTGCAGATGTCCTGGCAGACAAGGCCCGGGCGAGTTTCCGCGACGGTGTCCTTGAAGTGGTGATGCCCAAGACGGACAAACCCTCCGGTCGCACCATCGCCATAAGCTAGACGAGGCGAAGCGCATGTCTTCATCCGCGAGCAGTTGTCGCATCGGCCTGATGGGGCTCGGCCAGATCGGGCGACAGATTTTCCGTCTGGCTGCCGCGATGCCGGATATCGAGATCGTGGCCGTCGCCGACGTCGGAAAACCGGAAGTGCTGCGTTATCTGCTCGAAACGACGGGCGATGACTTCAACTGCCGTCTCGAAGGCAATTACCTGCGCGGGCCGGGTTTTTCCGCGCGCATGCTCCAGCCCGGTGCTCCGGGTGATGTGCCGTGGGATGCCTTCGGCGTCGATTGCGTCATCGATGCGACGGGACGCTTGCGCACGCGCGATCACGCCGGGAAGCAACTGGCTGCGGGTGCCGGCCGATTGCTCTACGCGACGCTGTGCGAGGACGCGCCGGACCGGCTTCTGGTTCCCGGCATCAACGATGCCGAAGCCTCAGCCGCCGACCGCGTTGTCTGCGCAGGCTCTCCAACCACCAACGCGCTCGCCCTGCTGGTCGATGTCGTCGATCGCGCTTTCGGCGTCGACTACGCGAGCATGACGAGTATCCATGCGTACACCAGCGACCAGCCCTTGCAGGATTATGCGCAGGGCGACGAGCGTCGCAGCCGTTCTGCAGCCCAGAACATCATTCCCAACGCCAATCACTCCCCGGCCTGGGTCGAGCACCTCATGCCGCGTTTCGCGGGCCGACTATCGGGGCTCGCCCTGAACGTGCCGGTCCAGCGCGGCTCCCTGCTCGATGTCGATTTCGTGCTGTCCCGCGATGAAGTGGGCATCGATGCGGTGAATGCCGCGCTTGTTGCCGCTGCTGCCCAGCGGCCGCAACTGATAGGCATTGCCATCGATCCCATCGTCTCGTCTGACGTCATCGGCTGCACGCAGTCGCTGCTCTTCGACACGCAGGCAACGCAGCGTGCGGGGCGGCGCCTGCTGAAGGCCCTTGGCTGGTACGAGACATTGGGACATGCCTGCCGCGTGCTCGACGTGGTCCGCGCCTATGCAGCGATCGACAACGGAGACCGCGCATGAAAGTCGCCATCAACGGTTTCGGCCGCATCGGACGCTCCGTGTTCCGCATCCTCGATCGCCGCCCCGATGTCGAGGTGGTTGCGATCAACGACATCTTCGATCCGGCGGCGCTTGTGTACCTGCTGCGCTACGACACGGTGATGGGCGGCTTTGGTGGACCGCTTGCGCTCGAGGACGGTCAGGTTGTGACGCAGCACGGACGCACCCGCATCCTCGCCGCCAAGGAGCCTTCCACGCTGCCTTGGGGTGATCTCGGGGTGGATGTGGTGATCGAGGCCACTGGCAAGTTCACCCGCCGCGAGCAGGCTGCCCAGCACCTTGCCGCCGGAGCCCGGCGCGTACTGCTCACGGTGCCCGCGAAGGACGAGATCGATTACACCGTCGTGCTGGGGGTAAATGACGCGGGATTGCTGCCGGAGCACCGCATCGTCTCCAACGCGAGCTGCACCACCAACTGCCTGGCACCGGTGGCCAAGGTGCTGCACGAGCGATTCGGGATCGTTGAGGGGCTCATCAACACGGTGCATGCCTACACCAACGACCAGCGCCTGGCGGACGTCCCGCACACCGACTGGCGCCGCAGCCGCGCGGCCGCCGAGAACATCATCCCCACCACCACGGGCGCTGCGCGTGCAGTGGGAAAGGTGTTGCCCGAGTTGAAAGGTCGCCTGGACGGCATCGCCTCGCGTGTGCCGGTACCCGATGGTTCGGTGGTGGACCTGTTCGTCGAACTCGGTCGCGATGTCACGGCGGCCGAGGTGAACGAGGCCATGCGCAACGCCGCCGCCGGTGCGCTCGCCGGCATCCTGCAGTACACCGAGGCGCCGGTTGTGTCCTCCGACATCATCGGCAACCCGCATTCTTCGGTATTCGATGCCAGCTTCACCGCGGTGCGCGGCGGGCGCTATCTCAAGTGCCTCAGCGGGTACGACAACGAGTGGGGCTATTCGCAGCGCGTCTGCGACCTGCTCGGACGCCTCCACGCCCTCGGTTGAGAGCACGCTCCGCCTGTCGCGCTTCCTAGAAAGCGAACTGGGTGCGCAGTGTGTAGATGTCGAGGTCCTGTCCGATCTGTACCCCTTCCGGCGGTGTGAGCGGTGCCGGCCCGAAGGGCAGCCCGCCGTCGGTGGCGGGGTTCAGTCGATCCACCTCGACTCGCATGTAATCGAGCATCAGTTTCAGGTTGCTGTTCACGGTCCAGTTGAGGCCGATGCTGCGGATGTCCTGGATGCCCCCACGCACGGCACCAGGGCTTGCGGGCATGCCTGCGACGCCGGCTTCGACGTCGAGATCCGTGTGGCTGTAACGCCATGCGAGCTCCCAGCTTCCCGGTCCTCCCCCACTCGAGAAGGGCGCGACGGGGCGAGGCGCCTGGAACGCGCCGGTAGCCATGTTGTAGCGGCGACTCTCGCCGGTGATCACCCAGCTTCCCTGGATGTAGTAGCCATCGAATTCAGGGTCTTCGAGCGCGCTGTCGCGCCGCTCCACCCCGAAACGGAAGGTTTCTCCCTGCAGGTAGACGTTGTGCCAGTTGGCGCCGAGTTCGAGTCCTGCAGCCCAGGCCGAATCCGCGTCAATCTGGCCGGTGTCGATCAGACGCGTGCTGTCGACGCGCAGTTCGGGACGGTCGCGCAGGCGCAGCGGGTAACGTACGTTCGGTCCGCCCTGGTCTGCAAAGCGGAACACATGGCTGCCAGATGCGCCGAGGTGGAGATTCCAGGCGTTGTCGGCGCCGGTGAGCGCGAGCACGCCGATTCTGCCGACCACGCCCCGCTGCTCGTCGAAGGATTCCGCCTCTCCTGCGGTGCCACCCGTGAGTGTGAGCGCGCCCATCCAGCGCGTGCCGTTGCCGCGGATGCCGAAGCCCACGCGTCCATCGGCGCCTGCGAGCGACCTCGAGAGTTCTGCCGGTGTCGCGCGCTCGGGAAACAGCGTGTCGTCAGGGGTGGTGCTGTCGTCCATGTTCGCTGCGGGCGCAAAGGCACCCATCTGCACTGTGAACGGTGCGAAACCGCTGTAGCTCACCCAGGAGTCGTTCAGGCGGGTCTGGCTCTCGCTGCCGCTGCCGCCGAACTCCGCCATGAAGCGGTAGCCGAAATCCCGCGCGAAAATGCCCTCGACGCCGAGTCTGGCGCGGCGGAAATTCGTTCCCGAGCCGAGGTCGGATGCCGATGCGTTTTCCCGGTTGGAACCCGTACCTGCAGAGCCGCGCCGGAAATCCGTGCCGAGCGGCCCGGCGTCGTCCTGGTCGTACCAGCTGCTGTCGAGTTGCACGAGCGAGCGCAATGCGAGTGTGGATCGGCCGTCGGCAGCAGCGAGGGTTGGTCGCGACGCGTTGAGGCTCCAGCGCGGGGCCTCCTGCTGCTGCAGCCGGGCGTGTTTCTGTTCGGTCAGCACGCCGGAAAGGGTGCTGCGCGTGACCGAGGCCTCCCCGCTCGAGGCGTTGACGGCTGCGCGCAACGCCGTGATCTCGCGGTCCTGGCTCTCGATGTGCGTACGCTGAGCGGCAAGCTCTGCCTCCTGCCGTGCGAGTGCGGCCTCCAGGCGCCGTATAGCCGCTGCGGTGTCCGGGTCTGCGGCCCCGGAAACGTTGTGTGCGCACATGGCAAGACAGAGCAGCACCGCGCTGTTACGGACTGTCATGGCTGTTTCTCCGTGGGTGTTGCGACGGGCATGAAGCCGCGCTGTTGCAGCCTTTCGCTGGCGCTGCTGCTGCGCAGGAACGCGATCAACGCGTCTGCACCCGGGGTCGCGGTGCGCAACACGGCGGCCGTATAGCGGATCGGCAGGTGCGAATCCTCCGGGAATGTGTCGACGACGCGAACGCGCGGATCGGTGAGTGCATCGGTGGCATAGACGATGCCGAGCGGAGCTTCATCGCGAGCCACGTAGGCCAGCGCCATCCGCACGTTCTCGGCGCGTGCGAGCCGGTCCGCCAGCGCGGGCCATGCGCCGAGCGACACCAGCGCACTCCGTGCGTAGCGTCCGGCCGGCACCGAATCCGGGTCTGCGACGGCGAGCCTCCCATCGCCCAGTGCTGTGATGAAGTCAACGCCGGGCGCCAGGCGCAGCGCCACCGTGCTGCGCACGGGCGCGACCAGAACCAGTCGGTTGCCTGCGATATCGACACGGGTTTCCGGCTGGATCAGGTCACGAGCGGCGAGGTAATCCATCCATTCCTGATCGGCAGAGACAAACACATCGGCGGGTGCGCCGGCCTCTATCTGTCTGGCGAGCACGGAACTCGCCGCAAAGGACAGCCGTGGTAGCGCTGCCCCGGTTCTGGCGTAGTCGTTGGCCACATCCTGCATGAACTCCGTGAGGGAGGCTGCGGCGAAGACGCGCGCGGGCGGTGTTTCTTCCGCATGGACGGTTGCGGCGGGGGAGGCGATCAGGAGTGCTGCACAAGCCAGCACGTCCCGCAGATTGATACGGATGGGCACGACGCAACTGCTCCCTGTCTGTATCGTTCAAAATATAGATAAGAAGCCTTTCCCGGTCAAAGACTTGTTGTTTGCGTTGTTCCCGGAGAAGGTTTTTTCGAGCGGCCGTCGGCGGGGCGAGTGCTGGCCGCGCGGCGATGGATTTCAGCCCGGATCTGCTTCCGCCCCGGCGCTGATGCGGATCAGGGAGCGAAGGGCGCGCTTCGGGCTGCCTCCGGCCAGAACCCTTCCCACCTCGCGGATCATGGGCACTTCGACGCCCATGCGCTCGGCGAGCGCCACCGCCACCCCGGTGCTCTTCACGCCTTCGGCGACCATGCGCATCTCGCCGATGATCTCCTCGAGGGAGCGCCCCAGCCCGAGTTGCTCGCCGACGTGGCGATTCCTGCTCAGACGGCTCGAGCAGGTCGTGACCAGATCGCCGAGCCCTGCCAGCCCGGCAAACGTGGCTGCCTGACCGCCGAGCGCGACACCGAGGCGGCTGATCTCGGCGAGGCCGCGGGTGATCATGGCGGCACGTGTGTTGTCTCCTGCGCCCATGCCATCGGCCATGCCGCAGGCGATGGCGATGACGTTTTTCAGCACGCCGCCAAGTTCGCAGCCGATCACATCGGTGTTGGAGTAGACCCGGTAGACCCCGGAACTGAATACCTGCTGCAACTGGCTGAGGATTGCCGGATCTTCCATCGCGAGCACGCTGGCCGCAGCCTTTCCTGCGAGGATCTCCTGCGCGAGGTTCGGTCCGCCCAGCACACCCGCCGGGTGTCCGGGGAGTATTTCGGCGATCAGTTCGGACATGCGCAGCCCGCTCGACTGCTCGAGCCCCTTGCTCAGACTGATCACGGGGACCCATGGCCTTATATGGGGCGCGGCGCGGGCGAGGGTCTCGCGGAAGCCGTGCGAGGGCACCGCAACGACCAGCACATCGGCCCGGGACGCCACAGCGTCGAGATTTGTATGTGCCGACAGCCGCGTTGGCAGCGGCATATCGCCCAGATAACGGCTGTTGCGGTGCTGCTCGTTGATCTCGGTGGCCAGGGCCGCGTCGCGGCACCAGAGCTCGACCGAGGCATTGCGAGAGGCGCTGGCGGCGAAGGTAGTGCCCCAGGATCCGGCGCCGAGTACGGAGACGTTGAGTTTCATGGCGCCGAAGACTAGCAGATCAGCGGGGCACGGCGCCCGGGATGGCGCATTCGCCGCGCGATGCCCCCGCACCTGCTTCGCCGCGATTGAGCATCCCATCCCGCTTCTGTTAACGTGGCCTCCCATCCTCGCGGGGTGTTTCTCGATACCCCGCGTCCCTTCAAACAAAGACAGCAACTCGCGCAGGGCCCTATGACGCGGCTGATTTTCGTTACGGGTGGGGTGGTCTCATCGCTGGGCAAGGGGCTCGCCTCTGCCTCGCTGGCCGCGATCCTCGAGGCGCGCGGCCTGAAGGTCACGCTGCTCAAGCTCGACCCCTACATCAACGTCGACCCCGGCACCATGAGCCCGTTCCAGCATGGGGAGGTCTTCGTCTGCGACGACGGGACCGAAACCGATCTGGACCTCGGCCACTACGAGCGCTTCGTGCGCACGCGGATGACCGGGCGCAACAACTTCACCACCGGCAAGGTCTACGAGGCCGTGCTGCGGCGCGAGCGCCGCGGCGACTATCTCGGCGCCACAGTGCAGGTGATCCCGCACATCACCGACGAAATCAAGCGCCGCATCCTCGCCGGCGCAGAGGGTTTCGACGTCGCGATGGTCGAGATCGGCGGCACCGTGGGTGACATCGAATCCCAGCCCTTCCTCGAGGCGAGCCGCCAGCTGCGCGCCGATCTCGGGCACTCCAGCTGCATGTTCATCCACCTGACGCTGGTGCCCTACATCCGCTCGGCTGGCGAGACCAAGACCAAGCCCACGCAGCACTCCGTCAAGGAAATGCGCGCGATCGGCCTGCAGCCGGACGTGCTGCTGTGCCGCTCCGAGCAGGACATCGACGAGTCCTCGCGGCGCAAGATCGCGCTGTTCACCGACGTCGCAGAGCGCGCTGTGATCTCGGTGCCGGACGTCGACATGATCTACCGCCTGCCGTTGCTCCTGCACTCGGCGGGACTGGATGACATCGTCCTCGAGAAGCTGGGGCTCGACTGCCCGCCCGCAGACCTGCGCGAGTGGCAGGCCGTGATCGACGGCAAGCTGAACGCGGGCCGCCATGCCACGGTCGCGATGGTCGGCAAGTACATGGACCTTCTCGACGCCTACAAGTCGCTGAACGAGGCGCTCTCTGCTGCAGGCATCCATACCGGTACGCGTCTCAACATGCGCTACATCGATTCCGAGCGCATCGAGCGCGAGGGCACATCCATCCTCGAAGGTGTGGATGCGATCCTGGTGCCCGGAGGCTTCGGCGAGCGCGGCGTCGAAGGCAAGATCAGCACCGTGCGCTATGCGCGCGAGAACGGCATTCCCTACCTCGGCATCTGCCTCGGCCTGCAGGTGGCAGTGATCGAATATGCCCGCCATGTGGCGGGCCTGGATGCCGCCAACAGCACCGAGTTCAACCAGACCACGCCGCACCCGGTCGTGGCGCTCATAACCGAATGGATGAACGCCGACGGCAGGACCGAGCGGCGCAGTCTCGAGTCCGATCTTGGCGGCTCCATGCGCCTCGGCACCCAGGCCTGCCATCTCGAAGAGGGCTCCCGTGCGCGCGCCGCGTATGGCAAACCCGAGATCACCGAGCGGCACCGCCACCGCTACGAGGTGAACGGCAATTACCTCTCAAAGCTCGTGGCGGCGGGGCTCAAGGTCTCGGGATGGTCGGGCGACCGCTCGCTGGTCGAGATGATCGAACTCCCCGGTCACCCGTGGTTCGTGGCCTGCCAGTTCCACCCGGAGTTCACCTCCACGCCGCGTGACGGGCACCCGCTCTTCAGCGGTTTCATCGAAGCGGCCGCGAGTTACGCCGCGGAGCACGGCCGTGGCTGAGGCAACGACCGGCCGCGTCGTCGATGTGGCGGGCATCCCGGTAGGCAACCACCTGCCCTTCGTGCTCTTCGGTGGCATGAACGTGCTGGAGTCGCGTGATCTCGCGCTCCGCGTGGCCGAACACTACGTGGCAACCTGCGCCAGGCTCGGCATTCCCTACGTGTTCAAGGCGTCCTTCGACAAGGCCAACCGCTCCTCGGTGAAATCCTTCCGTGGTCCGGGCCTCGAAGAGGGACTGCGCATTTTCCAGGACGTGAAGTCAGCCTTCGGCGTGCCGGTGATCACCGACGTCCACGAACCCGCGCAGGCAGCGCCGGTGGCCGAGGTCTGCGACGTGATCCAGTTGCCCGCGTTCCTCTCGCGGCAGACCGATCTCGTGGTGGCCATGGCCAAGACCGGCGCCGCGATCAACATCAAGAAAGCGCAGTTCCTCGCGCCCCAGGAAATGGGCCACATCCTCAACAAATTCGAGGAAGCCGGTAACTCGCGGCTCATGCTCTGCGAGCGCGGCTCGAGTTTCGGTTACAACAACCTCGTGGTCGACATGCTCGGCTTCGGCACCATGAAGCGCTTCGGTTATCCCGTGATGTTCGACGTCACCCATGCCCTGCAGATGCCGGGCGGACGCTCGGACTCCGCAGGCGGACGCCGCCAGCAGGTGGTGGAGCTCGCGCGGGCAGGTATGTCGCAGGGCCTCTCCGCGCTCTTCCTCGAGGCGCATCCCGACCCCGATCAGGCGAAGTGCGACGGCCCGTGTGCCCTGCCTTTGGACAAACTCGGTGATTTCCTCGCGCAACTGAAAGCGCTGGACGAACTCGTGAAGGCCCTGCCGCCCATCGAGATCCGCTGAGCGCCACGCATCCAGATACAGCAGGGCAGGGCGCACGATGGCCGCGTCCGGGCCCGCATGACGACCGGAGGTCCAGATGAACCCGACCATCACCGAAATCCGTGCACTCGAGATCCTCGATTCCCGCGGCAATCCCACCGTCGAGGCGAGCGTGCGGCTCGCGGACGGATCCTCCGGCACTGCCTGCGCGCCCTCGGGCGCCTCCACCGGTTCGCGCGAGGCGCTGGAGTTGCGCGACGGCGATGCGTCCCGCTATCTCGGCAAGGGTGTACGCAAGGCCGTTGCCGCCGTGGAAGGCCGGATCGCGCCCTTGCTCACGGGACGTGACGCCACCGATCAGCGCGGCCTCGACGACGCGATGCTGGCGCTCGATGGCACAGAGAACAAATCCGGCTTGGGCGCCAACGCGATCCTCGCGGTGTCGCTCGCCGCGGCCCGCGCCGCCGCCATCTCCAAGGGCTTGCCGCTCTATGCCCACATTGCCGAGCTGAACGGCACTCCGGGCGTCTATTCGATGCCGCTGCCCATGATGAACATCGTCAACGGCGGCGAGCACGCCGACAACAACGTCGACATCCAGGAATTCATGGTGCAGCCCGTTGGCGCTCCCACCTTCGCCGAGGGGCTGCGCTGCGGCGCGGAGATCTTCCACGCGCTGAAGAAAGTGCTGCACGGCCGTGGGCTTGCCACTTCGGTGGGCGACGAGGGCGGCTTTGCGCCGGACCTTCCGTCCAACGAGGCCGCGCTCGCCGCCATCATCGAGGCCACGGACAAGGCCGGTTACCGCATGGGCACAGACGTGGTGCTGGCACTCGACTGCGCAGCCTCCGAGTTCTACTCCGATGGCCTGTACAAACTGTCGGGAGAGGGCAAGAACTACTCCCCGGCCGAGTTCGCCGCCTATCTCGCGGATCTTGCCGGCCGTTACCCGATCTGCTCGATCGAGGACGGCATGGACGAGAGCGACTGGGAGGGCTGGGCCGAGCTCACGCGATTGCTGGGCTCCAGCGTGCAGCTGGTGGGCGACGATCTGTTCGTGACCAACACGAAGATCCTCTCGCGCGGCATCCGCGAGGGCATCGCCAATTCCATCCTCATCAAGTTCAACCAGATCGGCAGCCTGAGCGAAACTCTGGATGCCATCGCCATGGCGCGAAAGGCCGGCTACACGGCAGTGATCTCGCACCGCTCCGGGGAGACGGAAGACACCACCATCGCAGACCTCGCGGTGGGCACCTCGGCCGGCCAGATCAAGACCGGCAGCCTCTGCCGCTCCGATCGCGTAGCCAAGTACAACCGCCTGCTGCGCATCGAGGCGGAGCTTTCGGGGCGTGCGCCTTACCGCGGTCGCGCCGAGCTCGCGCGGCGCTGAGCGGCCTCGTCTACACTCCTGCCATGAACCGCTGGAAACCCGTCCCCATCGCTCTCACGCTGCTGCTGGCGGTGTTGCAGTGGCGGCTGTGGATCGGGCAGGGCAGCATCGCGGAGCTCGTCTCGCTCGGTCGCCAGATCGATGATTACTCCCATGCCAACGAGCAGTTGCGCGAGCGCAACCGCCGTCTCGAGGTAGAAGTGGCCGAGTTCCGCAGCGGATTCGACAGCGTCGAGGAAATGGCGCGCGAGGAACTCGGACTGATACGCAGGGACGAGACGTTCTACGTGGTGGTGGAGCGGCCGTCGGGCGCTCCCTGATGGTAGTTCCCGGCAAATCCACGCCTGTCTGGATCGCCGTTCCCGCGGCGGGCAGTGGCTCGCGGATGGGGCTGGACACGCCCAAGCAATATCTGCATCTCGCCGGGCGCCAACTCGCCGAGCACACGCTGCGTGCGTTGCTCGCGGTCCCTGGGCTTCGCGAACTCGTCGTTGCAATTGCTCCCGGGGATCTCCATTGGGGCAGTCTGCCGCAGGCTCTGCGTAGCCGGGTGCACTGTGTCGAGGGCGGAGCAGACCGCGCCACCTCGGTGCTCAACGCGCTCTCGGCCTTCGACCCGCTGCCCGCGGCCTCCGATTGGGTGCTGGTACACGATATGGCGCGTGCCTGCGTACGCACGGCGGATGTAGTGCACCTGATCGACGTACTTGCCGATGACGAGGTGGGCGGCCTGCTGGCATCGCCGGTGGTCGACACCCTGAAGCGTGCAGATGCTGGCGCAAGGGTGGATGCCACCCTGAAGCGCGAGTCTTTCTGGCGTGCGCAGACGCCGCAGATGTTCCGCTACGGGCTGCTTTGCCGCGCGCTCGAAGCGGCTCGCGATTCCGGTGTCTCTGTCACCGACGAGGCCATGGCCGTCGAGTTGCTCGGCCTGCGGCCACGCCTCGTTCCCTGCGGCGCACACAACATCAAGGTCACTACCCCTGAAGATCTCGCGCTTGCCGAGTTCCATCTCGGGCAGGATCGGGAGGGTGCGGCGTGAGGATCGGTCAGGGTTTCGACGTGCATCGCTTCGGTCCTGGCGACACCGTGGTGCTCGGGGGAGTACACATTCCCCACAGTCACGGCGTTCTGGCGCACTCCGATGGTGATGTGCTTTTGCATGCGCTGTGCGATGCACTCCTCGGAGCGATTGCCGCAGGCGACATCGGCGTTCACTTTCCCGATACCGATCCGCGCTGGAAAGGCGCCGACAGCCGTGTCCTTTTGCGTCACTGCCTGATGCTCGTCCGCAACGCGGGCTTCCGCGTGGGCAACGTGGATCTCACTGTGATCGCCGAGCGTCCCAAGGTCGCGCCGCACGCCGAAGCGATCCGCGCGAACATTGCCGCCGATCTCGCTTGCGGTGTTGGCGACGTGGGGCTCAAGGCAACCACTACCGAGGGGCTTGGATTCACCGGCCGACGTGAGGGCATAGCGGCGCAGGCTGTGGTCTTGCTGCTGCCGGAACAGGTGTCCGGGACGTGAAACACCCTGGCATCGGCATGACGTCCCAGCGCACGCGGGCCCGGTTGATCGAGCGTCTCTACGAACAGGGCATCAAGGATGTGCGCGTGCTGGAGGTGATCCGCAGCACTCCGCGCCATCTGTTCCTGGATGAGGCCCTGGCGCACCGTGCCTACGAGGACGCGGCACTTCCCATCGGGTTCAACCAGACGCTCTCCCAGCCCTACATCGTCGCTCGCATGACCGAACTGCTCCTGGCCGGCGGCAGGCCGCGACGGGTCCTGGAAATAGGCACGGGTTCCGGCTACCAGACGGCTGTGCTGGCCGCGCTGGTGGGCGAGGTCTTCAGCGTCGAGCGCATTCGTGGCCTGCAGGACAAAGCCAAGGGGCGGCTGCGTGAACTCGCCATCTACAACGTCTCCCTGCGCCATGCCGACGGTTTCCATGGGTGGGCCGACAAGGGCCCCTTCGACGGCATCATCACCACGGCGGCCCCTCTCGCCATACCCCAGGAGCTGTGCGAGCAACTCGCTCCCGGGGGAAGGCTTGTGATTCCCGCTGGCCCCGAGCAGTCCCAGCAGCTGTACGTGGTCACCCGACTTGAACAGGGTTTTGATACCAAGGCCATGGAACCGGTCCGCTTCGTCCCTCTCCTCAGCGGCACGGTGCGCTAAGCGCTGCCACGCCGCTCCTCCCTGTATCAGGCTCGCCTGATTTCCAGCCAAATGTGAAAAAGTTCCGCTATCCCCTGACTGTTCCGTTGACAAAGCGTCCTGATGTGGGCAAATTTGGCTTCACGAAAGTTCAATAAAATCATCGCGATAAAAATGCTTCTTAAACGGATCGCGCACTAAACACGCGCAACTAACAACCCGGGTCGAAACCCCCACAGCCACCATAGAAATGAATGACCCTTCCAACGCTGCGGACATTGACGGTCGTTTTCGGGTTGCTGGCCCTTCTTGCGGGTTGTTCCACGCCTACGAATTACGTGGTGGTGCCGGAGGACGAGGAAGAACCCACGCCTGCCCCGCCATCCGCTCCCGCAGGGCCCGATCGCTACACGGTCAAGCCCGGCGACAGCCTTTACCTGATTTCCTTCGCGACTGGCACGGACTGGCGGGATATCGCCAGGCTCAATGGCATAAGCGCGCCTTACAGGATCTATCCCGGTCAGTCTCTGCTGGTGAGGGGGAGGGCGCCATCCAGTTCTGCCCCACCCGTTGCGGCTGTGGCACGGCCGGCGCCGCAGTCCGCTCCCGTGTCGGCTATACCCCTGCCGTCGCCGGCTCCCGGCGCCAGCAGCAGCGCAGCCCGGGCACCCACTGTGGCAACCCGGCCGCCAGCGCAGCCCCCCCGTCCAGCGGCCGCCGTTCCTGCACCCGCGCCGAAGTCTGCCACCGCGACCACGGCTGCGGCCCCGGCCAGCGTTGCAGCAACGGGGGCGACGCCATCCAAGCCAAGCGCAGCGGCGCCCTCCAGCGTCCGTCCGCCGAGGCCTGGCGCCTGGCAGTGGCCTGCCTCGGGCAAGGTGATCGAGCACTTTTCGGGCGGAGCCCAGCCCCACAAGGGCATAGATCTGGAAGGACATTCGGGGGACCCCGTTCGTGCGGCCAACAGCGGTGTTGTGGTCTACGCGGGCAGCGGTGTCCGGGGCTACGGCAACCTGCTGATCGTGAAGCACGACGACGTTTACCTGAGCGCCTACGCACACAACAGCACGCTGTTGGTCAAGGAAGGTGATGTGGTGAAGGCCGGGCAGACGATTGCCCAGATAGGGGACAGCGGTACCGACCGCGTGAAATTGCATTTTGAGGTCCGCCGGAAGGGAAGTCCGGTCGACCCTGCGAAGATCCTGCCGCGGCGCTAGCGGGCAGGCAAAACAATCAGGATGAAATAGGGGACAGCAGATGGGACTCGAAGCAAGCGTGCGATTCGACGAAGAACCCGTGCTCGGCGCGGACGGCGAGTTCGAGGACGGCCTCGTAGACCTGCTGGACGAGGACTCTCCGGAGGCCGCGCTGGAAGCAGCAGAGCCTGAGGAGACGATCACGCCCCGGCGTGGCGATACCGTCGGCTCCCAGCGCACCCTGGACGCCACCCAGCTCTACCTGAGCGAGATCGGCTTCTCGCCGCTGCTCACCGCCGACGAAGAGAAATTCTTCGCACGCAAGGCCCTGAAGGGCGATGCGGCGGCCCGCAAGCGCATGATCGAGAGCAACCTGCGCCTGGTGGTCAAGATCTCGCGCCGTTACCTCAACCGCGGCCTATCGCTGCTCGATCTGATCGAAGAAGGCAACCTCGGGCTGATCCGTGCGGTCGAGAAGTTCGATCCGGAGCGCGGTTTCCGCTTCTCGACCTACGCGACGTGGTGGATCCGGCAGACCATCGAGCGCGCGATCATGAACCAGACGCGCACCATCCGGCTCCCGATCCACGTGGTGAAGGAACTGAACATCTACCTGCGTGCCGCGCGTGCGCTCACGCAGAAACTCGACCACGAGCCCTCCGCCGAGGAGATCGCAGCGCTGGTCGATCGCCCGGTGGAAGACGTGAAGCGCATGCTCGGGCTGAACGAGCGCGTCAGCTCCGTCGACGTGCCGCTCGGACCGGACTCCGACCGATCCCTGCTCGATACCATCGCCGATCACCAGGTGTCCGACCCCGCGGAGTTGCTCCAGGACGAGGACATGCGTGCCAGCATCGGCGAGTGGCTGGAGGAACTCAGCGACAAGCAGCGCGAAGTGATCGCGCGGCGCTTCGGGCTCGCGGGCTACGAGGGCGCAACGCTGGAAGAGGTTGGCCGCGAGATCGGTCTCACCCGTGAGCGGGTGCGGCAGATCCAGGTCGAGGCACTTCGTCGGCTGCGGGAAATCCTGGAGCGTCAGGGTCTGTCGGGCGAGGCGGTCTTCAGCTGAGAAGCAGGGCGCCGTAAACGGAAAAGGGGGCTGACGCCCCCTTTTTTGTTTCTGCAATCCGACTCGCGGCCGGACGCGTCCTCAGCGCTCGAGGTACTGGAGCTTGTCGGCGACGCCGTTCCATTCCTCGGCATCGGCCGGAGCTTCCTTGCGCTCGGTGATGTTGGGCCAGATCTGGGCGAGTTCGGCGTTCAGTGCCAGGAACTGCTTCTGGTCATCGGGGATTTCGTCTTCGGAGAAGATGGCGTCAACAGGGCACTCCGGCTCGCACAGCGCGCAGTCGATGCACTCGTCTGGATGGATCACCAGGAAGTTGGGGCCTTCGTAGAAGCAGTCGACAGGACATACCTCGACGCAGTCAGTGTGCTTGCACTTGATGCAGTTTTCCCCGACAACAAAGGTCATTTGCTTAGCGCCTCTTCAGAACCGGATGAGCCGCGGACTGCGCGGACGACGCGAGTCTAGCACGCGGCACGCGGGCGGCGAGAGCCGCGCGGCCATGAATTTTCAGCAAGCCCCGCGCGCCCGCGCCGCAAGTTCGTAGAGGAGTTGCAGGGCATCTCGCGGGCTGAGCGCATCGACGTCGAGTTCCGCCAGCCGGGAGGCGAGCACATCGAGCGCAGGGTCGCGGTCAAAGGGCAGGCTCGTCTGCTGCGGGTGCTCGGGCGTGGTGGCCGGCAAGGCGCGGGCGGGTGCTTCCAGTTCCGCGAGCTTGCGGCGTGCCTCGCGGATCACGTCCTGGGGTACGCCGGCGAGCGCAGCCACCTGCAGCCCGTAGCTGCGGCTCGCAGGCCCCGGGCGCACGGCGTGCAGGAACACGATGCGGTCGGCGTATTCGGTGGCGTCCAGATGGACATTGGCGATGCCCTCCACCACGGATGGCAGCACCGTGAGCTCGAAGTAATGCGTGGCGAACAGAGTCCAGGCGCGCTGCTCGCGGGCCAGCCTCGCGGCCGCGGCCCAGGCGAGGGAGAGCCCGTCGAAAGTGCCTGTGCCCCGCCCGATCTCGTCCATCAGCACCAGACTGCGCGCCGTGGCGTTGTGCAGGATGGTGGCGGTCTCGGCCATCTCGACCATGAAAGTGGAGCGCCCGCCTGCGAGATCGTCCGAGGATCCGATCCGCGTGAAAATGCGGTCCAGAAGCGGAATTTCCGCGGATGTCGCCGGCACGAAACTCCCCACGTGCGCGAGCAGCGCGATCAGCGCGACCTGCCGCATGTAGGTCGATTTGCCGCCCATGTTCGGTCCCGTGATGACCAGCATGCGTCGGCTCGTGTCGAGGTCCAGATCGTTCGCAATGAAGGGATCGCTGGAGACGCGCTCAACCACCGGGTGACGGCCGCCGCGTATGCGCATCAACGGCGCTTCGGTGAGTTCCGGGCGGCAGTAGTCGAGTGTTGCCGCACGCTCGGCCAGGGTGCAGAGCACATCGAGTTCCGCCAGTGCCGCCGCGCAATCCTGCAATGCGCCGAGTTCGGTGTTGAGTGCCTCGAGCAGTTCCTCGTAGAGCCACTTCTCGCGGGCCAGCGCGCGGGCCTTGGCTCCCAGTACCTTGTCTTCGTATTCCTTGAGTTCCGGCGTCACGAAGCGTTCGGCGTTCTTCAGCGTCTGGCGGCGGATGTAGTCTGCTGGCGCGTTGCGCGCTTGCGCGCGGCTGATCTCGATGTAGTAACCGTGCACGCGGTTGTAGCCCACGTGCAGGTTGGGCAGGCCGCTGCGCTCGCGTTCGCGGAGTTCGAGGCCCACGAGATAGTCGGTGGCACCGGCGGCCAGCGCGCGCATTTCGTCGAGTTCCGCGTCGTAGCCTTCGGCGATCACGCCGCCGTCGCGCACGATCATGGGCGGGTTCTCGACCAGCGCCTGCGCGAGTCGTGAGGCAAGGGCGGGGAGCTCGCGCACGCGCCCCAGCAATTCACGCGAGAGCTGTGCCTCCAGCAATGCAGTTGAAGCCTGCAGCGCGGGCAGCATCGACAAGGCCTGGCCGAGGCGCGAGAGGTCGCGCGGTCGCGCCGAGCGCAGCGCCACGCGCGCGAGGATGCGCTCCATGTCGCCCACTGCCGCGAGCCGCTCTCGAGGCTCTCCGAAGCGGCCATCGATCAGCAGTTCGGCGATGGCATCCTGACGCGCGCGCAACACGCCGATGCGCCGCGTGGGGCGCCGCAGCCAGCGTCGCAGCCAACGCGCGCCCATCGCCGTGCAGGTGGTATCGAGCACCCAGGCGAGCGTGTGCTCGCTGCCACCGGTGAGGTTGGTGTCTATCTCGAGATTGCGCAGCGATGCGGCATCCAGGACCACCGCGTCCTCGCGGGTGTCGGCCGCAATGCCATGGACGTGCGGGAGTTCCGAGCGCTGTGTGTCCCGCGCGTAGCGCAGCAGGCAGCCCGCCGCGCACACCGCAAGACGCAACTCCGCGCATCCGAAACCCGACAGGTCGTGGGTGCCGAATTGCCTCGTAAGAAGCGTGAATGCGCTCTCTGCGTCGAACTCCCACGGCGGGCGACGGCGCAGCCCCGGCACGCTCGCAAGCGTGCCGCGTGCCGCGCTGGTTTCCGTGGCCAGGAGCTCTGCCGGTTGCAGGCGGCGTATCTCGCCAGCGAGGGCTTCCTCTCCGTCGACCTCCAGCACCAGAAAGCGGCCGCTGGCGAGGTCGAGCGAGGCGAGGCCGAAGCGATCGCCATCCTGGGAGACGGCGACGATCAGATTGTCGCGTGCCGCATCGAGCAGGGATTCGTCGGTAAGGGTGCCCGGCGTGACGATGCGCGTGACTTCGCGCTCCACCGGCCCCTTGCTGGTCGCGGGATCACCGATCTGCTCGCAGATGGCCACTGCCACACCCGCACGCACCAGCCGCGCCAGGTAGCCTTCCACAGCGTGATAGGGCACGCCCGCCATGGGGATGGGCTGTCCGGCCGAGGAGCCACGCGCAGTCAGGGTGATGTCGAGCAGCTGGGCCGCGCGACGGGCGTCGTCGTGGAAGAGTTCGTAGAAGTCTCCCATCCGGTAGAAGAGCAGTTCTTCCGGGTGTTTGGCCTTGATGCGCAGGTACTGCTGCATCATGGGGGTGTGCGTGTCGTTACGCTCCATGGGGCTCGTCAGCGGAGTTGGCCAGTCGGGGCCGGCACGCTACCATGTTCCCGCGCCTTGCTGCGCGGCCCAACCCCGGAAGGGAGCGTCCCTTTGTTCGACACCCTCATCCACTGGATCCAACCGGGTCTCGCGCTGCTCTCGCTGGTCCTGGCGTTTCTCTGCATTCGCCACATGCATTCCTCGGGCGAGAAAGGCGCGGGATGGCTCGCACTTTCCGCCATCTCATACCTGAGCAACCACGTCCTTACAGGTTTCATCCACATTCCCGGTGCGGCGGGCTTCGTCCTCATGATCGCCACGGCCAGTGTGGCCCTCTCCGCCTTGCTCCTGGGGTTGAGATTTTTTTCGCGGGCGTCCCCAATCGGGGCGATTGGCGGTCCAATCCGGCTTTTTGTACTGGCAACGGTTGCCTTCGCAGCATTGCTTCTGGCCGCAGTCAGGGTGTCGCCGCTATTGGTGCACCTCATCCCGAGCGCCATGCTTGCCTACGCGGCATCCCTTCAGTTGCGCTTGGCGCGCACGGAGCCCGGGGTGGGACACGCCTTCGCGGCGGCTGTCCTCCTTTCACACCCGCTTGGCTTGCTGGTGCTGGCGTTCATGGATGCAGCCCCGCTCCTGCTCAGGGACGCGCTCTCAGTCCCGTGTGTCGCGGTAGGCTATGCCTTGTTATCGGTCACCCTTAGCAGGGCCCATCGTGATGCCAGCCTCGCCACGCAGGAACTCCGCGATGCGGAGGCACGTTGGAGTTTTGCGCTGGAAGGCAGTTCGCAGGGCGTCTTCGACTGGGACATTCCCCTGGGTAACGCGTATTACTCTCCCCGCCTTGCGCAGATGCTGGGCGATGCGGTCACCGGTACGGCGCGAACCCCGGCGCGCTGGTTCGAGCCCTTGCACAAGGACGACCTACTGGGGACGCGGGCCGCGCTCAATCGCCACCTTGCGGGCGAAACCCCGTCTTTCGATGCGGAGTACCGGGTCCGGAGGCTGGACGGGAACGACGTGTGGTTCGAGACACGGGGCAAGGTGATAGCGCGCTCACCGTCGGGCGAGGCCCTGCGGATGATCGGCACGGTCGCGGACATCACCGTTCGCAAGGCCGCAGAACTCACTCTTGCCGAATCGCTGCGCGAGCTCGAGGAGCGCAAGAGGCAGGTCGATCAGCTGAACACCCAACTGGCCCGGCGCGCCATCGATGCCGAGACCGCCGTCCGCGCCAAGGACGCTTTCCTGCGCAACGTCACCCACGAATTCCGCACCCCGATGAATCACATCATGGGCGCGGCGAACCTGCTCTTGGGCAGTCAGCTCGACGAGAAGCAGCTCAAGTGGCTCACGATCATGCTCGACGGAGCGCGCAATCTGCTGAAGCGCATCGACGCCACTCTCGACGTCGCCCGCATCGAAGCAGGAGGGGTGAGGCTCGAGAGCGTGGACTTCGGGCCGGCGACGGTGCTCGAGGAGACCTGCGCGATGCTGGCCCATCGCGCCCGTGAAAAGGGGCTCGATCTGCAGGTCAGGATCAACCCGGGCGTGCCCCCGGTCCTGAAGGGTGACCCGACGCGTCTCGCCCAGATGGTGCTCGGCTTTCTGGACAACGCGATCAAGTTCACTGTCCAGGGCTTCGTCAACGTCTCAGCCAGCTGCGTCTCGCAAGACGGTGCCGGCGCGATCTTGCGCATCGAAGTGAGTGATTCCGGCCCGGGCATCGCCGCCGAGGCCCAGGCCACGCTGTTCATGCCTTTCGCGCCCGGAGACCCCTCGATCACGCGCCGTCACGGAGGCCTGGGCGTGGGCTTGTCCACCACCCGGGAGCTTGCGAGGCTCATGGGCGGCGACGCAGGCGTCATCAGCGAGCCCGGAAACGGCTCGACGTTCTGGCTCACGGCGCGCTTCCTGCCGGCCCGGTGAGCCGCGCCTGGTCTACTCCGCGTACTGCCCGCTCAGCGTGAGCAGTGCCGACACCTCGGCCCTTTCCTGTTCCTCCAGTTCCGGCCGCCATATCTCGAAGAGCAGCACGAAGCGCTCTGCTTCGCTGTCGTTCCACGCCTCGTGCTCGATGGAGTCGTCGAAGATCATCAGCCGGCCTTCTTCCCAGGCCTTTTCCTCGCTGCCGCAACGCAGTTTCCCGCAGTCCTGCGGTACCACCAGCGGCAGATGGCAGATGAGACGCGTGTTCAGGAAGCCATTGTGCGCAGGTATGCGCGTATGCGGAGCCAGCCTGGAGAACAGCACGTTCGGCGAGCGATCCGGTATGCGTGGTATCGGCGCGGCCTGCAGCGCGTCCATCGTCTGCGGGCAGCGGGCGCCGGCCGCAGTCAGGCGGCCGTTCTGCACCAGATAACAGGCCGACCAATCCGGGTTGTCTACCAGGCTGCGCTCGTTCATGGCCGGTGCGCTGGTGTTGCCTTGAAGGTAGGGAGCGAAGTGGGTTTTCTCAGCCAGCAGTGCGCGCAGCTCCCGCCTGATCGCGTCAGTTGCGGCTTCCACCTGCTGTGTCCACCCGAACTCCTCGCGCGCGTAGAACTGCCTCTGGGGCAGGCCGGGGAAGTAATAGCGCGTGGGCCCTTGGTGATAGACCTGTCGCCGTCCGAGACTGATTTCGACGGATGCCGCGAAGCGCGGGCTGGCGGTGACCGGGTCGTGGCCCGCGGTCTTCAGACCGTCCAGAAGGCGTTGCTGCACTGCCGCTGCATTGCGTTCCACCACCGCGCGCGCGCGCTCCAGAGCGGATGCGACGTCGGCGGGTTGCGGCGTGTCGCCTGCCACGCGCAGCGCTGCACGGTAGAAGGCCACCGCGGGCCCGTGCTTCGCTGTGGATACCAGATGATCCGCCTTGAAGATAAGTGCGCGCAGGTGCCGCGGGTCTATCTGCAGGGCACGGTCAATGGCCGCCAGGGTGGCGGCGTCATCCCGGAGTTTCGCGCAGGCAAAGGCGAGCCCGATCCAGGCGTCGAGGTTGCGCGCGTCCGCCGCGACGGCTGCGCTGAATGCCTCTCGGGCACCGGCGGCGTCGCCGGAGCGCATCGCCGCGATGGCGCGACGCCCGTGTTTCTCCACCTCGGACTGAAGCTCGGTCATTGTGTTTCGTGGCTCTGGTGTGCTCGGCTGAAAGAGGCGCGTGCAGTGCAGTCGATGCTGCTGTTCTGGCGCGCCGGAGGCTTGCAGTATAGTGTCCGCGACCGCCGTTCCCCCGCCACTGCAAGGATGCATGCGGACGGCCGTCGCCAGGGCTGGCAATTCCCCCGGGATACTGGTTGAATATACAGGCCTGGACCATCCACACCCGTCACAGTTAAGGAAGCAGCTATGGACGCGAACAAGCAAAAAGCCCTGGACGCCGCGCTCGCCCAGATCGAGCGCCAGTTCGGCAAGGGCACCGTGATGCGCATGGGAGACCGGCAGCACGAATCGATACCGGCCATCTCCACCGGATCCCTCGGGCTCGATATCGCCCTCGGCATCGGTGGCCTGCCCAAGGGCCGGGTCGTCGAGATCTACGGCCCTGAATCCTCCGGCAAAACCACCCTCACCCTCTCCGTCATCGCCCAATGCCAGAAGATGGGCGGCACCGCCGCCTTCATCGACGCCGAGCACGCGCTCGACCCCGGCTACGCCGAGAAGCTGGGCGTCAACGTCGAAGACCTCATCGTCTCGCAGCCCGACACGGGCGAGCAGGCCCTCGAGGTCGTGGACATGCTCGTGCGCTCGGCCGCCGTCGACGTTGTCGTCATCGACTCCGTGGCCGCGCTCACGCCCCGCGCCGAGATCGAGGGCGAGATGGGCGACACCCACGTCGGCCTGCAGGCCCGCCTCATGAGCCAGGCACTGCGCAAGATCACGGGCAACATCAACCGTTCCAACACGCTGGTGATCTTCATCAACCAGATCCGCATGAAGATCGGCGTGATGTTCGGCTCCCCCGAGACCACCACCGGCGGCAACGCCCTCAAGTTCTACGCCTCTGTGCGCCTCGACATCCGCCGTATCGGCGCGGTGAAAGAAGGCGATGAGGTCACGGGCAGCGAGACCCGCGTCAAGGTCGTGAAGAACAAGGTCGCGCCGCCCTTCCGCGAGACCGAGTTCGACATCCTCTACGGCAAGGGCATCAACCGCATGGGCGAGATCGTCGACATCGGCAGCAAGATGGGCATCGTCGAGAAGTCGGGCGCCTGGTACTCCTACAAGGGAGACCGCATTGGTCAGGGCAAGGCCAACGCCTGCCGCTACCTGCTCGAGAACTCCGCGGTTGCAGAAGTGCTTGAGGGAGAGGTGCGCGCCAAGGCGTTCAACCAGCTCGCGGCCGCAGAGCCCACCGAGCAAGCCTGAGACTGGAGGGGCCTCGGCCGGAGCCGCGACGGTGTCCTTGCGCAGAAAGCGCACGGATGCTTCGGTTCCGGCCGACGGTCCCGTCATCCGTCGTGCCGCTTTCGATCTTCTCGCGCGCCGCGAACACAGCGCCGCCGAGCTCCGCCAGAAACTCATCCAGAAACTCGGCCCCGCGCCACAACTCGACGAAGAACTCGAGCGTTTGCTGGCAGAGGGTCTGCTGGACGACAGCCGCTTCGCCGAAGCCTTCGTTCGCATGCACCGCAACCGCGGTCACGGACCGCAGCGCATCCTCCACGAGTTGTCCCAAAAGGGTGTCGATGCCGAAATCGCCGAGGCCTGCGTGGAGTCGCGCTCCACGGAGTGGATAGAACTCCTGCGCCGTATCCGCGCGCGCCGTTTTGGTGAGGAGGCTCCGGCCTCTTCCTCCGAGTGGCAGCGTCAGGCCCGGCATCTGCAGTCGCGCGGCTTCACAGCGGAGCAGATCCGGCGCGCCATGCGCGATCCGCGCGACGACTGATTCGTGTTCCCCCTTTCCGACAACAATCCCCGCCTCGGTTGGCCCGTGGTCACGGCATTGCTGATAGCGATCAACTGCCTTGCGTGGTTGCTGCTGCAGGGCATGGGCGCCGATCGTCCTCTCGCCAATTCGCTCTGCCAGTTCGGGTTGATACCCGCAGATCTTCTCGGCATTGCTGCCGAGGGAACGCGCATACAACTTGGTCAGAACCTCTACTGCGTCATCGACGGCATGCCGGGCTGGCTGAGCCTGCTGTCCTCGATGTTCATGCACGGCGGCTGGATGCACATCATCGGCAACATGTGGTTCCTGTGGGTGTTCGGCGACAACGTCGAGGACGTGATGGGCCCGTTCCGGTTTCTCGCGTTCTACCTGCTGAGCGGGCTGGCAGCGGCTGCTGCCCAAGTGGTGTCGGATCCTTCCAGCGCCGTACCCATGGTGGGTGCATCGGGGGCCATCGGTGGGGTGATGGGCGCCTACGCACGGCTTTATCCGCGTGCCAGGGTGAATACGCTGCTCTTCCTCGGCATATGGATCACGCGCATCGAGGTGCCCGCGCTCTTCATGCTCGGCTACTGGTTCCTGCTGCAGTTACTGGGTGGCTTGCCGGCGCTAGGCTCAACGGAAGGCGGTGTGGCGTTCTGGGCGCATATCGGCGGTTTCGTGGGCGGGCTGGGCTTGTCTTTCCTGCTGGTCGATCCCCAACGGCAACGCCGTCAGCAACGGCTGCGGTCCCTGCAAGGGCTGGAGTGACGCCTGCCTGAGGGCCGAGCGCGCAGATGCCGCCGGCAGCGCCTCAGCCTGCGCGCTCCACCACCACGCTTCCCACCGAATATCCCGCGCCAAAGGAGCAGATAACGCCGCGCTCGCCTGCGGCCATGTCCTCGCGGTACTGGTGGAAGGCGATGATCGATCCGGCGGAACTGGTGTTTGCGTAGCGATCGAGAATGACGGGGGTCTCGGCGGGCTCGGGTTCACGCCCGAGCACGCGACGGCTGATCAGCTGATTCATGTTGAGATTGGCCTGGTGCAGCCAGAAGCGCTTGACGGTGTCGACACTGATGTCCAACTCGCCCAGCTGCGCCAGAATGATCTCGGCCACCATCGGGCAGACCTCTTTGAACACCTTGCGCCCGTCCTGCCGGAAGAGCTTGTCCCGGGCCCCTATGCCCGCCGGGGCCGCACGGTTCAGGAAGCCGAAGTTGTTGCGGATGTTGCTCGAGAAGGTGGTCTTCAGGCGCGAGTCCACGATGCGGAAGGGCGCCACGGCGGTGGATGAGGCTTCGCGCTCCACCAGCACTGCAGTGCAGGCATCGCCGAATATGAAGTGGCAATCGCGGTCGCGCCATTCGAGGTGGGCAGAGCAGATTTCCGGACTGATCACCAGCACCGCGCGCGCCGCGCCCGTCTGTACCTGTGAGCGTGCGAGGTCGATGCCGAAGGTGGCCGATGAGCATGCCACGTTCATGTCGAAGGCAAAGCCTGTGATCCCGAGTGCGGCCTGCACCTCGATCGCTACTGCGGGGTAGGCGCGCTGCAGGTTGGAGCAGGCCACGATCACCGCGTCCACATCGGCCGCGCTGCGGCCGGCCTGTGCCAGCGCCTGCGTGGCGGCCGCCACGGCCATCTCGCACTGCAGGGACTGCTGCTCGTCGGGCCGTTCGGGGATGTTCGGGCACATCCGCGTCGGGTCGAGCAATCCGGATTTGTCGATCACGAAGCGCGCGCCGATGCCGGAGGCTTTCTCGATGAAGCCCTCGCTGGAAGCGGACATCGGCTGCAGGCTGCCGTCTGCGATGGCGGCTGCGTTCGCCTCGTTCCATGCGGCGGCGTAGGCGTTGAAGGCCTCAACGAGTTCCGCGTTGGAGATGCTCTGCGAGGGCGTGAAGAGCCCGGTGCCGGTGATGAACACGGGATGCATCGGGAGGTTTCCGCCTGAGCTGGGTGAGGCGACCGATTGTACGTGCATGGCGAGGGGTGTCGAGCCCCGTGCGCCAAGCCGCGTTCAGCGCCTCCCCCTCGTGTTGCCGGGGCTCAGTGCGTTACAGCCTCCGCTGCGCGCAAGCGCAGCATCGAGCTCTCACGGTCCGAGCTGATGTACACCGTGCCGGAGGCATCCGCTGCCACGCCCGTGGGAACAACGACGCCCGGCGGATATCCGGGAGCGTCTGCTATGCCGAAGGGCAGCCCGTGTGCGATCACGTCTCTCGCGCCTGAGTCTGTATCCACCAGCAGCACCCGCCCCGTGCCGGTCTCGGCCACCACCAGTCGGCCGTCGGGCATGAAGGCGATGCCCTCAGGGCGCTGCAGGCCCTCGATCACTACCCTGCGTTTTCCGCCGGCCTTGATGGCGCTGACGCGCCCGGCACCGGATTCGCTCACAAACCATTCCGCGCCGCGGCGCACGAGCCCCATGGGCTGCACCAGTCCGTCAGCGATCAGCTCGCGTGCGTCGTTGCGCGTGGCGTCCAGCGCGATCAGGCGGCCGGTGCCGGTTTCGGCCACGGCCACGTGCCGCTCGTCGATCACGGCGATGGCGCCGGGGCGGGCAATGCCGGTCCACACCGCGAGGATGTGCTCGCTGGCGCGGTCACGCAGTTGCACCACGCCGCTCTCGAAACTCGCCGACGCAATCCGCGTGGCGCTTGCCGCGATGGCGCTCGGGTAGCCGTTGGTGAGCAGCGAGCGGTCGATATCGCGCACCTCGCCGGTGCGTACGTCGATCTTGCCCAGCGTGAAGGTGTCGGCCACGTAGAGCGTGTCGCCCTGCAGCGCGATGCCGCCCGGTAGCGACAGCGGGCTCGAGACCACGGTGCGCACGGGGCTGCCGTCCAGCGGCACCTCGTAGATGGCGTTGTCGGACATATTGCTCACGTAGAGCCGGTCTTCGGGGTCGAAGGCGAGGTTGTCGAGGTTGGTGGGCGCCACCGCGACGCGCTCGCGGGTGTGGGCTTTGGTGTCGATGCGGAAGATCTCGCCGGTCTCGTTGTCGATGGCGTGCAGGCGGCCCTTCGAATCGAAATTCGCCGCTGCCGGAACCTTGAACCCCTCGGCCACCACCTCGATGGCGGCGGTGTCGACGTCGATGCACACGACCTGTTTCTTGAACCACAGCGGCCCACAGAGCCTGCCGTCGGGGCCGAAGTCGAAACCGTTCAGCCCGCCCATGTCCTTCATGACGAGGCGCGGGGGTTTCTTGCCTGCGGGGTCCATTTCCCACAGCGCGTCCCCGGCAAAAACCTGTGTGGCGAACAGCCGCCCCTTGGCGTCCATGGACAGGGAGTTGAGCCCGGGCAGGCCGCTCGCGATCACGCGCGTGCCGCTGCCCGGGCTGCGCGCATCGAGCGTGCCGTTCGAGAAACCCGTCCAGAAGATCGTGCCGTCGGGGCCGAATTCCACGTCATCGGCAAGGCCCGCGGTGGGCGGGACGAAGACGCCCGTCTTGCCGCTGCGCGGGTCTACGGTGTGAAGGGTCTGGCCCACAACGCTGCCTACGTAAATCAGGCCGTCGGGCCCCACGCCAAGGCCGTGGATGCCCTTGAAGGGGCCTCCCGGCACCAGATGATCCACCTGCCATTCCGCCGCCGTCGCCGCGGTGCTGATGCTGAGCGCGGCTGCTGTCAGCCAAGCCATGCCCGTCGCTTTTTTTGTCCGCATGTTCCGGTCGCTCCCCTTGTCGAGGTGGTTAGAATGCCACGTACCGCCTGTCTTCAGGCATGCGGATCGCCACGCCATTCCAGTGCAGGAGCAAGCGCATGGTCGCCAGCAGGGAAATCCACTTGAAGTCGCGCCCGCATGGCGTGCCGCGCAAGGACAATTTCGGCATCGTCACGGTCGAGGTGCCCGAGCCCGGTCCGGGCGAATTCCTGATCCGCAACGTCTGGATGTCGGTCGATCCCTACATGCGCGGACGCATGTACGACCGCGAGAGCTACGTGCCCCCGTTCCAGCTCGACAGCCCTCTGGAGGGCGGTGCGATCGGCGAGGTGTTGCGCTCGCACCACCCGGATTTCAAGCCCGGCGACATGGTGCTGCACATGCGCGGCTGGCGCGAGTACGCGCTTGGCGACGGTGCCATGACGAAGCTCCCGCCCACGGGCGCTCCGGCCGATCTCTATCTGGGGCTTCTCGGCATGCCGGGAATGACCGCCTATTTCGGGCTCTTCGATGTCGCCGGCCTGCAGAAGGGCGAGACTGTGTTCATCTCGGGCGGTGCGGGTGCCGTGGGCTCCGTGGCCATACAGCTGGCGAAGATCCACGGCTGCCGTGTGATCGCCTCCTGCGGCAGCGACGGCAAGGCCGAGTGGCTGCGCGCCGAAATGGGCGCCGACGAGGTCATCAATTACCGCGACGTCGACAATCTCTCCGCGGCGCTCCACAGGGCGGCTCCCGGCGGCATCGACGTCTACTTCGACAACGTGGGCGGTGAGCATCTCGAGGCCGCGCTCGCGTGTCTGAAAGTGAACGGCCGCATCGCGGCCTGCGGCATGATTTCGCAGTACAACGAAGTGGGCGAGGGTGTCGGCATCCGCAACCTCCTGATGGTCGTGGGCAAGCGCCTCAGCATCAAAGGTTTCATCGTGAGCGACTTCATGCATCGCCGCGAGGAAGCCTTCGTGCCGATGATGAAGTGGTACCACGAGGGCCGGCTCAATTCCCGCTCCACCGTCTTCGAGGGCATCGAGAGCGCAGCCGATGCGCTGATCGGGCTTTTCGAGGGCACCAACACGGGCAAGATGCTGGTGAACCTCTGCAGTCACCAGCAGCACGGCATCGAAGTCGAATTCATCTGAGGACCCTGTCATGGCGGCGCGTGTGTTCCTGGGCCTGATGGGCCTGATGTGGGCGGGTTACGGGATCTGGTGTTTCCTCAGCCCGGGTTATCTGCAAGAAGCCGTGGGCATTGCCGCGCTCGCGGGCACGCCGGGGCTCGTTGATCTGCGCGCCACCTACGGCGGCCTGCAGACGGCGGTGGGAGTGTTGCTGCTGGGCGGCGCGCTGCGGCCGGCAAACACCCGCAGCGTGCTCGCCACCTACGGCGTGCTCTGCGCGGGGCTTGGCAGTGCGCGGCTTGCGGCAGCGCTGCTCTCTGCCGAGTGGTCTTCCTACACCTCCATCGGTGTGGGCTTCGAACTGGGATCGGTGGCCGTGGTGCTCGCGCTGCTCGCGCGGAGCCGCATCAGCGCCTGAACCTTGACCGGGCGCAAGCAGGGCGGCTGCGCTGCCTTGCGGCGCCGCCGTTGGCGCAGTAGCGTGCAGGCTCCATCGCGCAGAGGGACTTGCCGTGTTCGAATCCGCTGAAGTCGGCCACAGCATCACCAAGCTCCGCTACAAGCGCGAAGAGCCCAAGCTCCGCGAGGCGCTGCTCGATGCGCAGTACCGCCTGCTGCAAAAACCCGATTTCCCCGTGCTCATCCTTGTGGGCGGCGTCGATGGCGCCGGCAAGGGTGAGACCGTCAACCTCTTCAACGAATGGATGGACCCGCGCCATATCCGTACCGAGGCGTTCGAGCCCGGCGACGGTGCCGACAGCGGCCGCCCTCTCATGTGGCCCTTCTGGCGCTCGCTGCCGCGCAAGGGAAACATCGGAATGTTCTTCGGCTCGTGGTACACACGCCCGATCGTCGATCGCGCCGAGGGGCGCAGCAAGAAAAGCCGTTTTGCCGAGGACCTCGAACGGGTACGTCACTTCGAGCGCATGCTGGTCGCCGAGGGCGTGCTGCTGCTGAAGCTGTGGTTCCACCTCTCCAAGGACGCACAGCACAAGCGCCTGAAAAAACTCGGGTCCGATCCGCTCACCGCCTGGCGCGTGAACCCGCGCGACTGGCAGCGCTTCCGCAACTACGACCGCTACGCCCGTGTCTCTGCCGAGACCCTGCGCGAAACCAGCACGGGCGAGGCGCCGTGGCACGTGGTCGATGGCTCCGATCCGCGTTACCGCGCCCTCTCCGCCGGCAACCTGTTGCTCGATGCGATGCGCCGGCGTCTCGACGGCCCTGCACCTGTGCTCTCGCCGCCGGCGCCGCCGCCGGTGCCCTCGCTGGATGGACGCGATCTGCTGAGCGAACTCGATCACGCGCAGCGTCTGTCGCCGGCCCGCTACGAGAAGCAACTGGAAAGGGCGCAGGCGCGCGTGGCCGTGCTCACGCGCGACAAGCGCATCCGCGAGCGCTCGCTGGTGTGTGTGTTCGAGGGCATGGATGCTGCCGGCAAGGGCAGCACCATCCGCCGCGTCACGCGCGCGCTCGACGCACGTTTTTACCGCGTGGTGCCGACCGCCGCGCCCTCCGACGAAGAACGCGCGCAGCCCTACCTCTGGCGTTTCTGGCGCAATCTGCCGCGCCACGGTCACGCATCGATCTTCGACCGTTCGTGGTACGGACGGGTACTGGTGGAGCGAGTCGAGGGTTTCTGTGGCGAGGCCGACTGGATGCGCGCCTACCACGAGATCAACGAGTTCGAGGAACAGATGGTCGAGTCGGGCGCCATCGTGCTCAAGTTCTGGCTCTCCATCACGGCGGAGGAGCAGCTGAAGCGTTTCCGCGAGCGCGAGCACGTTTCGTACAAGCGCCACAAGATCACGCAGGAAGACTGGCGCAACCGCAAGAAATGGCCGAAGTACGAGCGTGCCGTCTGCGACATGATCGAGCGCACATCCACCGTGCATGCGCCTTGGCACCTGGTGCCCGCCAACGACAAGAAATTCGCGCGTGTGATGGTGCTGCAGACGATCGCGGATGCG
>CAIYPF010000115.1 GCA_903928015.1 uncultured Gammaproteobacteria bacterium | reverse complement strand
GCCGGGCTCGCTCTCGACGCCCGCGTCCCCGCCCATCAGCCTCGCCAGGCGGCGGCTGATCGCAAGGCCGAGGCCGGTGCCGCCGAATCTGCGCGTGGTCGAACTCTCGGCCTGCTCGAAAGCCTCGAAGACCCGCTCCTGCTGCTCGGCACTCATGCCGATACCGGAGTCCTCTACCTCGAACCGCACGGTGACGGCGGCATCAGAGTGCGGAAGCGCCTGCGCACGGATGACGATGCTGCCCGACTCGGTGAACTTGAGCGCGTTGGAGAGGTAGTTGATCAGTACCTGGTTCAGCCGCATGGGGTCGCCCAGCAGAGGCGTGGCCCCCGTCATCGGCTCGACCTCCACACTGAGCGAGAGATGCTTCTCGCGGGCCCGCTCGGCGAACATGGAATAGGCACTGTCCAGCACCGTCGAGAGCGTCATCCGCACGCTCTCCAGCGCCAGGCGGTCGGCATCGATCTTCGAAAAATCGAGGATGTCGTTGATGATGCCGAGCAGGTGACGGGCGGAGGCGGAAATGCGCTGCACACGATCGCGGGCCGCGGTCTCGCGCAGTTCGCCCTCGAGCAGGTGGGACAGGCCGAGGATCGCGTTCATGGGCGTACGGATTTCGTGGCTCATGTTGGCGAGGAAGCGGCTCTTCGCGAGCGCCGCCGACTCGGCAACCGCCTTGGCATGCTCCAGCTGCTCGGTCCGTGAATGCACCAGTTCCTCGAGCTGGTGGCGGTAGGCATCGAGCTCGCTGGCGAGCTGCTTTTTCACGGTGATGTCCTGCAACGTGCCCGCGATCCAGCTGTGGTCCGGATGTTCGACCCGTCCCCCGCAGCGCACCTCGACCCAGAGATCGCGCCCCGTGAACGTCGTGGCGCGCATCTCCAGCGCGAAAGCCTCACCGGTTTCCCACGTGCGGGTGAAGGCGCCGAAGAGCCGTTCCAGATCCTCCGGGGCGTAGAGCTTCCGGAATTCATCGTGGGCAAAGTGTCCGAGGTTGCCGCCGTTGCTGAACAGCCGATGGCCCGGCGGCGCCTCGAAAATGCGGGCAATCTGCTCGGAGACATAGGACGCCGAGCCGTCGGTGGCGATACGCCAGCCACCGAGCATGGAAATCGCCTGCGTCATCTCGAGGAACTCGGTGGCGTTCAGCAATTCCAGCTCGGTGTTCTTCTGCCGGTCGATGTCCTGGACGGTGCCGATCATCCCGCAGGCGTTGCCGGAGGCATCCAGCACCGCCTCACCGCTCCCCCGTACCCACAGGAAGGCATCCCCGCGCCGCAGCCGGTAATCGAGTTCGAAACTGCCGCCGTGCGTAAAGATCTCGGTGGCGGCCCTGGCCAATGCCGCGCGGTCATCGTCATGCACGAGCGAGAGGTAGTCATCAGGGGGTGAACGCGGCATCGTCGGTGGCGCCGAGGATCCGCCGCGCCTCGGGCGTGGAGTCCGTGACCCTGCCTTCGGCATCCACGCGCCAGCTGCCCAGCCGGGCAATGGCCTGGGCCTGCTGCAGGCTCTGCTCGCTTTCACGCAGGCGAGCCTCGAGTTCTGCCCTCGCGGTGACGTCATGCCAGACCGAAACCCAGTACTCCTGCCCCGCCAGCAGGATCTGGCGGCTCTGTACCTCGCGCAGCCTGATACTGCCGTTCTTGTGGCGGTGCAGGGACTCGAGCCCCGCCATCCCCTTCACACGGAAGCCGCTTATCCACTCCGGCGGAAGCGCCTGGTCTACCAACAGATCCTGCACCGAGAGCGCGGCGAATTCCTCACGGGTGTAGCCGAGGTCATTGCAGGCTGCCTCGTTGAACTGTGCAAAACCGCGTGTGGCGGCATCGACCACCACGATGCCTTCCGATGTTGCGGCAAACACCCGCTCGAGCAACTGGCGCTGGCGCTCGCTCTCGCGGATCGCGCCGCCTTCGAGCATGAAGGTTTCGAGGCGCTGGGAAATGGCAAGGAGCAGGTCGGATTCCTCGGGCAGGAAGGCGCCATCCGCCGGCGAGAGATACGCAACGCGCAAGCTTCCCCGGCGCCCGGCATCGGCTTCGAATTCGCGGCTCAGGCACTCACCGGCGGCGCCGGCACGGGCCTCGGCAGCGGCCCCGAAGTACTTGCCGTCATATTCGATCCACGCCAGAACCGACCCGTCATGCCGCAGGGCGGCAGGCAACCGGGACGCCACCGCCGAGAGCACCTCGGCAACCGGGTTGGTGGAATCCTCGGTGAGACGGAACACATCGTAGAGGCAGGCGAGTTCCTTCATGCGTTGCCCGAGTTCCGCACGCGCAGTGAAGGTGGCGGTGATATCGCGGGCCACGCCCAGCAAGCCAACGGGAACACCGGCATCGTCGCGCAGCGCAAGCCTCACGACTTCGAAGAGCGTGGCACTGCCGTCCGCGCCGGAGAGCCAGTGCTGGACGTGCACGGGCTTCAGCGTGCCGAGCGCCTTCCGGTCGTCAGATTCGAGCTCCCGGGCCAGCTCTGCGGGCAGGAGGTCGGAGGCCTGCAAGCCAATCACCTCCTCCTCTTCCAAATCGTTGTAATCGAGAAATGCACGGTTGCAGGCGGCATAGCGCCCGGCGGGATCCTTCACCCAGACGAGATCCGGAAGGGCATCGAAGAGCGCGCGCAATTGCCGGCGCCCATCGGACTCGAGCAGGACCTCTGCCGTGAGGGCCGCCCGCGCCTGCGTCAGCCGGCGCGCAAGCAGCCCGAGCGCGAGCACAGCTGCAAGAAGCAGCACGAGCAGGGCGCCGATGAACAGCACGGTGCGCGGGTGCTCCGCCCACAGGGCACTGAAGTCGGGTGATGGAGAGGCCGCGGGTAGCATTGCCATGGCCTGAGGGCTGGCGAGCAGCGTTCCCGGAAGCAGGGAAACCGCGCAACTGAACCGGCTCACGCCGCGCCCCCACTCAGTCCTCATGGTCGACATGCCGGCGGGCAATGGCGAAGAACTCTTCCCTGCGCTCGAGGAAAGCATCGACGAGCTCCGGATCGAAGTGTGTCCCGCGCCCATCGGCGATCATGGAGGCGGCCTCCTCGAGCGGGAACGGCGGCTTGTAGACACGGCGACTGATCAGCGCGTCGAAGACATCGGCCACGGCCATCAGACGTGCGGGCAGCGGAATCGCTTCGCCTTTCAGCCCGTGCGGGTATCCGCTGCCATCCCATTTTTCGTGATGACCAAGGGCGATCTCGATGGCAGCGAGCAGGAAGCCGAAGGGGCGGGCGTCCCCGCCGTCCTGGTCCATGGCGCGCTGGATGGCCTCTGCGCCGAGCTCGGCGTGCGTTCGCATCACCTCCCACTCATCGTGGTCGAGCTTGCCGGGCTTGAGCAGGATGCTGTCGGGAATGCCGACCTTGCCGATGTCGTGCAGGGGCGCGGCCATGGTGATGAAGCGGATGCCGTCGGGCGTCAAGGCCTCGGGGTGGCGGCCGCGCGCGGCAAGGTGCTCGCACAGCACCCGCACATAGCCCTGGGTGCGAAGGATGTGGTTGCCCGTTTCGTTGTCGCGAGTCGAGGCAAGGCTCGCCAGGGCGCGAAGTGATACGTCCTGCAAGCGCTGGTTCTCGTCGCGGCGCAGCAGCACCTGGGATTCGAGCCATGCGTTCTGGTCGCGCATGCGGTCACGGGCCTGCTTCAGTTCGAGCTGCGCACGCACCCGGGCATGCATGATCGCGGGCCGTACCGGCTTGGTGATGTAGTCGGCGGCGCCGAGCTCCAGGCCCTTGCGCTCGTCTTCGGTGGCGTCCAGGGCGGTGACGAAAATGACCGGGATGTCGCGGGTTGCGGGATCTGCCCTCAGCCTGTGGATCACCTCGTAGCCATCCATGTCCTGCATCATCACATCGAGCAGGATGAGGTCGGGGCGCGGTTCGCTGGCGACCACGCTGAGCGCACGGGCGCCGGAATTGGCGACGCGGACGCGGTAAAAGGGTTGCAGCAACTCGCCCAGAACGGAGAGGTTTTCCGGGGTGTCATCCACGAGCAGCACGACGGGGCGCGCCGCCGGCGCCGTTGCTGGAGGGGTACTGCTCATGTCCTGATCGTCCGGAAACAGGAGCGCGCATTGTGCTGCCTGCCGCCTCCGCTTTTCAAACCGGATATCACTCTGCACGTCCTTTGTGCCGGCAAGCTCATTCAGAGCAAAGGCTGCCAGGACTTCAGCGGCGTTGCCGGCCCAGTCAGTAGAGCGGATAGGCCCGGTAGTCGGCAGCAAAAACCTGCCGCAGCCGATCGCCCAATGCAGTGCCGGCGAGCACGGCGCTGTCGACCTGCGGCGCAGCCTCGCGCTCGAATGCTCCCGGCGCGACCGGCTGGCGGAGCAACTGCTCGAGCGCGACGGGGCCGAGGGAGCCGGAACGTGGCCTGTGGTGCCCGGAATCAAGCAGTCCGGGCGTGGCAGAGAGCCCCGGCAAACCGAAACGCTGCTCGAGCCCTGCAAGCTGTTCCACGAGGTTCTCGATCCGGACGGTCTCGATGCGACGACCGGACTCGAAACCCATGTGCTGGCCGCGCACGTGCGGGTTCTGCCGCGCCGGAGCCGTGCAGGCCAACCACTCCACGAACTCCGCGAAGCTGTAGGAACCGTCGATGTCCGTATGGCCTTTCCAGGCGAAGACCTGACGGCTGACCCGTGCACCCCAGAAATCCGGGCGCTCGAGCACCACCGCACGCCGCGTGGCAAGAAAACCACTGAAGGCTCGCGCTGCAGGATCGCGCACGAACTTGATCACCGGCGCGCCCCCCGCAAGCGCACGGCGGCAATGCCAGCGATAGCTGGCACTGCGGCAATGCACATCGAACTGGTAGGCGTGGATGCCGAGTCCTGCGTAGCGGCGCGCCGCCTCCTGCCCGCCGTCACGCAACTGCGGAGATCCGATCTGCGCGAAGAACCACTGCGCAAGCGCGGTGGACGCGGCCTTGTGGGACCACAGCAGCAGAAACGGGAACTCCGGCGACCAGAGCGGGGGACGCTGCCCGAATTGCAGCGGAACCAGCGCGCGTGCGCCGGCAAGCAGTTGCCCGATCACCGTGCAGGCCCGGGGCGCATATCAGGTCCAGCCCGCCACAGCGGCGAGCGCCTCGATGATGTCCCGATGTGAGGCAGGCGGCGGGGCCGTCCAGGGGGCAGAGGGATCCGGCAAAGGCTCGCGGAACAACTCGCCATCGGCACGCCCCATGTAGGTCCGGGCGATGTAGGCGTAATCATCGAGGTTTTCCTCGACCATCCGCAGCCGTTCCGCCGGCGAGATGAAACCCGCGCCCCTCACCTGACCGGGTCGGGCACAGATGGCCGTGATCAGCCGTTTGCGGCTGGCGTGGGAAAGGCCTGAGTGCTGTATCGCATCGACCAGCGCCAGCTCGCGCTCTCCGGGCGAGACGTTGAATCCGGCCACCTCTGCGCCCACGTCCTGCGCAAGCCCGGGAAACGCCATGACGGAGAGCAGATCGGCCACGATGCTCGGCTGGTTCTGCTCCCGCTCGTAGGGGCGGACAAGAAGGTTGGCAGCACCAAAGACATCCGCCCAGTCATCGAGCAGCTTGCGGTAATCGCCCTTGTGCCGGCGCGCGCGCTGCCAGGCGATGTAACCATCGAAGCCCAGCGGCCAGGGCGGATTCGATGTCATGCGCACGCCCTGGCTGTAGCACGAGGCCCACCAGTGGTCATGGCGACGCAGGTAAACGACGACCCGTACATCCCAGCCGGCAAAAAACTCGCGCACGAGCCGGATGTCACCGCGGTTGGTGAAGACCTCGGAGCTGACGATGGCGGTGTTGCAACCACGGCGATCCGCCTCGGCCAGCAGCTTGGGCCCGAGGTTCTCGAGCTGGGAGCGGGAACGCACGCTGGGCGGCTTGCCCTGCGAGAAACCCAGCACATGGCTGAAAAGGTGGTGGGCCTGGCTCGCACTGCGGCCTGTGCGGGGGTAGAGCAGACCTGCCGCCCGAAGGGTTTTCTCCCGGGCTGACAGGGTGCGCTGTATCGCCGAACTGCCGGCCTTGTTCATGCCGATGTGCAGGTAGAGCCGGCGCCCGGCGCCCGGGGCGGGCCGGGTGGCGCGCAGCCATGAGGGAAGTTGGAACCGGTCGAGCACCTGCGCTCTCAGATCTCGTAACCGTAGGCGGAAGCCCACTTGCCGCAGATGCGCCGCACGGTTGCCAGCTCAGCGGGCTGCAGGGCCTCCTGATGGTCGTAGGATCTGGGCCGCGCGACGAAGGAATCCATGAAGCCAGGCACCAGCGGCTCACCCACGAAGCGCAGCACGCGCTCGGCATGGGATTGCGGGTCGGCATTGAATTCGTCGTAGCGGAACTCCAGCACCCGTCCCGGCCAGGCTTTCTTCAACGAATGGATGTTGGTCACCGATTCGAGCCAGTAATTGCTGGCGCCCACCAGGCTGCTCACCTTCATGACGGCTCCAGCGCGCAGGCTGAGCACTACATCAAGAGGGTTGCGGACGATGTGCACGAAGCGCGCGCTGGGAAAGTCGGCCGCGAGCATGGCCGCGCCGTAGACGTTCTGGGGTGTCTTGTCGAACCAGCGGGTGGCGCCGGGCTTGCTGCGCTCGAGGAAAAGCGCCATGTAGCGCTGGTAGAGCTGGCGCCGCGTGAGCGCCGTCGCGAGCATCCTCGCGAACTCGTCTTCGGTGATGCCGTCAATGGCGCGGTGACGCACCAGCGTGGCGTTCTTCGAGAGAAGGTGCTGGGATCCATCGGTGCCGTAGGGGTCGGTCCAGCGATAGAAATGGGTTTCTTCCGGTGCCGTGAGATTGGGATGCAGGCGCAGGACATTGCGCAGCATGGTCGTGCCCGACCGTACGCAGCCGATGATGAAGAACGGGGCTTTCACTGGGCTTATGGCTCGCCGGGATCAGGTCATGGAATCTTGCCGGCAACCACGGCACCGCCGCGGCGGGGCACTGCGGCAGGGCCCGCTGGCCGACCGGCGTCCGGATAATACGCGCAATGGCGCCGCCGACGGTACCCCGGGGCGCCCGTCTGCTCAGGCCGGGGCGTCCTCGACGTAGTGGCGCCGGAAGCTCGCCATGATGTGATCGACCAGCGCGGGGCGGACGTGACGGTGGTCCCATTCCCATGCGTCCGCAGGCGAGGCAAAACTCACCAGCTCGAAGCTCGGGAAGTAATCGACGTTGGGGCGGAAGGCCGCGAACTCCTCCGCCACAGCGCGCAGCACCGACTTGGAGTAGGTGTTGGCCAGCACGACGTCGCGCCCGAGGAAGCTGCGCTCGAGCGGAACCGGCGAGACCGTGAGCACGATCCGGAAATCATCCCCGTGGACCCGCTGCAGCATCAGGTAGAGCGATTCCAGCGCGGCAAGGTGCTCCTCGAAACGGGTCAGGCGCACGCTCAGGCGCTCGCCGAAAGCGGCGAGGACGCGAGGGCCGGGCGTGTTGTTCAGGTAACGGCGCTCCTCGGCGTCGAACCAGCACTCGGCCATGCCAAGGGTGAGCACGAAGAGCCGGCAACGGCGCAAGCGCGGACCGAGGAATTCCCGCACTGCGCGGCGCCGGGCAAGGGTGGTGGCGGGGTCCGCCTGACGCAGCGACTGCGAGTAGTGCAGGTCGGCCGCCGCCCCCTGCCCCAGCGAATACATCAAGGCGCCCGACTCCAGCCCCGGATCGGCGCCCAGCAGATGGGCGAACTCGTCGCGCATCGACATGGTGTTGTAGCGGTTCAGGTAAGAGCGGGGCCGCACGCCGGTATGCGCTGCGCCGTCATGCATCAAGGGCTCACGCCCGAAGATCTCGTCGCAGAGCGTGCTCACCTCGAAACCCAGTCCGGCGAGGGATTCCTCCACCTCGCGGGCGAAGCAGGAACCGGATGCGAACACGGGCATCGACGCCGGGATGCGGAACTTGGGCCGGATCAGCAACTCGGGAAAAGGCTGCCACAGCCGGTGGCAGGCGAGCGCGGGATCGGCGGCATTGGCGCTGCGCGAGCGCGAGGCCCAGGTATCGAAGGGATTGTCGCGGCGCGCCTCGCGTACCGCAGCCGCGTCGACCCCGGCAAGCGGGCGCACGCCGGGTGCGCCTCGGCGCAAGAGGCGCGCTAGCAGGGCCGACAAACGCCTTCTCATGACTGCTCCACCGCCGCACCGCATGACGGCGGGGAGCTTAGCAATGACAGGGACGCAGCGTAACCTGCGGAGGCAACCGCCACCTGCGAGACAGACGCGGCCGGGCAAGGTAGCCTTGCCGCAGACCCCTGTGGAGCGCCCAATGCCCGGACATTCCATCGACCTGCGCACGCTGCGCCCGGCTCCGCGCCACATGCGCCCTGCCGTGATCGGCTTCGCGCTCCTGGTGACGGGATCGGCACTGGCCTACAGCGGCGGAAACAACGTCGACCCGCAGGCGCTGCACTTCCACCTTGTGCGCAATTTTCTCTGCGACCTGTTCATGCCACTGAACACCTACAACGGTCGGCCCAATATCACCAGCGCCACGCTCGGTATCGCCGGCGGCCTCTTGCTGGTCGTGGGCGGGCTGCTGCCGGCATGGACCGGCGTGGCCCAGCGCCTGGCTCCGTCCACCGCTGCCGCACAGACGGTAAGCGCCTGCGGGATACTCGCGCTGAGCGCAGTGGTGCTGGTGCCTCTCGAGAAAGTGCTGGTACTGCCCTGGCCCCATCACCTCACGCTGCTGGGTGCCGCAGTGCCGGGCTGGTGTGCCAGCAGCGGCGTGGCCCTGCTCACGCTCCGGCATCGGGGCATCAGCACCGCAGGACGTGTGCTGGGACTCGCGGTACTCGCAGTGGTGCCCGTGATGTTCGCCGCGTATCTGCCGCACGCCATGGCCGGTGAACAGACACCCGCAGCGCTGGCGCTCGGGCAGAAACTCACGCTGCTCATCGTGCTCGGCTGGCTCTGGGCGCTGGGTGGCAGCCCCGCCCTGCGCGACTGATGCTCAGGCCCTGTCAACGGCAGCCGCAAGGCGGCGTTTGCCTCCCCTGTCCCGCCCACTGGAACACGCACCATGCAGCTGCGACTCGTCCTGCTCTCGTCCTCGCTCATGACTCTCCTCGCCTGCGCAGCCGTTCCGCCGGGGCCAGAGGTCGAGGTGATGCCCTCGCCAGACAAATCCTTCGAACAATTCGCCAATGACGATCTGGTATGCCGTGACTTCGCGGCAGACAGATCAGGAGCTGTCAAGGCGGCTGCAGGACAAGAGACCGCAAAGGGCGCCGTAGCAGGCGCGGCAGCCGGAGCGGTAGCCGGCGCGATGATCGGTCACGGCGATAGCGAGGCCATCGGCACCGGGGCTGGTGCGGGGCTGATACTGGGCGGCGCCCATGGAATGGAACAGGAACACGAGGCCCGTGACACCGTGCAGTACCGCTACGACACGGCCTATATGCAATGCATGTACGCGAAGGGTCATCAGGTGCCGGGTTACTCCTCCCGCAGCGCGCAACAGCGCCGCTGAGCAGGCCCGGCAGGGCTGGTCTCAGGCGCCTCTTAGTGAATTGAGCGCGACCCGCGCGGCGGCGAGGCCGCATGAAGCCTCCGGGTCTGCCGCGACACGGGCGTCGAGCCCTGCCAGCGCCTGCTCTGCCTGATCGATCGCCGCATCGCGCTGTGCGCGAGCCGCACGCAGTCCCTCCAGCATCCCCGCAAAGGCCGTGGACAGGTCTTTCAGTTCGTCCGACTCGCGCAGGCCCGTGTGCACATCAAGCCTGCCCTCCCCGACCTGACGGCACACTTGCTCGAATCGGTAGAGCGGACCGGCGATGAGATGGCTTTTGCGGATCACGGTGCGGGTGGCGGTGACGCCCGCGACAAGGCCCGCAACAACATTGCCGGCAAGGATGATGAATCCGATCTTCGCCCACAGGGACTCTATGGCGAGGTGGGCGCTGTTGCGGCTGGCGCTCAGATCGCCTCCGATCAGCCAGTACAGCAGGCCCGCCGACACCAGCGCGAACAGCAACAGATTCAGCAGCACGGCGGCCACGAAGCGGCCCTGGAAGGCCTTCTTGATGAATACCGTGCGACGCAACGGATTCTGGGGTGCGCTCATCGGGTGGTGTCCTCCTGCTCGGAGTGGTGGCAGATGCGGCACATGTCCCCGTCAGAGTTGTTGCGCCGCAACAGGAAGCTCTTGCGCAGCCGCGGGCTGTCAGTGAGCCGGTCGGTGAAGCTGAAACTCGCCCTCGGGCGATCGCTCTCGAGCGAGCCGTGGGTGTAGTGGCAGGTAGTGCAGGTGATGACGCCACCGGCGCCCAGCGGCAGGTCAGCAGGAACGGCATCGTGTGCCGGAACGCCCACGACATGGCTCGAGGTGCTCTCGTGGCAGCCAAGACACATGGCCGTGCCGTCCGCGGAGAAGGCGCCGTGATCGGGGCGCAGGTTCTGCGACTCGAAGGCGGGCGGTGCAGATACGGGCCCTGCATGGCAGGCCGAGCAGTCGGCTCCCGTTACTGGATCGTGAGGGGTGCGGGTTCAGCAGCGAGGCAGGTGCTCGCAAGCACCGCGAGAATTCCGCACCACCAGGCTATCGGAGAGTTTTTCATCGACTGCACGCACTACCGGCTGGGGCTCTCCAGTGACACCGCGCCCCTCAGGGCACGGTTCCCGCGCGTGCAGGACCTGGCTCGGACGCGGTGTGTCCGCGGCATATGACAGCGGCATGACCGCGAGCAGCGCGAAAGCGCTAGTCCGGCTGCGCTTCCTTGCCCTCTCGCGCGCCAGTGGCAGCACGCGGCGCCGGGACCTGCCGTCCCGCATCCGCAGTGGCGGACTCCGCAATATGGCGCTCCAGCGCGGGCTGCAGGTCCCGCACCATGCGGACGAGTTCCTGCTGTACCGCCTCGAGCGCAGGATCGAGGCTGCGGCGGGAAGGGAGCGGTGCACCGGGCACAAGCAGTACCTCGAGCTCTCCAGCCGCAGCCTGCACCGGCACCATCCCCAACTGCCCCGCCTCCCCCTTCAGCGAGTGGACGGCAAGACGCAATGCCGCGGCGTCCGCCGCTGCGAGCGCAGAAGAAATCGCCTCCAGAGTGGACGGCACCTCCGCGACGAATCTCAACAGCAGGCGCCGGTAGAGGGCCGCATTGCCCGCACAGCGGGCCAGACCTTCGGCATCGAGCAGCCCCCGGACGCCAAGGCCAAGCCCCGGACCATCGCTCTCGATGCGCAGGGTTTCGACCTCGAACATCGCGCCAGGGCGGGAACCCAGCCAGCGCCGGAGCGTTGCCAGCAGGCGCTCGACGTCGATCGGTTTTGCGGCGAAATCGGTCATGCCCGCCGCCAGGCAGGCCTCGCGGGCCTCGTTCATCACGTCGGCGGTCAGGGCCACGATCGGCAGGCTGTCCATGCCCGGCATCCCGCGGATCTCGCGGGTGGCATCGATGCCACCCATTCCTCTCATGTTCAGATCCATGAGGATGATGTCCGGTGCCTCGTCACGCAGCAGCGCATCGATCGCCTCGCGCCCCTCCCGAGCCGTGGAGACGAGCATGCCCTCGTGCTCGAGCATCTCGCGCAGGACCTCCCGGCTGGCCTCGTTGTCCTCAACCAGCAGCACGCGGGCGCCCGCGAGCGAGACCGCCGGCAGCAGCCGCGGCGAGAGCGGATCGACGCGCGCTTCGGTGACCAGCTGACGGTAGCGCGCGGGCTCCAGAAGACGGAACAGCAGATCCCGGACATGAGAGGGGTTTACCGGCTTGTCCATGAGTGCCGCGAAAGGCCCGGCAACTGCAGTGCCCTGGGCGTCCTGTTCCGGCTGTGCGCCCACACATACCAGCCGCCCGGCAAGTGCGGGCACCAGGCTGCGGATCGCGCGGGCCGCCTGCAGGCCATCGATGCCAGGCATGTCGCGGTCGATGAAGACCACATCGGGCCGCGCTCCCGTGCCGGCAGCCGCACGCAGCGCGTCGATCGCCTGGGCACCGTCGGCAAGGGCTTCGACCGTGAAGCCCATGCGCTCGAGCACGCCTGCAAGCACCCAGCGGGCAGCCGGGTTGTCATCGACCACGAGCGCTCGCATGCCTCGCAGCGCCGTGACCGGGGCGGGCGCTGGCGAGCGCTCCGGACCCAGGGCGAGGCGCGCGGTGAACCAGAATGTCGAGCCCTCTCCCTCGGCGCTGCTCAGGCCGACCTCGCCGCCCATCAACTCGGCCAGACTCCTGCAGATCGACAAGCCAAGTCCGGTGCCGCCGAAACGGCGGTTGGTGCTGCGATCAGCCTGCTCGAACTGCCTGAATACGCGTGACTGCTGCTCCGGCGTCATCCCTATACCCGTGTCACTCACCGCGAAACGCAGCTGCACCGGGCCCTCGGATCCGGCATCACGGTCGGCACCCACGGAGATGACGATCTGCCCGGCATCGGTGAACTTGATGGCGTTGCCGATGTAGTTGATCAGCACCTGGCCAAGACGCTGGGGGTCGCCGATGAACAGCCTTTGCGAGTCGCAATCGATGTCGGTAACCAGTTCCAGACCCTTGGTGTGGACACGCTCGGCCACCAGCGCCACGACCTCGTCGAGCATCGTCTGCAGATCGAATTCGACATGGTCGAGCTCGATCTTGCCCGCCTCGATCTTGCTGAGATCGAGTACATCGTTCACGAGATGCAGCAGGCGGTGGCTTGCCTGGTCGATACGCTGGAGGTAACCCGAGATGCGCGGGACCGGTGTCGCGCTGAGGGCGAGGTGCGTGAGGCCCATGATCGCGTTGATGGGCGTGCGGATCTCGTGGCTCATGGTCGCGAGGAACATGGACTTCACTTCGCTCACGGTCTCGGCCTGCACTTTGGCGCGCAGGAGATCGGCGGTACGCTCGTCCACCAGCAGGCGCAGTTCGTCGCGGTGACGGGCCAGCTCCCGCTCGCGCTCCTCCTCGCCGGTGATGTCACGGCCGGCGCCGCGATAGCCCTGGAAAACACCACCCGCGCTGAAGAAGGGTTTGCCGCGGAGCTCGATCCAGCGCATGCCGTTCTCGATCCGCACACCACAACGCAACACAAAGGGCTCGTGCGCTTCCAGGCTGCGCCGGTGCTCCGTCCATCCACCCTCTGGCGGCTGGATCGGCAGCACGTCCCAGATCTGTCGCCCGAGCATGCTCAGCCCGCGCGGCATGCCGGGCTCATCGAGGGTATTCAGGGTGTAGCGGAAGCTCGTGTTCTGCTCCCAGAACCAGTCGGAGGAGGCAGCGGCAATATCGGCGAGCCTCTCCTGGGAGAGACGCTGGGCGAGTTCCGCACGGATCCAGCGTGCAAAGACCTGCTGGTTCAGTTGCCGAACCAGAAACATCGCCAGGCAGATGCCGGCGAGTATCGCCACCAGTATCCCGGGAATCTGCCAGAACATGGAACGCGAGAGACTGAGCTCTCCCACAATGCTGCCATCGGCCCGGCGTATCGGGACCTGTTCGCTGAGCACCGGGGCGAGCAACTCGGGCCCCGCACGCAACACATCACCATGTCCGAGCCGCAGCATGCGCAGGGTGCGGCTGCGGCTGGCCTCGGGGGTCAGCTTGTCCAACTGGTTGGCGAGGGCCTCGGGCTGACCGGGATGCTCCAGCACGAAGTGCCGCAGCGCGCGCGCCTGCAACTCGCTTTCAAGCACGAGATCCCCGCGCTCCTGGCGGAATTCAGCAACGGCAAATCGCAAGGGAGTGCCGATGCAAACGACCAGGATCACGCCAATGGAAACAGCACGCAGGCGCAAGAGGCCGGCATAACGGAGCTGAGCCGCGATCTGCACGGACTGCGGCATCAGCGGCCCGGTGAGCGCTGGCCCGGAGTCGGCTGCACCAGCCCGGAGATCCGACCACCAGCGCAACAAGCCCCTCAATGGAGAATCAGACATGGCGCATCACACGGCCACGGCGCGTGCCGGGTCCGTCCGTGTATGTCCGCGCCGGTTCCTTCGTGCGCAGGGGATGGATCAAGGGACCGTGACTCCTCGGGGACGGGAAAGGCAGTAGAGCTTTCCGGGGAGACTTTTAACCGATGGGCCCGCGCACGGCAAATCCCGGCCGAGTCCCGGGAACAACACCGCCCGGGGCACTGCCTCCCGGACTAGAATCGCCCACGGCAGACCAGCGCCGGCGCCAACCGGCACGCACCCTGCCAGAGCGCATGCATCCACCTGAACCTCCCCTGTACGGAGCGAAGCACCACCGTGAACAACCCCGACGCCGGCCTCGTTTTCCCTCCCTCCGCCCTGCCCTGGATCGAACAGGTGGGCGGCGGACCGGTCAGCACACCCGAACGCATGGTGGTGCGCAGGGAAGCCTGGCGAGCGCAGCTCGCAGCCCCCGGCGGACCGCGCGACCTGTTCCTGCGCATCGACCGTGCCAGCGCGGCAGGCAAGCCCTACTCGCGCAATCTCTCGCGGGAAACCTCGCTGATCAGCTGGCTCGCCTCCAGCACGACCATCCCCACCCAGAAGATACTGGGATGGAACGACGAGCACTGCGTGGCAATACAGTCCTTCGAGCCGGGACGGGCAGACCTGAACAATGCCCCCCGCGAGGAGCAGCACGCGGTGATGCTGCATTTCATGGAGATCCTCGCCGATCTCCACCGCATCGACGTCCACGCCCTGGACCTGCCCGGTTTCGAGATGCCGGCAACGCCCGAGGAGCATTCACTGCTCGAGCTGCGCGCGGTGGAGGACCCGCGGCTCGCGCGCTTCGCCCCTGACGCGAGCAGCGTGCTCTCCGCCTTCGGGCAGCGCTGGCTGCTGAACCACGTGCCGCGTTCGGTGGAGCGCACCGTGCTTCTGCAGGGCGACACGGGGCCGGGGAATTTCATGTTCCTCGATGGCCGCGTGACCGCGGTGGTGGACTGGGAGTGGGCCCACTACGGCGACCCGATGGAAGACATCGGAAACCTGTGGCTGAGGGATTTCTTCACGCCCTCCTGCGGCGGAGACCTCACGCCCTATGTGCGTCATTACGCGGAGCGCGCCGGCGTGACGCTGGACCGGCAGAAGGCGATCTACTACTTCGTGCACCAGCTGGTTCGCTCGGTGATGACCATACCTGGACTCACCCGCCGGCCCGACTGGAAAAGCACCGTGGCGCTGAACCTCGGCTACCAGGCACTCTGCGACATCACCTGCTGCGAGGCGATCGGTCTGTGGCATGGACTGCAAGAACAGCCCACCGAGCCGCTGCCAATCGTGGAAGGAAGCGAGGCAGGCGAGCTCTACCAGACACTCGCCACGCAACTCGAGAAAGGCGTGGCACCGAAGGTCACGGACCCCTTTGCGGCAACCATGGCCAGCGGAGCTGCCGGGATGGTCAGGTACCTGGAGCGGCTGCATCTCTTCGGCCCGCAGGCCGATGCGCTGGAACTCGAAGGCATCCGGCAGCTCCTTGGCAGCGCACATGACTCGCTGGAACCGGCGCGGCGCGCACTGATCGCAGCAACCGGGAGTCTGGACGCGCAGGGCGAGCTCGCGCTGCTGCGCCACTCATGGGGCGTGGCACGGCGCAACATGCAGCTGATGGGGCCGCTGGTCGAGCGCTGGAACTGGTGCCGCGTACCGCGGCTCGACTGATCCCGCTCAGACCACGCCGGCCGAGCGCAGGCCGGCGATCTCCGCATCGTCCATCCCCAGCACATCGCGCAGCACCTCGTCGGTGTGGCTGCCCACACCGCCACCGGGCCAGCGCGTGCCGCCGGGGGTGCCGTCGAGGCGCGGCATCAGGGCGGGAATCTCCAGTGGCTTGCCGTTGATCTCGACCTGTTCGAAGAGACCGCGGGCGCGGAAGTGCGGATCGGAGAACATGTCGCGCACGCTGTAGATCGGACCCGCCGGCACACGTTGTTCTTCCATGACCCGCAGCACCTCCGGGCACTCCCGCGCCGCGCACCACGCGGCGATGGCGGCGTCGATTTCCCGTTCGCGACGCACGCGCCCGGCGTTCACCGCGAGTTCGGGGTCACTGGCCAGATCGGAGCGGCCGATGCCGTCCATCAGGCGGCGGAAGATCGAGTCACCATTGCCGCCGATCACCACGAAGCGGCCATCGGCGCAGCGATAGGTATTGGTGGGCACGATGCCCGTGACCGTAGTGCCGGCCGGCTCGCGTACCACACCCGCACCCGAAAACTCGGGAATGACGGCCTCCATGAGGTTGAACATCGACTCGTAGAGCGCAACGTCCACCACCTGTCCGGTGGCGCCGGGCGTGGCATCACGGGCACGGAGGGCCATCATGATGCCGAGGGAGGCATGCAAGGCTGCGATGGTGTCGCCGATACTGAGGTTCGGGCGCACAGGCGCCTCGCCCGGATGGCCGTTCAGGTAACGGAAACCGCTGAGACCCTCGCAAACCGAGGCAAAACCGGGACGGCCCGCATAGGGCCCGTCCTGCCCGTAACCCGAGATCCGCGCATACACGAGGCCGGGGTTGATCTCGCGCAGTTGCTGGGGCCCCATGCCCCAGCGCTCCATCACGCCCGGGCTGAAGTTCTCGATGAGCACATCGGCACGCCCGGCAAGCCTGCGCGCAAGCGCCCTGCCCTGCTCTTCGCGGAGATCAAGGCTGATGCACTTCTTGTTGCGGCCCAGGCTGCGCCACCAGAACGAGGTGCCCTCGTCATCGAGTACACGCCAGCCGCGGATCGGATCCCCGCCCGGCGGCTCGACCTTGATCACCTCCGCCCCGAAATAGCCGAGGATCGCGCCCGTGAAGGGACCCGCCAGCAGCTGCCCCATCTCCAGCACCCTGAGACCCGCAAGCGGCCCAGCTGTCATGTGATCTCTCCTGAACGCGGTATGGGAGCGGCAGCACGGGGCCGCGTAGGGCGCGATTATGAACCAGCGGGCAGCGTCCTGGCGCGCGCATGGCGCGCTCCTGCGGCGGATCTGCAAGTGATCCGCGCGCAAGCGTTTTCACGTAAGGCTCAGCGTTGTGGGGTCTTGTCTTGTTCGGGGAGCTTGCTCCCCGTTTTTTTTGGCCGATTGCCTTGGCCCCGGCCGGGCACGGCGGGACAATGGAGCTCCGAACACACCCCGGCCGCCAGCATGACCCGCCGCTTCATCGACATCTCGATCTTCCTCGAAAACGATGTGGTCTCCGACCCGGAGGCCTACCGTCCGCGCATCGAATACATCGACCACCAGCGCTCCGTTCCCGAGATCGCGGGCTTCTTTCCGGGACTGCGCAAGGAAGACCTTCCCGACGGCGAGGCCTGGGCGATAGAACGCATCGAGCTGATCACGCACAACGGCACGCACCTCGACGCGCCGTATCACTTCGCGAGCACCATGAACCACGGCGAGCGCGCGATCACCATCGACGAGGTTCCGCTCGAGTGGTGTTTCCAGCCCGGCGTGAAGCTCGACTTCCGCCACCTGCCGGACGGCTACGTGGTGACGGCGGCAGATGTGGAAGCGGAACTCGCGCGCATCGGTCACAGCCTGAGCCCTCTGGAGATCGTGGTGGTGAACACCAGCGCGGGCGCGCGCTACGGCCAGAACGATTACGTCTCGGCCGGATGCGGCATGGGACACGAGGCCACGCTCTACCTGCTCGAGCGTGGCGTTCGACTGACCGGCACGGATGCCTGGAGCTGGGATGCGCCCTTCGTCCACACCCGCGAGAAATACCTCGAGAGCGGCAATGCGGGGCTCATCTGGGAAGGACACAAGGCCGGCCGCGACATCGGCTACTGCCATCTCGAGAAACTCCACAACCTCGAGGCGCTGCCTGCCACGGGGTTCACCGTGAGCTGCTTCCCGGTGAAGATCCGCGCCGCATCTGCCGGCTGGACGCGCGCGGTGGCCATCATCGACGAGCCCTCCACATGAACGAGCAGGCCGAGTGCATCAATCTCGCCACGCGCCGGCGTGACGGAAGCGAAGTGCTCACGCCGGTGTGGTACGTGTGGCACGAAGAGCGGCTCTGGCTGCGCACCGCGCTTCAGTTCGGCAAGGTGAAGCGTCTGCGCAACGACGCGCGGCTGCGCTTCGCGCCGTGTGACTGGGACGGCAATCTCCTTGGCGACTGGCAGGAAGGCACGGCCGAACTGTTCTCCGCCGCAGACTCCCGCACGCATGCAGCCGAGGCCCTCCTCGAGCAGCGCTACGGCGAGCGCCGCGCGCAGATGAGCGCCTATCTGCGCGAGCAGCAACTGGAGCCCGTTTTCATTGCGGTCACGCCGGAGACCCGAGCGCCGCGCACCCCGGAATGACCGCGCCAGAGCGCCCGGAAACGGCACTGCGCACAGCCTGCGTTCACATTGGTTTTGCGGGTGCCGCCTGCTAGTCTAGGCGCCTCATCCGGCTCGTGTACGCCGCGCCGGAGCGCCACGAAATCAACCCAGGAGACCGCCCCGTGAGCGAGCCCGCCAGCACGCGCATCAAGATGCTGTTGCCGATCCCGATCCCGCCCGAAGCACTGCCCGCCTTCGCCGCGCAGATCCCGCCCAAGCTGCTGCGGCCCGGTGTTTCCGTGGAGTTCTTCGGCACGCGCAATGGCGCCGCGATCCTCGATTCGCAGTACGAGGGCGCGCTCTCCGATGTCTTCGTCCTCGAAGCCGGCGCCACCGCCGAGGAAGAGGGCTACGCAGCGGTGTGCATCAACTCGATGAGCGATTCGGGGCTGAACGCACTGCGCTCGCGACTCCGCATTCCCGTGGTGGGGCCTGCACACAGCTCCTTCCACACCGCCGCAATGCTCGGCCGGCGCTTCTCGGTGGTCACGATGTGGCCCGAGTGGTTCTGGATGTACGAGAAAACCGCTCGCGAGACAGGCCTGAAAGACCGCCTCGCCTCCATCCGCCACATCGGTACGCGTCCCGACACCGCCGAACTGCTGGCGGGCAAGGAAGAGATCGTTTTCGACAAACTGCTGCGCGAGTGCCGCGCCGCGATCGACGAGGACGGCGCCGACGTGCTGATCCTCGGCTCCACCACCATGCACCAGTCGCATGCGTGGCTGAGCGAGCGCCTCGAAGTGCCGCTGCTCAATCCCGGCCTCGTGGCGTTCAAGCTCTGCGAAACGCTGCTGGACCTCGGCCTGAGTCACAGCAAGCGGGCCTATCCCTCGCCGGCGCGCACCGCAGACGCGCTGTTCGCCTCCGTTCCCTCGGTGTTCTGAGGCGGCCGCCCGGATGGAATCGCGCTACTACCGCCACTGGCATCTCGCGAAAGACGAGACCGAGTTGAACATCACCGAACTCGAGTACTCGGCGATCCGTTTCCAGGAGGCCTTCGCGCGCTGGATCGTCACCATCGGCGAGCTCACGGGTTCCTCGGGCCTGAAGTACGGCGAGCACGTGATGCTGCACGTGATCCGCATGCAGGACCGTCCCAAGAGCACGGCCACCATCGCGAGGCTCATAAACCGCGACGACATGCCCAACATCCAGTACAGCTTGCGCAAGCTCGAATCCGAAGGTCTGGTGCGCAAGAAAAAGGAAAAGGGCACCAAGAACTTCGTCTACGAGATCACCGCCCGCGGCACGCAGATCACCGACGAGTACGCCAAGATCCGCGCCGAGATGCTCACCAAGAACCTGCGCGCGCTCTCCGACATAGACCACCGCACCGAGCAGGCTGCGCAGACACTCTCGATCATGACCGGCATCTACGAGGAATCGGCCCGCAACGCGGCCGCCTTCAACCACGACCTCTGAGGAGCAACTGCGCATGAAAGCCTACCGACTGCAGGAAAGTGGTGCCGCAGGCCTGGTCTGCGCAGAAGAGTCCATTCCGGTGCCGGGTGCCGGCGAGGTGCTCGTCAGGCTGGGCGCCGCCTCCATCAACTCCCGTGACCTCGGGATCCTCGCAGGCTTTTACCCGAACAAACGCGGCGTGATCCCGCTCTCCGATGGCGCGGGCACGGTAGAAGCCGTGGGCCCGGGCGTGCAGGGCTTCGCTGCAGGCGATGCTGTCGTCGGCTGCTTTTACGCGGACTGGCAGGCGGGGCCCGCCACTGCGGGCAACCATGCGGCATCGCTGGGCTGCGAGCACGACGGCGTACTGGCCGAGCACATCTGCCTGCCCGCCACAGCACTGGTACACAAGCCGGTATCGCTCGATTTTGCCGAGGCAGCAACGCTGCCCTGCGCCGCGCTAACGGCATGGTCGGCGCTCTTCACCGAGGGCAATCTGCGTCCGGGGCAACACGTGCTGGTGCAGGGCACCGGCGGAGTCGCCACCTTCGCAATGCAATTCGCGCGGATGGCAGGGGCCGAGGTCACGGTCATTTCCGGCAGCGATGAAAAACTCGAACGTGCACGCACACTCGGCGCCACACACGTGGTGAATTACCGCGAGACCACCGATTGGGGCTCACGTGTGCAGGAGATCACGGGCGGACGCGGCGTCGACCTGGTGGTGGAACTCGGTGGCGCAGACACGCTCGCGCAGTCGATGCGCTGCGTGGCGGTGGGCGGCCATATTTCCGTGATCGGCGTGCTTTCCGGGCTGGAAGCGAAAATCTCGGTGCCCGACATGCTGTTCCGCCACATCCGCCTCTGCGGCATCACGGTGGGACATCGCGAGGATTTCCTCGCCATGAACCGCGCCATCGACCTGCACGGCATACAGCCAGTGATCGATACCCGCTTCGGTTTCGACGAGGCCGCACTTGCCTACGAGGCACTGCCGCGCGGACAGCACTTCGGCAAACTCGTCATCGAGGTCTGAGCGACCGCGGGTCGATTGCACAGGCTTTCGTCGCGGGCATGGCCCGCTCCTGCGTAGGAGGGGGCCGCGCCCCCGACCTGACGCTTTCGTCGCGGGCATGGCCCGCTCCTACATGTCAGAGCAACAGTTCGAGCGCTTCGGGCTGCAGGCTCTCCCGGTGAGCGGCCTTCAGCCGCGGGATCGTCGGGAACGATCCAGCGGATGCAGGCAGCCGACGCACAGGGATGTGCGGCGGCGTGAGCGAACAGGGAGGGCCTGCGGCCCGAAGCGCGGGTGGCACATTGTCAGGGAGTCGCGGGCATGGCCAGTTCCTGCAAAAACCTCTGTCGCGGGCATGGCCCGCTCCTACACAAGGAATTCGCAACACAGCCGGATCGAGCGCTTCGCGGTGCGTGGTCTCGTGGGGGCCGTAACACGAGACGCGAGGCCACGTAGCGCGAAGCGTGGGCGCTACCCGATTACAGACCCATCTCCCCGCGCGACCGCGTAAGCGTATCGATCACCGAGTACATGATCTTGCGCGCACAGGGGATGAGATCGGGGATGTAGGTGGCGCCCATGCCGCCCAGGCCTTCAGCGATGGGTTCGGGCGAACCCGTCGCAGGCCAAGGCCATCCCATCCGGGCCGTGGGCACGCCGAGGCGTCGCAGCGCAGCGCCGTCCGTCTGGCCGGCGAGCATGTCGGGTTTGGGGTAAGCGCGCTCCTCGATGTGTTCCCAGCCGCGGCGCGCGCTCTGGATGATCCAGTTGGAAGGATCCGTGGTGCCACCGGGCGCAGAGCCGTACATCTCCCAGTCGAGATCGATATCCGGATGCCGTGCGCGGAAGGCCGCGATGAACTCCGCGAACTGCGCTTTGACATCGCCGGGAGTGGTGCGCGGATTGATGCGCACGTCGAGGAAAATCTCGGTGGCCGCGGACGGGAAAGCCGGGCGCTCCGGCCATCCCGAGCGCACGCCGGCGATCCATCCGTGCGGCTGGATGATGCCCGATGTGTTGCGCTCGGCGTAGTCGATCAGCCACTGCTCGAGTTCGGGAATCAGCGTTGCGCTCGGCACCACCGAACTGCGGAACTCCGGCAAGCCGCGCGGCACACCCGCGTAGCCCAGCGTGCCCTTCACCGTCACGCGGAACCAGCCCATGCCGGGTTCCTCGTGATAGACCCAGTTCCAGGGCTTCATGATGATGGCGAAATCCGGCGCCATGCCGCGGTTCAGCAGATGGTGAACGCCATTGGACATGCCCGCGTTGTGGCGCTGCGGAATGGTCACCGGCATGCCGCCGTCGGCAAAGCCGAGGTTCAGGTCTCCCTTCAGCGGAATGCCCGCCTCGATCAGCGCGGTGCTGATCTCTGTCAGCGTGGCCACCATGGCCTTGGGGTTCGAGGAGCCGAGTCCGTAGATCCAGTCCCCGACCTGCTTCGCCTCGGGCTTGAGGTCGACGTACTGCTTGGGGCCAGCCCACGGGAAATCCGTTGCATCGCCCTCGAGGTGAGTGTCGATGGGCGCGTAGAGCAGCAGCGTGGCGCCACCACCGGAACCGCGCTTCTCGCCAAGCACGTTGCCCGAAATCTCGCTCATCGGGTGGTAGCGGGATTTGAGACCGACGCTCTGCATGTGATCGGCGAGGAACTCGCAGACCTGCCGCGTGGCGCCCGTGGGACTGTGGATGTTGGTGATGTCGAAGAGCAGCCGCTTCAGGCGCTCCGGATCGAGCCGTTCACAGGCCGCCTCGTAGTGGGCCTGCTGCTCGGCGCTCAGCGGATTCTGGACGGTCGGTTCCATGGAGTCTCCTGGAAGGTGCGATCAGTCGGGAAAGGATATGCGACGGCCCGCGCCGAGCACGAGGCAGAGTTCAGCGGCCGCAGAGAGCAGCGCGCGATCAGCGCCGCGCCGGGCGATCCACTGCAACCCGAGCGGCATGCCGGCGGCATCGAGCGCCGCAGGAAATCCGAGGCAGGGCACACCGAGCGCGGTCCATATGCGGCTGAATGCCGGATCGCCGGTGGCGGCGATGCCTTCGGGCGCCACGCCGGGCGCACCGGGCGTGAGCCACAGCGTGTCGGGAGGGAGCATGGCGTCGAGTTCCGCCCTGCACGCGGCCTGCGTCGCGAGTGCCTCGGCGTATTCCTCGGGCGTGACGCGCTCGCCGGCGTCGATGAAATTGCGGAAGACCTCGCTCACCAGATCCGCATGGGCCCTGCGGATCACGCCGAGGCAGCGGTAGGATTCGTGGCGATGCAGCACGGCCTGCGCAGCGGCGAGCCGCTCGAAGGCAGCGCCCATGCTGACTTCCTCGACGCGCCACCCGGCCTGCGACAGCAGCAGGCCTGCGGCCTCGAGAGTGTGGCGCATGTCAGGCGAGGCCTGCTCCCATGCCGGGCTGCGACAGATGCCTATGCGCACTTCGCGCCGCTCTGGCAACGCGATCTGCTCCTCGTCGGCCAGCACGGCATCGAGGAGAGCGATGTCCTCGACGCTGCGCGCAAAACTGCCGAGCGTGTCCAGACTGGGCGCAGTCGGCAGCATGCCCGCGATGTCGTAACGACCGAAACTCGGCTTGAAGCCGAAAATCCCGCAGAAACTCGCCGGCCGGATCACGGAACCCGCAGTCTGCGTGCCCAGCGCGAGCGGCACCTGGCAATCGGCCACTGCAGCCGCGGAGCCGCTGGAGGAACCGCCCGGCGTGCGCTCCCGGTTGCGCGGGTTGCGGGTGGGACCGGGATGATACGTGGCAAATTCGGCAGTGACGGTCTTGCCGAGGATAAGCGCACCGGCCCGGCGCAGACGTGCCACGCAGGCGGCATCGGCTCCGGGGATGTTCTTGCCAAACGCCGGGCTGCCGTAGGCGGATGGAATGCCGGCAACGTCAATGACGTCCTTGATGCCCACAGGCACGCCGTGCAGGGGACCCACGGGCCCACGGCGGTCCAGAGCTCGCGCCTGCGACCATGCGCCTTCCGCATCTACGCAGGCCCAGGCCTGCACTTCGCCATCACGGGCATCAATGCGCGAAAGCAGCGCCTTCAGCAATTCCTCGGCGCCCAACCGGCCCGCAGCGATGGCCGCTGCAGCCTGGGCGGCTCCGAGACGCGCCGGATCTGCCGGGGCGTTCATTTGGGCTGCCGGTGGCCCCAGAGCATGGGCTGGTCGTAGTGGCGTATCTCCCAGTCATCGCCGATCAGCCGGCCACCAAAGCCGTACTCCATGCCGAAGCCGGAGGGCGTGACCACGTAGAAGGACTGCATGTGGTCGTTGGTGTGCTTGCCCATCTCGAAGATCATCGGGATGTTCATGTCCTTGGCGATATCGAAGCCGTAGCCCACGTCATCCAGAGTGCGTGCCTCGAGCATGATGTGGTTCAGCTTGCCGCCGGGGCGTCCCGGGGCCTCTGCCACCAGCGCGAGCGTGTGGTGCCGCGGATTGCAGTGCATGAAGATCGCGTCGTTGTCGTCCCAGGCGATGGTGTCGGAAATGCTGAAACCCATCACACGCTCGTAGAAAGCGGTGGTGGCAGCCATGTCCTTCACCCAGTACACGATATGCCCCAGACCAAGCCCGGAACCCGTGTTGTAGCCGGAGACACCGCGGCTCGGCACCCATGGGGTGTTCGATACCAGTGCGCCGTAGAAAATCTCGGTGGCCACGCCGATATGGGGCTCATGGAAACTGTAGAGCGCACGCACCTTGCGCTCCTCGCAGAGTTCCGCACTGCCCGCCTTCACCGTGATGCCTTCGGCGCGCAGCGCCTCTGCGAGTGCATCGAGTTCCGTCATGGTCGCCACTTCCCAACCGAGCGCGGCCACCGAATCGGTCTTGGACGGGTAAAGGCTGAAGCGGTGATGGCGCTCGTCGATGCGCAGGTCGAGGGCCTTGCCCTTGGCGCGTTTGCGCACTTCGACCCCGAAGAGCCCGGTAGCGAACTCGACCCAGCGGGCCGGTTGCGAGACATTGAGGGCCACGTAACCCAGTGCCGAAACTCCCATTGCTTTTTCTCCCCTGTTGTCGTTGTCGGGACGTTTTGCGAAAGGCGAAAGCATCACTCGCTGGCGACGAACTGCTCCGCGTGAATGTTGGCCGGATCGAGCCCGAGCCGCTCCAGATGCTCGCGCGCCGCACGGACCATGCCCGGCGGCCCGCACAGATACGCGACACCTGCGGGGTCACGGATGTCTTCGGCCGTGATCGCCTGCACCGGATTGCCGATGCGCCAGCCCGCGCCCGGATCGCCCGCATCCACGGAAATACGCGCCTGCAGGGCGGGCATCCAGTGCGAGCGGAGTTCGAGTTCCTCGAGGTTGAACAAGCCCTCCGGCGTGGCGCAACCGAAACTGAGCAGCACGGGAGGTTTGATGCCCGGCCGCGCGCGGATGGCGTCCAGCATCGACATCATCGGCGCGAGGCCTGTGCCGCCAGCGATCATGATGTGCGGGGCTTTCACCTTCGGGCGCAGGAAAAACGCACCGTAGGGCCCGGTGAGCGAAATCACGTCGTCCACACTGGCGCGGTCGCGCAGGTAATCGGACATGGCTCCCGAGGGAAGCAGCCGCACCAGCAGTTCCAGCGAGGGCAGGTCTGCGGGAGAGGAAGCCATGGAGTAGCGGCGCCTGGCATCTGTGCCGGGCACCGTGAGTTCGATGAACTGCCCGGGCTGGAAATCGAACCAGTCGCCTTCGGCGAGCTCGAGCTTGAGCCGCACCGCATCCGGCGCGATGCGCTCTATGGCATCGACGAAAGCGCTGGCGCTGACAGGACCGCCAGCGGCGGTCTGGCTGTCGTAGGCGAACTCGAAGGTGCTGTCGGCGTGTGCCTCGGTGAGACAGAGCAGTCGCTGCCCCTGCGCCTGCTCGCCCGGCAGAAGCGAGCTCGCCGCGCCGCTGCGCATCCTTGCGTCGCCTTGTGCGAGGCGCGCCACGCAGGAGCCACAACTGCCGCTGCGGCATTGGTTGAGAACCGGTGCGCCGGCAGCGAGCGCCGCCTCCAGCACGCTCTGCCCGGGCTGAACGGAAAACCGCTGCTCCACGCCATCAGCGAAGCGCAATGACACGGAGCAGTCAGAACCCACCGTCTCAGTCCTCGATCTTCTTCACGCGATAGCCCGGCGCGTCACCGTCCGAGATACGGCGCAGACGGATGCTCGAGGTCTTGGTCGCGCCGTCGACGCCCTTGCCCGGCTTTGCGATGCCGCGGTTGTAGCGCGAGGCCACCTTGCGCCAGGTGATGGGCGAAACGTCGGTGGCAACGAGTTGCTCGTTGTCCCAGCCCGTGCCGTCGGCATAGAACTCGTGCATGGCCTCCCGCGCGTAAAGGTCGCAGTCGTTGAAGCCGTGCAGGCAGAGCGGCTTGAAGACGCGCTCGTAGCGGTACTCGAATTTCTTGCGCTCTTCCTCCGTCGGACAGACCTTCACCAGCACTTCCCAGTACTCGTAGGTGTCGTCGGTGATGGGCACGTACCACTCGTACTGCACGATGTGCTCTTCGGGCCAGTTCTCGACCATGAGCACGCCGGGCAGCACCACGGAGGTGCGGTAGAAACGGCCGTTCAGGCCCTCGACCTTCGCGTCCAGTTCCTTGTTCTCGAGGATGGGTTCCCAGCGGTCGGTGAAGAGCCACTGCATCAGGCCCTTCGGGCCGTTTTCGTCCTCGATCAGCGTGATGCAGTCATCGCTCGCCGGGCGGATGCCGAGCGGCAGCACCCAGTTCATGGCCTGCACGATGGTGTTGTCCTGGTGGACCAGGATGTGGGCGTTGTCGAAGCCGTTCTCGCAGGCGATGCGCCAGTTGCAGTCGCCGGTGCGATGCATGCCGAGCGCCACTGCGTTCTCGTCCATCAGGCCGGGCGCCGCCGGCCACAGCGGGTGCGGGAAGCGCTCGCTGCTTTGCGGGAAACGCACGGGGAGATCGCTGGCGAGCGGAGGCACGTCCTCGTCGGGGAAATCGTCTTCGCGCACGAACACGAAGATCATTCCCGAGATTTCCTCCACCGGGTAGGTGGTGATGCCGGTGGTGCCGATCAGCTTGTCATCGGGGTTGCCCACGATGGTGGTGAGGCCACCGGTCTCGAGATCGAAGGTGAAACCGTGGTACCAGCAGCTGATGGTCTTCTTGTTGAAGCACATGGGCTTCGCCGAGAGCCGCACTCCACGGTGCACGCACTGGTCTTTCAGCGCGAGCACGCGCCCGTCGACACGGCGCAGCACGATCGGGATGCCGCAGATCTGGATGCCCTCGACCTGGTCCTCGGCGAGTTCACCGCTGAAGAGCGCGGGGTACCAGTGGTTGATGAAACCCCATGCCGCGTCCTTGTAGGGCTGGTACTGGCTCTGGGTCTTCTGGTCGTTGGTGCGGCTGTTGCTGATCGTGTTGACGCGCGTGCGTGCTGCGCGGCGCTTCGGAGGTACGGCTTCGTTCATTCTGGCGGTCCTCGGTGTTATCGGTGATTGCGGTATCAGGAACGCATGAAATCGCAGACGACGGTGTCGTGCTCTTCGGGACGCTCCCACTGCGGCCAGTGGGCACAGCCCTTCATCACGTGCTTGGTCGAACCCGGGATGATCTCCTCGAGACGGTCGGCGGCGTCGGTGCCATGGATCGGGTTCTTGTCGGTCCAGAGCACGAGCGTCGGGCAGCGGATCGTGCGGATCTGCTCCTCGTTGAAATAGAACTCTCCGATGTTGTCGGCGAAGAGGCGCTCGTAGTACTCGAGCAGGGCGTTGCGGGTTTCCTCGTCCTGCCAGAGCGCGAGCCGCAGCTCCACCAGTTCATCGGTAACGCCGCCGAGCGGCATCAGCCAGTCGAGCCGCTTGCGCAGCAGTTCGCGGGTGGGGTTCATCAGCGCGTTCACGGAGGTCTCGCGCAGCGCTTTCAGGTCGCTCGCGCCCTCATGCACTTTGGAGGGATCGAGGTGCATGCCCCACGCCGTGTTCAGGATCAGCTTGGATGTGCGGTCCGGGTGATTGATGGCCATGTCGAGCGCGATCCAGCCGCCGAGGGACTCCCCCTCGACCGCCGCTTTCTCGATGCCCATGTGATCCATCAGGTTCAGCAACTGGTCGGTGAACTGCGAGAGCCAGTGCCCTTTTTCCGTGGGGCCGGCGTTCGAGTACACCGGCTTGGAGGACATACCGTGCCATATGTAGTCGAAGGCGTGCGGCTGGCAGGCCTTGGACAGCGCGACCAGGTTGCGCGAGTAGGTTTCGGCATGACCGCCGCCACCGTGCATCAGGAACAGGTGCTCACCCTGGCCGCGGCCGGAGATGACCCGGGAGCAGTACTTGCCCGTGTCAATGAAGCGGGTCTCGGTGCCGAGGAGGTCGAGGTGGATGGATCGCATCAGGGGACTTTCCTTCGCAAAAAATGGGGTGGGGGCATCGCAGCGGCAAAAGCCTACACCGATGGTTCATTGAAGTTCAATAGAAAGTCTATTGAACTTCGAGAGGACGCTGGCTATTCTCGATTTGCGGAAGAGGGCCCGGAAATTTCGGGTCGCAGGACGTGCTTCCCGTGGGATAGGATTCCCGAGTCTGAAAGCCTTTACTACTAGAACCGGAGGAGCGACACCATGCAGAAGACCACCACCGCGCGCCGAGCCATCTCGCGTCGCGCACCGCTCGCCTTGGCCATTGCGGCCGCGGGCGTACTCGTCGGCAACGCGGCGCTCGCCGACAGCGTGCTCGAAGAAATCACTGTTACGGCCCAGAAGCGGGAGCAGAACCTCCAGGACGTAGGCATATCGGTGAGCTCCTTCACCGGCACCCAGATGCAAGCGCTCGGCATCAAGCAGAGCGTGGACATCGCGGCATTCACGCCCGGCGTGCACATCGGCGGCAGCCTCGCCGGCCAGAACACCCAGTTCACCATCCGCGGCGTTACCCAGAACGACTTCAACGACGTGGTGGAAGCACCCAACGCCGTCTACCTCGACGAGGGCTACATCTCCTCCTCGCAGGCCCAGACTTTCGCGCTCTTCGACGTCGAGCGCGTTGAAATCCTCAAAGGCCCCCAAGGCACCCTCTTCGGCCGTAATGCCACGGGCGGCCTGATCCACTACATCTCGAACAAGCCCAACACCGAGGAGATGGAAGGCTACGTCGACCTGAACTACGGCCAGTTCGACAGCCCGAGCGACGCCAAGGACATGACCGTGCAGGCAGCCGTGGGCGGCCCGATCACCGACGGCGTGGCCGGTCGCGTGGCGATCCTCTACCACAACCAGGATCCCTACCTGGAGAACGAGTACCCCTTCCGCGCGGTCGGCGGCTCGCCCGGTGCGGGCTCAGGCGCTGACATGGCCGACGACGACACCAAGGCTGCCCGCGGCATCCTCGACTTCGACGTGAGCGAAGACGTCCGGGTCGAGTTGCGCGGCAACATCGCCAACAGCGATCTCTCGACCGGCCCCTACCAGTCGATCCCGGTAATCGGGATCTACAACGGATCGGGCGGTCAGGGCGAACTGATCAACGTCATCAACATCGGCCCGAACGAAACGCGCCAGAGCATCGCGGCTGACGGTACGGACAACGGCCGGGACCCGGCCGACCTCGGCTTCCTGATCAACGCCGGACCGCGCCCGCGCGCCGGCGGCGACTTCTTCGGCTACAAAGATCCGGACGGAGACGGGCTGCGCACCTCCAGCGACCTCGCTTTTGAAGATGCCTTCTACCTCGATACCTGGGGCCTTGCAGGCACGGTCAGCTGGGACATCTCCGACGGCATGAGCTTCACCTCGATCACCGACTACAAGGACTACGAGAAGTTCATGTCGATCGACGTGGACGCGGCGCCGGTCAACCAGCTCGGCAACTACGCTGCCATGGACGCAAACAGCTTCACGCAGGAGTTCCGCCTGAACGGCGAATCCGATTCCATGCGCTGGGTGGCAGGTCTCTACTACCTCAGCATCGACATCGATTCGATCAACGGCCTGAAGATTCCCATCGGCAGCATCCTCGAGGGCGCGATCCTGCCCATGGGCGTGGGCACCGACATCGGCGTCGACGCCAAACTGAAGACCGAGTCCTACTCCGCCTTCGGCCAGCTCGAATACGACCTCACCGACCAGCTGACGCTGATCACGGGTCTGCGCGTGATGCGGGAAGACAAAGACTACGACATGACCAACGGCTTCTACGCATCCACCAGCCCCACCGAGGTGCATCAGGGTGTGTATGTCGTGAACGTGGAGGGCGACATCGTCCCCAGCGGTCCTCTGGGTGCCTACTCCGACAGCACCTCTGACGACCTGTGGGCGGGCAAGATCCAGCTCGACTACCACATGACCGACGATCTGCTGCTCTACGCGGGCATCAACCGCGGCGTGAAGGCAGGCAGCTTCAACGCCCCGCTGATCGGCAACTACGCCAAGGTCGGCAACGCCGGCCTGCCCTACGACGAAGAAGTCCTGGTGAGCTTCGAGGGCGGTTTCAAGGCCACCCTGATGGACGGCCTCGCCCGCCTGAACGGTGCTGCGTTCTATTACGACTACAGCGACTACCAGGCCTTCCTGTTCACCGGCGTCGGTGGCGTGGTGATCAACCGCGACGCAGAGACGACCGGCGCGGAACTCTCGCTGCAGATGTCGCCCGCCGAGGGCTGGGACATCATGATCGGCGGTTCCTGGACGGATGCCGAAGTGCAGAAGGTTCCGCTCTCGCTCACCTCGCAGGACGTGACGCTGGACGTGAAGCCCACCTACACCCCCGAGTACCAGGCCTCCGGCCTCGTGCGCTACGAGTGGCAGGCACTGGGCGGAACGATGTCGGTACAGGGTGATTTCTCCTACTCCGACGAGTTCTTCTACAACCTGCGGAACTTCGCGGCAGACAAGTTCGACGCTTACGTGATGTACAACGCAAGCGTTGCATGGGTCAGCCCCGAAGAGGACTGGCAGGTCACGCTGGCCGGCCGCAACCTGAGCGACGAGCGCGCGGGCCTGCAGGGCTACGACCTCGCCAACCTCTGCGGTTGCAACGAGGTCTCGTACCGCAACCCGCGTCTCTACTCCGTGGGCGTGCGTTACAGCTTCTGATAGCCTCCAACGCCGGCGTGATCCTTCGCGGGGTCACGCCGGCGATTTCATTTCCGGGGGAACCAAAACGTGGACAGACGTGACTTCATCCTCCTTGGCGCCGCCGGACTCGGCATTGCCACGGGACTTGCCGGATGCGGCAAGGAACCTGCGGCCTCCATCACCGCTACCGCGCCACCTGCGCAGGCACCGGAGACGGTGCTTGATGCCTCGGCCAGAGCCGCTTTCCAGGCACTCGCGGATGCCCTCGCGCCAGGCGCTGGCGCCGCAGGCTTTGCCGACTACCTCGAAACACAACTGTCAGCGCCGCCCGAGCAGGCGATGCTGATGCTGAGATACCTTGGCGTTCCTGCGCCCTACGCCGATTTCTACCTGCCCGCACTGGCAGCAGCACAGGTCTGGTCGAAGCAGACCTTCGGCAAGGCGATCGAGGCGCTGGATGCAGCATCCGTCGCCGCACTCGTGGGCGACATCGCCGCAGGCAAGCCCACCGCATGGGCGGCGGCACCGGCGCCGTTTTTCTACTTCGTGCTGAGGGCTGATGCTGTTGACGTGGCCTATGGCACACGCGGCGGATTCGAGCGCCTCGGCGTCCCCTATATGGCACACATCGAACCCGCGGGAGACTGGTCATGACAGATCGTTTCGATGCGGTGATCGTGGGCTCGGGCGCTGCGGGGAGCCTGATGGCGGCAAAGCTCGCCGAGGCGGGCAAACGCGTGCTGATACTGGAAGCCGGGCCCGCACGCGGCACGCAGGACCTCGTGAGCAACGGCCTCTGGGGACGCCGGCTCAAGTGGGGTGGATCAGCCGTGATCGAGACAGGCGCCCAACCCGTCGGCCACAACTACAACACCGGCTGGGGAACGGGCGGCGCGGCAGTGCATCACTACGCCGTCTGGCCACGTCTGCACCCGGAAGACTTCAACGAGGCGAGCAGCCACCAGCGCCACCACGACTGGCCCATCGGATACGCCGATCTGCAGCCCTGGTACGACACGATCCAGCAGGAGGTGGGCGTCTCGGGCGACCACACGCAGGAAGTGTGGCGCCCTGCAGGTGCGCCCTATACCCAGGCGCCGGTGCCGGTGTTTCCGCACGGAGATGTCATCCGCCGCGGCTTTACCGCGATGGGGCGTAAGACCTCACCCATTCCTCTGGCCATCCGCACCGCGTCCGAGGGAGAGCGCAAGGCCTGCATCTGGGACGGCTGGTGCGATGCCGGCTGCCCGATCGGTGCGCTGGCGAACCCCTTGGTCACCTACCTCCCCCGCGCCCTTGCGGCGGGCGCCGTGCTGAAAAATCGCGCGGAAGTGGTCGAGATCCTCCAGGACGCTTCCGGCACGCGCGCCACCGGCGTCGCCTGGCTCGATGAATCCGGCGCGCGCCAGACCACCGAGGCAGCGATCGTGATTGTCGCGGCCTCCACCATCCAGAATTCGCGCCTGCTGCTTGCTTCGCGCGGGCGCTCGCCGGGCGGCATCGGGAACGCATCGGACCAACTCGGCCGTTACGTCATGATCCACCTCGCCTGCCCCGTTTTCGGCCTGTGGGACGAAGACACGCAGCCGCACATGGGCGCCACCGGCGGGCAACTGCTCAACCAGGACGGCTATGCCAAAGTGCGCGACGGCGGGCCCTTCGGCAGTTATCAGTGGCTGATCGCGCAGGCGATGAAACCCAACGACCTGCTGGGCATCGCGATGAGCCGCGTGGATCTCTACGGCCCTGCGCTGGATGACTTCATGAAGCGCGCGGCGCGGGGCTTCGCGATGATGACCGGCGTGGTGGAAGACGCACCGCTGGCAGACAACCGCGTGACGCTGGACGGCAAGACGGATGCGCGCGGCCTGCTGCTCGCCACGGTAAACCACAGCAGTTCGGAGGCATCTGTCGCGCTCTGGAACCATGCCCGGGACGAAGGCATCGCCGTGCTCAAAGCCGGCGGCGCGAAAGAAGCCTGGGCGGGGAATATCGGGCCCATGCACAACATGGGTGGAACCATCATGGGCAAGGACCCGGCCGCCTCGGTGACCGACGCCTTCGGTACCGTGCACGGGGTCGGCAACCTCTTCGTGGCCGGCTCCAGCCTCTTCCCCACCAGTGGTGCAGTGAACCCCACCTTCACCGTGCACGCGCTGGCGGCGCGCAGCGCCGCTCACCTGATCGACAACTGGAGCCAGATCGCCGGCTGAACCGGGGGCACGGCACGCTCCAGCCGGGAGATGTCGCCACTGCGACAGACGTTCCTCAGCCCGGCTGCCGCAATCCCCGCGCCTCGAGGATCGGCAGGACGTTATCGCGGAAGTACGGGAACTCCTTGGTGTAATCAACGAAGGAGAGCGTGGTTCCGCCGAGCCCCGCCTCATGCAACTGGCAGATGCCATCGGCAACCTGCTCGGGCGTGCCGATCAGCGGGAAGCCGCCGTGACCCATCGCCATGCGATCCCGGATCAGCGCGAGCAGATCGTGAGGGAAGCTGTGGGCATGCGCGAACTGCAGCCGTACAAGGTTGTCGGTGGCGGCCCAGTCGGTGTTCTGGCCGAAGAAATAATCGCAGTAATCGCGCGCCTCCTTCTCGGTGGGGCGGCAAACCACGTGCGAGAAGGTCAGCACGTCCACCTCGCGGCCACTGGCGCGTGCCTGCTGCTTGAGTTCCTGCACTTCCTCGGTAGTACGCGCGAGATCGATGGCGGGCGTGAACAGGAAGTTGGCGTTGCGCGTGGCGAACTCGCGCCCCAGGCCCGAGCCCGCCGCGTTGATGATCGGCGGCTGTCCGGCGAAGGGCTTCGGATCGCTGTGTACGTCCTTCAGCTTCCAGAAATGGCCTTCCCAGTCGAAGCGTCCCTGCTCCGTCCAGAGCTTGCGGACCACGTCGAACCATTCCTGCGCGTAGGCGTAGCGGGTTTCGTGGTCATCCGGGAGTACCTGTCCGAGTGCCTCGTACTCGGGCTTGTTCCAGCCGGCAACGATGTTCAGGCCCGCACGGCCCTTGCCGATCTGGTCGATGGTCGCAATCTGCTTGGCGATGACCACAGGGTGGTTGACCACGGTGTGCATGGTGGCGAAGACGCTGATGCGGCTGGTCGAGGCCAGCAGCGCGGAGGCCCAGGTCATGGTCTCCAGCACATAGCCGTGGAAGTTGGTTTCACCCCCGTAACCGATCCAGCGCGCAATCGGCAGCATGAAGTCGATGCCCGCGTCATCAAGCAGCCGCGCCACCGCCAGGTTGCTGTCCCAGGTGGCATCCCATCTCTCCGGAATCTTCGTGACCGTCATGCCGCCGGAGCAGTTGGTCGAGAAGGTGCCGAGCTTGAAATGGTTGGGGCGGAACATGCGGTTGGGCGATGCGGTCATCGGCGCGGGGTCCTCGTGTGGAACTGCGGGATAGGCGCGTATTCTAGGCGCGCAGCACGCGGATGACAGCCTTCCGTGCATGACCGGCAGATTCAAGTTGCAAGGGATTGATTCGCGTCAACGCAGGCCGGCCCTTCCGTGCCGCGCGGCGGCGGATTATCGTCCACGCCGATCTGCAGCCACTCGAGCACCCGCGTACCCGCAGCCCTGCCACGCAGTGGTGCGGAGAGGACCCACAATGAAAGACATCCGCTTCCCCGCCGCACTCACAGCTGCGATCGGCTGGCAACCGCCCGCGGGTATCGAACGCATCACCGTGCTCGATGCGCACACCGGCGGCGAGCCCCTGCGGATCCTGCTCGCCGGCATGCCCACGCCCGTCGGGAGCTCGGTGCTCTCGCGCCGGCGCGACGCGCTCGAGCGCCTGGACAACTACCGCCGCGCGCTGATGTGGGAGCCGCGCGGACACGCCGATATGTACGGTTGCATCGTGCTGCCGCCCGACACCCCCGATGCCCACTTCGGCGTGCTGTTCCTGCACAACGAGGGCTATAGCTCGATGTGCGGGCACGGGATCATCGCCGTGGTCACGGCCCTGTTCGAAACCGGCGTGTTGCCCGCGGAACTCGCCGGCCAGGAGATCCGCATCGACGCACCCGCAGGGCGCATCGTTGCGGTGGCGCAGTGCACCGGCAGCCGCGTCACGCGGGTGTGCTTCCGCAACGTGCCTTCCTTCCTCGCACTGCGCGATGCGACCGCCGACGTGCCCGGCGTGGGCACGTTGCGCTTCGACCTCGCCTTCGGCGGCGCCTTCTATGCCTATGTCGATGCCACCACGCTCGGGCTGCAGCTGGTGGCGGAGGAGTACCGCCGCATCATCGAACTGGGGAGCGCGATAAAGCATGCCGTGATGACACAGTTCCCGGTGGAACATCCGGCCGAAGCCGATCTCTCCTTCCTCTACGGCACCATCTTCGTGGCGCCACCACAGGATCCCTCGAACCACAGCCGCAACTGCTGCGTCTTCGCCGACGGTGAGGTGGACCGCAGCCCCACGGGCACGGGTGTGTCGGGACGTGCCGCAATCCATGTGGCCCGCGGCGAACTGGCAATCGGCGAGGAGATCCGCATCGAAAGCCTGGTGGGCAGCGTCTTCGGAGTCCGCGCGGTGGAACGCATGCGATTCGGCCCTCACGAGGCCATCGTGCCCGAGGTATCAGGACGCGCCGCGCTCACGGGCCGCAGCGAATTCTGGCTCGACCCCGAAGACACGCTGGGCGGAGGTTTCCTGCTGCGATGAGTGCCGAACACATCGAGATCTTCGACGACGCGCGCGTGCGTGCGCTGCTGCCCATGCCGCGCGTGATCGCCGCCATGGAAGAGGCCTTCCGCGCCATATCCTCGGGACAGGCACAAGCGCCGGTGCGCAGCAGCATCGCGCTGCAGGACCAAGGCTCGCGCCTGCTGGTGATGCCCGCGTCCATGCCGGGCTGGCGCTGGGCCAGCGTGAAAATCGTGAGCGTATGCCCGGAAAACCGCACTCGCGGACTGGAGACCATCCACGGCCTGATCGAGGCCTTCGACGCACGCACCGGTGCGCCCTGCGCGCGCATTCACGCCGAATCTGTCACCGCGCTGCGCACCGGAGCGGCCTCCGGCCTGGCCACGCGCCTGCTGGCACCGCAGGGAGCCGACACGCTCGCGCTCTTCGGCGCCGGCGCGCAGGCCGCCACCCAACTCGAGGCGATCCACTGCGTGCGACCGCTGCGGGAGGCGCTGGTCTTCGGACGCGACCCGGCGCGTACCGCAGCATTTTGCAGCCACTGGAGCGAAGCTCTCGGCATTCCCGTGAGGACGGCACAACGCAGCGACCTGGCCAGAGCGACACTGGTGGCCACGGCCACCACCGCGCAGGAGCCCTTGTTCGAACTCGATGAGCTCCACCCCGAAGCCCACGTGAACGCCGTGGGCTCCTTCACGCCGCAGGGCTGCGAGTTGCCACCGGCACTGATCGCGCAGGCACGCGTCGTGGTGGACCAGCGCGCCGCCTGCCTGCAGGAGGCGGGTGAATTCCACCGCGCACGCGCTGCCGGCCTGCTGGATTGCCGCAAGGATCCACAGGAGTTGGGCGAGTTGCTGCTCGACGCCCCCTCATCACCCGCAACACGGCACGGCCGCACGGTGTTCAAATCCGTCGGCAATGCACTGCAGGATCTGGCCTGCGTGTGCGCCCTGATGGAACTGGTCCGGCAGAACGGGCCAGAAGCTACAATCGCCCGCTGAGGCGCGGGACGGCGCATTGCAGCCCTTCACGCCGGACTCGCAGGAGCACGCCGTTCATGTCCACGCCCTCTGTCACAGAAACCCCGGCACCGCGGATACTGGTGTGCGGACACTCGCACTGCGGTGCGCTGCACCTCGGCCGCAACGTGCTCCTGCGACGCAACAGGAAAATCGACTACGACTTCATCGGGCTCGCCCCCGGCGGACATCTTCCGCAAGCGCAGGATTACTGGGCACGCATCGTCGAGCGGGCACCTGGCGCACACGTGGTTCTGGTCTGGAACGGCAACGAGCACAACGCCCGCTTCATGCTGGAACCGAAGCCACCGATCCGGATTGCCGTGGACGACGGCAGTGATCCGGATCCGGGCGACACCGGCGTGTACGTGCCCGCCGAGGCGGTGCGCGAATTGTTCCGCGACACGATGGAGGACATGTCTGCCCGGATCGGATCGATCCTGCGCGCCGGGCCTGCAAGCCTGATCTGCACGGATCCGCCACCACCGATGCCGGATGGCGAAGCGCTGCGCAGCAGGATTCTCCAGGAGCAGCATTTCGTGGATGCAGCAGCCCGCAGGGGCGTCGATGCCGCCACGATCCCCATCACCGCGTTCGGAGTCCGGCGCGCGCTGCGCGGGATCATCGGCGACCTGCGCCGCGAGACCTGCGCGGCGCTCGGCGTGACGCTGGTGCCGGCACCCGCCGCAGCACAGGATCAGGCCGGGGCGCTGCTGCCCGAGTACTGGACAGAGGATGCCACCCACGCAAATGCCGCCTATGGCGAACTGCTGTGGAAATCCGTGCTTGCGCTCGCTGACCCGGGAATGACAGGAACGCAGACGCCATGAAGCATCCGTATTCCACCCAACCGGACACCGCTTTCTGGTCGCGCAGCGTCGCGAGAAATCCCGATACCCGTCTTGTCTACACGGGGCCGACTCCGCTGCTGGAGCGCAGCGACAGGATCATGTCCGCCGGCAGCTGCTTTGCCGCCAACATCGTGCCGTGGATCGAGGACGCGGGCTTCCGGTACCTGCGAGCGGAGCGACCGCACCCGGCCTTCGCGCATCTGGCGGAGAACCTGGGCTACGGCAATTTCTCGGCCGCCTACGGGAACATCTACACAGCCCGTCAGCTGTTGCAATTGCTGCTGCGTGCACTCGGCGAATTCAGTCCGGCGGAAGATCGCTGGGAAGAATCGCCATACATCATCGACCCGTATCGCCCGGGCCTGCGCTTCAAGGCGCGCTCGCATCGCGAGTTCGACACCCTGCGCGCCCAGCACCTGCGTGCGGTGCGCACAGCATTCACGCAGGCCTCGGTCCTGATTTTCACGCTTGGCCTGACCGAGGCATGGGAGTCCACCGCCGACGGTGCGGTGTTTCCTGCATGCCCGGGCACGGTCGGGGGAACCTTCGATGCCTCACGGCACCGCTTCCGCAATTTCCGCGTGCGGGACATCACGGAGGATATGGGTCTTCTGCTCGGCCGCTTGCGTGCACTGAACCCCGGCATACGGTTGATCCTCACCGTCTCGCCCGTACCGCTGGTGGCAACCGCAACAACGCAACATGTGATCGCCGCCACGGTGGCGAGCAAATCCATCCTCCGCGCCGCCGCGCAGGAAATCGCCGAATCGCATCCGGGCGTCGCGTATTTCCCGGCCTACGAACTCATCACCGGGCCACAGGCCGAGGGACGATTCTTCGAAAGCGACCGCCGCAACGTAAGCCAGGAGGGCATCGCCACCGTCATGCAGGCCATGCTCTTCGCCTGCGGACACGGCGAGGCACAGCAGACGGCAGACGACACCGCGCAGTCGCCGGACCTGGCCGGAGATCTCAGCCGGACACTGGTGAGTGCCGAGTGCGAAGAGATGATGATGGACGTTACCGGCACGCAGGAGCCGCGGGCAATTGCGGCGCATGCACGTCCATCGGTGCAGGAGTTCCGCGTCGCGGGCATCACACGACTGCACCCGCCGGGCACCGGAAAGTCCTCATCGCGCATTCTGGGCGCCGTGGGGCAGCCGAAGCAGGAGCAGACGGTGCAGGGGAAATTCCTGCTGGCCGGCTGGTGCGCCGCAGCCAATCGCCGCTTTTCCCGGATCATCGTGCGGAGCGCAGGCTCCGAGCATGCATATCCGGCAGGGCTGCAGAGCAAGGACGTCGCGCTCAAGCATCCCTCGCTGGACGGCGCTGATTACTGCAGGTTCAGGGCCGAGGTGCCCTTGCCGCATTCCGACGCCAGCCTGTGCATGGAACTGCTCGCCGAAACCTCTGACGGTTCCCGTTACCTCTTCGCGGAGATACGGCTCGAACCCGTGTCCCGCGCATCGGAGCTGGATCCGGATTCCTGAGCGGGAGCCGGTGGAGCGGGAGCAGCCACAGCGCGCTGCGGCTACCGCGCAAGGCAGCCCTCCTGCTAGCATCGTCCAGAACCTCCCGCCCCCCCACAGATCCAGGACCCTCGGCCCCGATGCCTTCGCTTGCCCGCATATCCCTTCTTGCCACCGCACTCGCATTGCTGTGTTCCCCTGCCGCCCTCGCGACGGTCACAGACACCGACGAACTCGTCGTCTACGGCAAGAAACCCGCGGAATCCCTGCAGCGCTCGGCCGAGACGGTGAGCATCGTCACCGGCGAGGAACTGCGCTCGCGCGGGGCGCGTGATCTGGCATCGGCACTGTCGATGGTTCCCGGGGTGCAGATCGCTCCGGGCGGTGACGGCGGGCCAGCCTCCTCGGTGCCTGCCTTCCAGGGCCTGCGCGAATTCGACGCCTTCCTGCTGCTGGTCGACGGCGTTCCGCTCGGTGCCGCGTACACGCCTTTGCTCACGGGACTCAGCATGCTCGGCGTGGAGCGCATCGAGGTGATCAAGGGCGCCGCCCCGGTGGGCTTCGGTGCGACCAGTTTCGTGGGTGTCATCAACATCGTGCATTACGCAGCGGGCGAGGCACCCGAAGCCGTTTCCCTTGGCGCCGGATCGCGGGACGGAAGAGCGGCCGCGCTGGTGTGGGACCTTCCCCGGGCCGGCGGAAGCAACGGCTGGAAGCAAAGCCTGATGCTGGAAGCACGCGGGCAGGATGGCTCCGTGGACCGCAGCAAGGACGCGACGCTGCACGCGCTCTACCGGGGTGCCACAACGGTGGGCCGCACGGCGCTGGGAATGGACATGGAGTTGCAGGCCGTGGATCAGGATCCCGCGAGCCCGCACCCACGCGAAGGCCAGGATCTTTCGTCGCGCTTCCCGCGGGATGCCAACGTCAATCCCGGCGATGCGCGGCTCGACGAAGACCGCGCGCGTCTCTCGCTGCACGCGAGCACGCCCACCGCGCTCGGCGAATGGGACACCCGCCTCGCCCTCACCCGCATCACCGACCACACGATTCGCGGTTTCCTGCGCGAGGATTTCGCCGAGGACGGGATCACCACGAACGCCGATGGCTACGCACAGACGGTACGACGCGACGAGTGGTACCTCGACTCGCACCTCAGCCACCCGCTCGCTGCGGGCATGATGCTGGTCGCGGGGGTCGACTGGATCGGCGGCGACGGCGAGCAGAACAGCAGGAATTCCGAGTACGCGGTGCTGCCGGACGGCAGCAATGCCCCGCCGCACGCGTCGCTGCCGGTGGACGAAAGCACCACACTTGAAAACGAGCGCGACATCGCCGGCGCCTACGCGGATCTGGACATCGAACTCAGCCCGCGCTGGCGCGTGGAACTCGGCGCACGCTACTCGCTTGTGGATGACCGGCAGTACGGCCTGGAGGAACCCGCGGACGGCGCCGGCACCGGCGAGCGGGATTCACGCTCGGACCAGCGCTGGTCCGGCGCGGTGGAATCGGGTTATTCCCTGTGGGAAAGCGGCGGCGACTACCTCACGCTCTACGGCAGTTACCGCAACACCTTCAAACCCGCCGTCGTGGATTTCGGTCCGGAGGCGGAATCACGCATCCTCAAACCCGAGAACACCGAAGGTCTCGAGATCGGGCTGCGCGGCAAATTCCTCGATGAGCGACTGCGCGTTGGAGCCTCCACGTTCAACACATCCTTCCACAACCTCGTGGTGTCGCAGCCCGTGAACGGACTGCCCTCGAAGGTCAATGCCGGCGACACGACGCTCGAGGGATACGAGCTGGAGGCACAATGGCAGTTGCTGCCGTCACTGCAATTGACCGCGAACTGGTCCCACCACGCAGCCCGCTTCGACGACTACGCGCAACTCTTCGGCGGGAACCTGCAACAGCTGCGCGGCAATTACCTCGAGATGTCGCCCAAGACGCTGGCTGGCGTCGGGATCCGCTACGAGCCCGCAGCACAGGGCTTCCGGGCCTGGCTGATGGCCAACCGCAGCGGCGAGTTCTACCTGAACAAACGCAACACCGCACGACGCGATGGTTACAACACGGTGGACGCCGGCATAGGCCTGCGGCTGGGCAACTGGGACCTTCGTCTCGACGGCAGCAATCTCTCCGACCGCCGCGATCCCGTCACGGAAAGCGAACTCGGCGATGCGCAGTACTACCGGCTGCCTGAGCGCAGCGTCTGGTTCAGCGTGGATCTTCGCCTCGGAACGGGTGCATAGCGGTACACCCGCCCTCTCGGGCATCATGCGCACCGATCAGGGCGCTCACCGTGCCGGGTCGCACCACAGCCCCACTCCCGCGAGCCGCCATCGCCGTGACACCCGAAGCAATCGAACGCCTCGTCGAGCGCACATCGCTGCAATTGCAGCAGATGTCCGGCGTGGCCGACGGCGGCATCAAGAGAGGCTTCGTCGCCTCACGCCTCGCGGTGGAAGTGCGACTGCGCGGCGAACACTCCCTGTCCGGATTGCTGGACCGCGCCGAGGGCGGCGAGGCGGAGGCACAGCACGCGCTCCGCGACCTTCTGACCATCAATTACTCCAGCTTCTGGCGCGAGCCCGAGCACTGGCCCATCCTGGCCGAGCACCTGTGCCTGCGCATCCAGGCCCGGGCGCCGCTGCGCGTGTGGTCGGCGGCCTGCGCCCGCGGCGAAGAGGCCTGGACCGCCGCTCTGGTGGCAGCAGAAGCGGCATCACATTTCGTGGCTTTCGATCCCGCCTGGGAAGTGCTGGGCACCGATATCGACACCGCCTCACTCGATGCCGCGATCGCCGGACGATACGCGGACGAAGACATAGGCGCGCTGCCCGAGCGGCTTCGCAGCCAGCTGCTGGCCACCGGATCCACGGGTGCAGCGCGTTGGGACATACCCGCCGATCTGCGTGAGCATGTGCGGTTCCGGCACCTGGATCTCGCCCGCGCCGACTGGCAGCCGCCTGCGGAAGCGCCCTTCGACGCGATTTTCCTGAGCAATGTGCTGATATATTTCGATCGCGCGGCACAGGAGCGGATCCTGCAGAATGTCGCCGGGTGCCTGAGGCCCGAGGGCATACTGTTTACCAGTCGCACCGAGGGAAACCTCGGGCTCGCAACCCGGCAGCTGAAGGCCGTAGGAACTTGCACTTACATAACAGCCAGGACGGCCCGCAGATCATGAACGGGAGCAGTCCATGCAGATCCTCAAAGCCCTCGACAACATCCCGGTGGGACGGAAGCTGCTCGCTTCCCTTGTGCTGGTGCTCGCGCTGATCGCAGGCAACGGCTTCATCGCACTCTCGCGGCTCTCACTGCTGGATGAGAGCGCCACGCAGACGTACTCGAACTGGCTACTCGCCATACGTCACCTTACCGATATACGCGACGCCCTCGCCGAGGAGCGCCGCGCCATCAACGCGCACATGCTGGTTGCGGAATCCTCCGAAAAGGCACTTCGGGCGAGCCGCATCGCGGAACTGCAGAAAAGTGTCGGGCTGTCGTGGTCGGCATACGAAAGCAGCGTGACCATGCCGCAGGAGCAGTCGCTGGCACGGGATTTTCTCGTGTCGCTCGGCAACTTCCAGGACCACCTTCCGGCCGTGATGAAGCTCTCGGACGAGGGAAAGCAGCAGGAAGCGCAGGCCTACATGATGCGCGAGGCAGAAGACGACTACGTCACGGCCAAATCCGGGATAGACCGCCTTCTCGCCTACAACCAGGACGGCGCCGAGCAGAACACCCTGAACGCCAACGCACTCCACGCCCAGGGCACGCGACTCATTCTCGCGGGCAAGGCGCTCACGGTAGGCATGCTGCTCGGCATCGCGCTGCTGATGCGCAGATCCGTACTCCAGCCACTGCAGGAGATGACAAGCGCCATGTCCGGCCTTGCAGAGGGAAAGCTCGACGTCGAGTTACCCGTGGTGAACAGGAAAGACGAGATCGGCGCGATCAGCCGTGCGCTTGAAGCCCTGCAGCGATCGGCACGGTCGGCGGCACATTCGGCGGAGATCAAGGCGCGATTGGCCGAGATTTCCGCGGCCCTGCAGGACAGCCAGACCATCGAGGACTTCGCCGATGCGCTGCTCTCGCAACTGGTACCGGCCATGCGCGCGCAGGTGGGCGCGTTCTACGCCCTGCACCCGGAACAGGGGCACTACCGTTTCGCCGGCGGTTACGGGTACCAGTCCAGCCCCGCGCAGGCACTTGCCTTCATGCCCGGGGAAGGCCTCGTCGGCCAGTGCGCGAAAGACAAGCGCAGCATCGACGTCCGGGACCTGCCTGAAGGGTATCTGCGCATCGGCTCCGGCCTCGGCGAGACCACGCCCCGCGCCTTGACCGTCTCGCCGGTACTCTCCGGTGACGGACGGGCGCTCGCCGTGATCGAACTGGCGACGCTGCAGCCCTTCAACGATTTCGAACGCGAGCTGATGTCGCTGCTGCTGGTGCCGCTGGCGTTGAGCCTCGAGATCTTCGAACGCAACCGCCGCACCCGGGAATTGCTGCAGGAAACGCAGCGACAGGCGGAGATCCTCGCCATACAGACCGAGGAACTCAAAGCCTCGCAGGAAGAAATGCAGCAGCAGAAAGACGAACTGCTTCGCCAGAAGCGGGATCTGCTGCAGGCCAATGACGAGATCAACGCCAAGTCCACCGAGGTCGAGGCCGCGCGGCAGCGTGCCGAGGAAGCCACCGCAGCAAAGAGCATGTTCCTCGCGAACATGAGCCACGAAATCCGCACACCGATGAACGCCGTGATCGGCATGTCGCACCTGTGCCTCAAAACCGATCTCAGCCCACGCCAGCGCGACTACGTCGAGAAAATCCAGGGCGCTGGCACATCGCTGCTCGGCGTGATCAACGACATCCTCGACTTCTCCAAGATCGAGGCCGACCGGCTGGAACTCGAGAGCCTGAGCTTCCGCCTTGACGACGTGCTCGAGAACCTGAAGACCGTCGTGGGCCAGCGTGCCCAGGAGAAAGGCCTGGAGTTCCTGATCCAGGTCGGGCCCGAAGTGCCACAAGGACTTGTGGGCGATCCGCTGCGGCTCACCCAGGTGCTTACCAACCTCATCAACAACGCGGTGAAGTTCACCCACACCGGAATGATAAAACTCTCGTTCTCGGTGCCCGGCACCGATGGCGCGCGGGTGCAACTGTCGGGGAGCGTGATGGACACCGGCATAGGCATGAGCACCGAGCAGGCGAACCGCCTGTTCACCGCATTCAGCCAGGCCGACGGATCGACCACGCGCCGCTTCGGTGGCACGGGCCTCGGTCTCACCATCTGCAAGCGCCTCATCGAAATGATGGGCGGCGAGATCTGGGTCGAATCGGAGCCGGGCAAGGGAAGCACCTTCCATTTCACGGCGTGGCTCGGGATCGGCGATGAGATTCCCCGTCGCGTGATGCCTGGCAGCCTTAACGGATTGCGCAGCCTCATCGTGGACGACAACCCCGTGGCCCGCGAGATCCTGCTCGAGCAGGCGCAATCGCTCGGCATGCGGGTGGAGGCCGTGGAATCCGGAGAAGCCTGTCTTGTCGCTCTGCGGCAGGCACAGGCCAGGGATCCCTACCGGCTGGTGTTCATGGACTGGCGCATGCCGGAGATGGACGGACTGGAAACCATCCGCCGGGTCCGCGCCGAGCCGCTCGGCGAGCAGCAACCGCAGATCATCATGGTCACGGCATTCGGTGTGGATAACGTGCGCGACCGGGCAGAGGAACTGGGCGCCAGCGGCTTCCTGGTGAAGCCGGTGACGCAGTCGCACCTGTGGGACCGCGTGGTCGGCAGCATGGCGCCCGCCGAACTCGAGGCGCTCGCCGAAGAGAGCCGTCGCAGCCACCGCGACCACGGACTGCGTGACCGGGGCGTGCACGTGCTGCTGGTGGAAGACAACGAGATCAACCAGCAGATCGCAACCGAACTGCTGGAGTCAGCCGGTGCGCGGGTGAGCGTGGCCGGCAATGGCCATGAGGCGCTCGAGATGCTGCGCGCCGCGCCACGCCCGCTGCCCTGGACCATGATCCTCATGGACCTGCAGATGCCCGTGATGGACGGTCACCAGGCCACGCTGGAGATCCGCCGCGACCCGCGCTTCAGCAGCATCCCCATCGTGGCGATGACGGCCCATGCCATGGCCGAGGAGCGCGAGCGTTGCTTCGCCGAGGGCATGAACGGCCACGTGAGCAAACCGATCGATCCGGAGGCGCTCTTCGTGGCCGTGCAGCAGTGGGGCATCCCGCGCCGACCCGAGAGCGCGCCGGCCGCGCGGGAGCACGCGACGCAGGCATCAACCGCGAATCCGCTCCCGCACCGGATTCACGGCATCGACATGGCGCTCGGGCTACGACGCACCGCCAACAACCCGGTCGTGTACCTGCGGGTACTGCGGATGTTCGTCGACAACCAGAGCGGCGCCGCGCGTGAAGTGGCCTTGGCGCTGGCCTCGGGCGATACCGATCTCGCACTGCGAACACTGCATACCACCCGCGGCGTTGCCGGCAACATCGGTGCGGTGGAGCTTGCGGACGCGGCAGAGACGCTCGAGAAGCTGCTGCGCGCGAATGCTGCTGGAAGCGAGGTAAATGAGGCCTGCACGCGTTTCGACGCCTGCCTCTTGCGGCAGATCGAGGCACTGCGCGATGCACTCTCGGCGGAAAGCGCGCCGATGTCGCTCACGCCAGGCGCCGAGGTAATCGACGCCGTGCAACTGGCCGCCCTTCGGCCTTCGCTGCAGAGACTGCACGAGCAGGTGCGGGCTGCAAATCCGGAGGCCTTGGCCACGCACCGGGCAATGGTGGCGTCACTGCGCGCCGCGGTGCCGCTGGAACATGTCGATGCGCTCGAACGCGCATTGCAGCGCTACGAGTTCGAGAGCGCGCAGTCGGTGCTTGAAAGGCTCATCTCCGCGATTCACTGAGCGCGGCGCCGGAATCCGTCGCGGGCATGGCCCGCTCCTACGGGGCAGCGGGCGCGGCGCCGGAATCCGTCGCGGGCATGGCCCGCTCCTACGGGGCGGCGGGCGCGGCGCCGGAATCCGTCGCGGGCATGGCACGCTCCTACGGGGCGGCGGCCGCGGTGCCGGAATCCGTCGCGGGCATGGCCCGCTCCT
>CAIYPF010000114.1 GCA_903928015.1 uncultured Gammaproteobacteria bacterium | reverse complement strand
TAGCGTTTGCCGATGCCGCCCAGGATCCACGACAGATGCTTGAAGCCCATGTCGACACGGGCCTCCTGCGCATAGGCGGGAAGGGCCTTCAGCACAGCCTTGCGATTGCCGGATTCCAGCAACCCCAGCATGCGGCGGTTCCAGACGTCATCGGACTCCGAGGCGATGTGATCCGTCGCGACGTCGATCTCCTCGCGGATGATGCTCCCCGAGAGCCCGCCCACCGCCACCAGCGCCACGCGGCGTCCGAGCTTGTCGGCGCAGCGCACCACGGTGGATGCGAGCTTCGCGGTGGTGTCGGCGTCGTGATAGACGTTGTTCGAAGCGATCACCAACGGCAGTTCACCCTTCGGGTTCAGGTAGCGGCTCGCCACGATGGTGCCCGTGTCGATGGGGAAGCCGTCGTAATCCACCGGCTTCGAGCGCACGCCGAAGGCGGGCGTTGCACGGATCACCGCGTTGGTGAGTTCCACATCGGCGCGGATATCGAACTTGAGATCCCCCTGGTCGTGCCAGTTCTCGTCGACGTGCACGCCCTTGCTGCGCGCGCGCGTCTGCCAGAGTTGGTCGAGCACCGCGATCCACTGCGTGGAGTAGACGGCGATCACGTCGGGTTTGGAGTCTGCCAGGGCTTTTGCGGCTGCGCGGTAACCCGCGTGCAGCCGCTTCCAGGGCGGGTTCTTGGGTTGCAGCAGCGGCAGCGGGTTGCCGTGTACGAGGAAGGCGGATACGACGGGCATGGTCTGTGGCCTCGGTATGTGGTGGCGCTTCAGGCGGCGACGGGTTGATCGTTCACGCGCAGTCCCTTGCGGTGCTTGTCGAGGTTCCACTCCATCACGGCGTTGCCCGTGCCGATCACGTTGCCGTAACCGTGCAGTTCGGCGGGGATGTTCGGGTAACCCATGGCGGCGTACATCCAGGTGAAGGCGCCGGATTTCACTTCGGCGAAGGCTTCCTGGATGAACTGCGGCAGCAGGCGGAATACCTCTGCGGTCTCGCCGCGGCGCATGAGCTCGATCATGCGCATGTCCCACTTGTAGCCTTCATAGCTCTGCGGGCGCTCCTGCGTCATGTCCTCGGGCAGCAGCGGCTCCTGGTGGAAGTGCCAGTGGCAGAGCGTGTTAGACGCGAGCAGCACGGCGCGGCGTCCGGTCTTCTCGATGGCGCGGCGCGTGGCCTTGCCGAGTGTGTCCATCTCGCCCATGCCTTCGTCGAGGGTGAGGTAGTAGGGCGAGTTGTTGGCCGAGATGCCCACCACGGGGATGTCCCACTGAGGGCGGATCATGTGCAGCGTGGTGATGGTGCCGTAGTCCACGCGGAAGCCGGGGTTGCGCATCATCCGCGTCACCAGCCCGCCTGCAGAGGCCTCTGCTGCGCAGGCTTCGGCGAGTTCCACGTCGACTTTCAGGTTGAAGTCATAGCGGAAGAGATTGGGGAAGATCGGGTCCACCGACTTGCCCGAGAGCTCGGGCACGCCAAGAAAGTGGTGGCCGAGCTGCGTGTTCCAGTGCGGCGAGTGCACCAGCAGTACATCGGGCTTGAGCGCCTCTATGGACGCGCGTGCGCGCTCGTAGGCCCAGCGCAGCTGTTCCCAGCCGCACTCGGAGCGCGGCTCGTTCTGCGGAGGGTTCTCGCCGTACACCAGGTGCGGCGGGTGGGGAGCAAGGAAGCCTGCAACGATCTTTCCTTTGGCCATGGGGGTGTCTCCGGTATGGGCGTGGATGTTCAGTGGATTGCGAAGGGGCGGCCGGGCGAGCCGGTGGCACCCTTGAAGGGCACGGGTCCGAATACGAAGGCGAACTCGTGGACGTTCGCCTTGATCAGCGAGGAGAAGTCCAGGTTCTCCATGATGTAGATGCCGTTCTCGACCAGGAATTTCTGGTGGTTGGGCGCGAAGAGTTTCTGGTCTTTGCCGGGGATCGCTTCGACGCCCCAGTTGTCGGTGCCCACCATCAGCACCTGCTTGGAGACAACCCAGTCACCCGCGGCGGGGCTCAGGCCTGGCGTTCCGCTGTTGAACTTGGCGGGGTCCGTCTTCCACAGGCTCGACCAGCCTGTGTGGTAGAAGAGCGCGTCGCCGGGCGTGATGTCCGCTTCCGACATCCCCTGCTTTTTCAGTGCGGCCTTGATGTCGTCCACGCTGATTTCCTCGCTGCGCTCGAGCATGCGTCCCTTGAGCGCCGCGATGTCGACGAGGATGCCGCGCGTGAAGATCGGCGTTGCCTGCTCCACGCCCAGTTTGCTGAAGCCACGGCCGTCGGCGATCTGCGCGTGGGTGAAGCCGTTGTAGTAGCGCAGCTCGTTGGTGTCGCCTGCCTTGCCGAACTGCGTGCCCATGTGGGCCAGTGCGTCGAACTGCGTGCCGTCCTGGGTGATGTGGCCCGAGATGTAATCCTCGTTCCAGAAGAGCTTGTTTTCGCCCGTGGGCGGGGCCGTGGGGCCGCCGGGCACGATCAGCGTGTACTTGCGGTGCAGGGGCGTGAGGCTGAAGAGCGGCATCGACTCTTCGTAGACGAAGGTCATGTCGTAGATCGTGCCGGTGCTGATCAGCTTCGTTGCCTCCATCACCTTGGCCGGCGTGAGAAGGTTCAGCGCGCCGCGCTGGTCCTCAGCGCCCCAACGCGAGGGCCACCACTGGCTGCGGGTGTATTCATTTGCGGATGCACTTGCGCCGATGAGCAGTGCGAGCGCGGTGCATGCGATGCGGGGGAAACTGATCATGCCGGGTCTGCCTCTCTGTGTGTTTGTGCGTGGTTGAGGGATGTGTGAGGGAATTCAGTCCGCGGGCACATTGCCCGTCCGCGGCAGCGGCTTCCAGGCCACTGCTTTCATTTCCACCAGCAGGTGCGGGTGCGGCAGCTGGTGCACCGCCACCGTGGTACGGGTGGGGCCGTTCACGTCGAAGTACTCTCCGTAGGTCTCGTTGTAACCGGGGAAATCCCGCATATCCACGAGGAAGGAAGAGATCTCCACCACGTCGGCGAGGTCCGCGCCCGCTGCATGCAGGATGTCGCGGATGTTCTCGATCACGGCGCGTGTCTGGGCGCGGATGTCGAGTTGCACGGTGCCGTCGGCTGCTGTCTCGACGCCAACGTAACTGTTGTCGGGCCGGCGGGAACTGGTGCCCGAGACAAAGATGAAATCCCCCGCGCGGCGGAAGTGCGGAAAGCGCCCCAGGGGTTTTGCCTTGCCGCTAACGACCTCGCTCTGTTTCATGCCTTTGACTCCCGCGTGCCCGAGACCGTGAAGCCGGTCTCGCCCAGTACGCCGGCGCGTGTACTTACCCGCATGCCGGGCGCAAGCGCGTGTGCTGCCGTGGCCGCTCCAGCGAGCACGATCCAGCCGGCGCCGAGGCCCGGGCCGTCGACGGAAGCCAGACGTGCAGCCTCGACCAATGATTCCCATGGATTGCCGAGGATCGCGGCAGAGGTGCCACTTTCGACCACCTGCCCGTCCACCAGCAGTGCCATCTCGAGTTCGCTGCTGCCGAGCAGGGAAGGGTCCACCCACGTGCCGGTGACGAAGGCCGAGGACGAGGAGTTGTCGGCCACCACATCGGTGAGCGAGAACCGGAAATTCGCGTAGCGCGAGTCGATGATTTCTATTGCCGGCGCGACGCCATCCACCGCCGCCATTGCCTGCTCGATGCTCACGTTGCCTGCGAGCGGCCGCGACAGGCGGAAGGCGATCTCGGGTTCTGCGCGCGGGTGGATGAAGCGCCCGAAGGGCAGTTCCGCGCCTGCGTCCAGATGCATCGCATCCGTGAGCCGCCCCCAGATGAGATCCGAGACGCCCATCTGCAGCATCTTGGCGCGGCTGGTGAAGCCCATCTTCACACCGACCTGATGTTCTCCGCGTGCCAGCCTGCGGCCGATCGAGGCCGCCTGCACCGCGTAGGCGGCCTGCAGGTCCAGCGTGGTGTCTGCCGAGAGCTGCGCGACGGCGCGCGCCTCGCGCGCTGCTCCGTCAAGGCGAGCGGCGAGCGTGGCGATGTCTTCTGTATTCAGAGCTTGATGCATATGGTCGAGGGTTCCGCATAGAAATCCAGCGAGTGCATGCCGCCCTCGCGCCCGAAGCCGGAGAGTTTCACACCGCCGAAAGGCGTGCGCAGGTCACGCAGATACCAGCAGTTGACCCACACCATGCCGGCCTGGATGCGCTCGGCCACGCGGTGCGCGCGCGAGAGATTGCTGGTCCATACGACGCCTGCCAGTCCGAAGTCGCTGTCATTGGCGAGCGCCACGGCCTCGTCTTCCGTGTCGAAGGGGGCGATGTGGCAGATGGGTCCGAAAATCTCCTCGCGCAGCGCCTGCGCCTGCTGCGGTAGGCCCGTGATCACGGTGGGCTCCACCCAGGCACCGGCATCGCGGGAATCTCCGAAGTGCGGCGCGCTGCCGCCGCAGACGAAGACCGCGCCGTCCGCGCGGGCCTGCGCATAGGCGCCGAGAACCTTGTCGCGGTGCGCCGCGGAAATCATCGGGCCCATATCGGTATCGGATTCCGCGGGCCAGCCGAGCCTCAGTGCCCGCGCATGTGTGGCGACGTGCTCCACGAATGCCTCGAACACCGGCCGCTCCACATACACGCGCTCGGTGCACATGCAGACCTGACCACCGTTGGTGAAGGCCGAACGCGCAATGCCCGCGGCAGCGGCATCGAGGTCTGAATCTGCAAACACCAGCGCCGCGTTCTTGCCGCCCAGCTCGAAGCAGAGTTTCTTGACCGTCGGCGCCGCACTTTTCATGATGGCGCTGCCGGTGCGCGATTCGCCGGTGAAGCTCACGCCCGCAATGCCTGGATGTGTGCAGAGAAACTCCCCCGTGGCCCCCGGCCCGCCGCCGTGCAGCAGGTTGAAGGCCCCCGGCGGGAGCCCCACCCGATCGATCACTTCCGCCAGCAGAGTCGCCGTGGAAGGGGTTTCCTCCGAGGGCTTGGCGATCACCGCGTTGCCGCTGGCGAGCGCAGGAGCGACTTTCCAGGTGAGCAGCAAGAGCGGCAGGTTCCAGGGCGATATCACCGCCACCACGCCGAGCGGGCGATGCACGGTGTAGTTCAGGGCGCGCTGCCCGTCTGCGGTGTGCGTGTGGAAGCACTCGCCGGCGCGTGCCTGCGCGAGTTCCGCGAAGGCGCGGAAATTCGCGGCTCCACGAGGGATGTCGATGGTGCGGGCCTGCACGAGAGACTTCCCGGTGTCGGCCATCTCGGCCGCCACGAAGTCATCGAAGCGCTGCTCGATGCCATCGGCCACGGCGCGCAACAGCCGGAAGCGCTCTGAAGGCGCCATTTTGCCCCAGTCGCCATCGACTGCCGCCCGGGCAGCCGAAACGGCCGCATCGACCATTGACGCGTCCGCGGCCAGCACCTGACCCACCAGACGGCCGTCCACCGGGCTCAGGTTGGGGAAGGGTGTTCCGGCATCGAGGAACCGTCCGTCAATGTAGTTGCGCGCTATCCGCGGGGGCGTGTCCTTGCTCCCGACGGGAGGCGTGCTTTGGCTGTTGCCTGTCACGCGAGGCTCTCGTGGGTAAGTATGAGATTGACAGATACCGTAACCGCTTTGACAGGCTCAGTCCACGCCGTGTTGCAGCAGAGCGCAGTGGTCAGCGTGAACTGAGCGCAGCAGTGATTGCATGGTCCCGCGACAGCAGGCCTAATTCCCCAATATCCCGAGGGTTTCAGACATGGGCAGACTGGCAGGCAAGACCGTGATCGTCACCGGAGCGCTGGGCGGCATCGGCCGCGCAGACGCGGCACTGTTCGCACGTGAGGGCGCCAGACTGGTGCTTACCGACATTACCGACCGGGGTTCCGAGGAACTCCTCGCCACGCTGGGCGCCGAGGCGGTGTTCCTCCGCCATGACGTCACCAGCGAGGAAGACTGGGCGCAGGTGGTTGCCACGGCAGAGGAGCGGTTCGGCGCGCTGCACGGTCTGGTGAACAACGCCGGCCTGATGGTGCTTGGCAACATTGTCCAGACCTCGCTCGCCGAGTGGCGGCGCGTCATGTCGGTGAACCTGGACGGCGTTTTCCTGGGTTGTCGAGCAGCGCTTCCGGCGATCGAGCGCGCGGGCGGCGGTTCGATCGTGAACATCTCGTCCATCGCTGCGATGCACGGCATGCCCTACGTGGCCGCCTACTGCGCGAGCAAGGGCGGCGTGCGATCCCTCACCAAGGCGGTGGCGGTGCAGTGCCGGCAGTCGAAGAACAACGTGCGCTGCAACTCCGTTCACCCGGACGGCGTGAAGACCCCCATGGTCGTCAAGGTCGCCACTGGTCAGGACAGCGCCACGCGCGCCGAGATCGAGGCCCTCGCGGGCGGCAGTGACCGCTTCTGCGAGCCCGAGGACATCGCAGCTGCGGTGCTGTTCCTGCTCTCCGACGAATCCCGCTACCTGAATGGCGCGGAGATCATGGTGGACAACGCGGCTGTGGTCACGGGTCCGGGCTGAGCCCGCAGGCCGTCAGGCCCGCGGGAACTGCACCAGCCGCGCCGAGGGCGAGCGCCGCAGGAAGAGCCGTTCGATGTCCTCCGCAGGCACGGGCTTGCTCAGCAGGAATCCCTGCAGGTAGTGACACTGCATTTCCTTCAGGAATTGCCGCTGCAGCGTGGTCTCCACACCTTCCGCGATCACTTCCACTTCCAGCGCCTGCGCCAGCGCGATGATCGTCCGCACGATGTCGGCATCGATGCGGTTGGTCATCACGTCCGAGATGAACGCACGGTCGATCTTGATGTAGTCGAGCGGGAATCGCTTCAGGTAGCTCAACGAGGAATAACCGGTACCGAAATCGTCAACAGCGAGTCGTGTGCCCATGGCTTTCAGGTCCCGCAGCATCCCGATCATCTCGTCGGGGCGCTCCATGATCGCGCTTTCGGTGATCTCGAACTCGATGCGATCCGGCGGTATGCCGGCGTCGGTGATGACCTCGCGGAAATCCTCGACCAGCGAGGGGTTGGCAAGTTGCCGGGCCGAGAGGTTGATGGCGACGCGCGGCATCTCGAAGCCGCGCTCTGCCCAATCGCGCATCTGCTCGCAGATCGTGCAGAGCACCCACCGTCCGATTTCGTTGATGAGGCCGTTGCGCTCGGCGAGTTCGATGAACTCCGCCGGGGGCACGAGTCCGCGGGTGGGGTGCTGCCAGCGGATGAGTGCCTCGTAGCCCGAGATCAGGCCCGTGCGCAGGTCTTCCTGCGGCTGGTAGTACACCACCAGTTCCTCGCGGTCGATGGCGTTGCGCAGTTCGTTTTCGGTCTCGAGGCGCGCGAGGCTCTCGGATTCGAGACGCGGCTCGTAGAACTCCCAGAGCTTCTTGCCCGTCTTGGCGTGATACATGGCCATGTCGGCCGAGCGCAGCAGCGTGCCCGCGTCAGTGCCGTGCTCCGGGTACACCGCGATGCCGATGGAGCTGCCGAGCAGCATCTCGCGCCCCAGCAGCACGAAGGGACGGTTCACGTGGTCGTGGATCTTCTCGGCGATGTTGCGGATCATCTCGTAGGAGCGGACGTTGTCCAGCACGATGCAGAACTCGTCGCCGCCGAAGCGCGCCACGAAATCCCCTTTGCGCACGCATCCCACCAGGCGCTCCGCCACGTACTTCAGCAGCAGGTCCCCGGCTTCGTGGCCGAGGGTGTCGTTGACCAGTTTGAAGTCGTTGATGTCGAGGAAGAGCAGCGCGAACTGCTTTTCGCTGCGGGCGGTTTCGAGGAGCAGTGCCTCCATGTGTTCGTTGAACTTGGTGCGGTTCGGACGCCCGGTGAGGGAGTCGACATATGCGAGCTGGTGTACGCGCTCCTCGGCGCTGCGCGCGGCGAGCAGGTGCTCGATGCGGCGACGCAGGACCGCGTAGTTGATGGGCTTTGCGATGTAGTCGGTTGCGCCGGCGCCGAAGGCCTTGTCGACAGCGCCCTCGTCGTTCATGCCTGTCACCAGCAGGATCGGTATCGCCGCGCAACCGGGGAGGCTGCGGATCAGCGTGCAGGCGCTGAAACCGTCCATCACGGGCATCATGCCGTCCATCACGATCAGGTCCGGTGCTGCCTGGCGGCAGATCTCCACCGCCTGTTGTCCGTTGCCGGCTTCGAGTACTTCATGCCCCTCGCTGAGCAGCGTCTCGCGCAGTGCGAAGCGCGAGGAGCGATCGTCGTCCACCACGAGGATGCGCGATTGGCGGGTGGCGGGCGGATTGCGCTCGGCACCGGTCGAGGGCCGCGCGGTGGTGCTTCCTTCGAGTACGTGGCGCACGAGGTTTGCCTCGTATACCAGGGCGGAGACCAGGTTGTCGCAACCCGAGCGTACGCCGCTGCGGGCTTCCTGCTCCAGGGCGAGTGCCCGCTGGGCGAGGCGGTTTGCGCCGACGTTGCCCGAGGCGCCCTTCAGGGTGTGCGCCACGCGGGAGATGCCGGCCATGTCTTGAGCCTCGGCCGCGGTGCGCAGTTCCTCGATGTAACCGGGCAGGTCCTCGAGGAAGAGTCCCACCATGCGGTCTGCCGCCTCGCCGATCTGCTGGCGCAGATCGTCCAGGAATGCCTTGTCGACCACGGTGTTGCTGCCGTTGCGCTGCGAGAGCGTTGCGGGCACGGACGCAGCGGCAGGCGCGGTTTCCTCCTGCGTGAGCCAGCGACCCAGTGCCTCGCGCAGCACGCCGAGCTTGATCGGCTTGGAGAGGTAATCGTTCATGCCGGCGGCCTGGCATTGCTCCATGGCGCTCTTCTGCACGTTGGCCGTCATCGCCACCACCGGTACGGCCGAGAACGCCGCATTCATCTCGCGGATGCGGCGCGTGGCTTCGAAGCCGTCCATGCGCGGCATGTGGCAGTCCATCAGGATCAGGTCGAAGCGCTGTTCGCGGAGTTTGTCGAGGCATTCCAGCCCGTCCGCGGCGACCACGGCCTCGCAGCCCAGGCGCTCGAGCATGCCGATGGCGACTTCCTGGTTGGCGCGGTTGTCTTCCACCACCAGTACGCGGGTGCCGGCGAAGGTGTCGCGCGGGGCACTTGCGGGAGAGCGGTTCAGCGCGCGTGCAGCAGGCTGTTCGGCCAGCAGGCTGCGGATGCAGTCGTGCAGCATGATCCGGCGTACCGGCTTGGTAAGCACCTGCGCCGTGCGTATGCCGGGCAGCCAGGCGCCTTCGGGCCGCGGGCGCACCGCAAGCCGCACCACGTGGCGCGCGCCGGCGGCGAGTGCCGCAGCCAGCGCCTGCGTGGAGCCGCTCACCATGCCTTCGTCGATGATGGCGATGTCGAAACGTTCCTGACCGGCAGCGTGCTCCAGCGCGCCCAGAGTTGCCTCGAGGGTGCCGGTCGCGGTGAGTCGTACGCGTTCGCCGATCAGCATGCTGGCGATCGAGCGGCGCACCAGCGCGTTGTCGTCGCACACCAGCACCGATGCCACCTGCGCAAGCGGCAGTGAAGAGCGGTTGCCGAGCGTGTCGCCTTCGGCCCGCATCACGCGCAGTTCGAAATGGAAGCAGCTGCCGCGCCCCGGTGTGCTGTCGACGCTGATTTCGCCGCCCATCAGCCGCACGAGCTCGCGCGAGATCGAGAGTCCGAGGCCGGTGCCGCCGAAGCGTCGCGTGGTCGAGCTGTCGGCCTGGGAGAAGGGCTCGAATATCCGCTTCTGTGCGGCCGCTTCGATGCCGATACCGGTATCCGTCACCTCGAAGCGCAGCCTGAGCCACTTGCCGTCTTCCTCGACCAGGCTGACCGAGAGACCCACGCTGCCCTGCTCGGTGAACTTGATCGCGTTGCCGAGAAGGTTGCAGAGCACCTGTCCGAGGTGATGCATGTCGCCCTGGATCTGTGCCGGGATGTTCTCGTCGACCACGCAGGCGAGGTCGAGGTCCTTGGCCTGGGCTTGCGGTGTGACCAGTGCGAGTACGTCCTCCATCCGCTCACGCGGGTCGAAGGGCACGATTTCGAGCTCTTCCTTGTCTTTCTCGACCTTCGAGAAGGTGAGGATGTCGTTGATCAGGCTGAGCAGCATGTCGGCGCTGGAGCGCGCCGTGCGTACGTACTCGTTCTGCTTGGTGCCGAGTTCCATGTCCGAGACCAGGTCGAGCATGCCGATCACGCCGTTCAGCGGCGTTCGCAACTCGTGGCTCACGGTGCTGGCGAACTCGTCCTTCGCCTTGGCGAGTTCGATGGCGCTGCGCAGCGCCTGATCGAGCGCAACGCCTTGCTCGATCGCGCGGTCGCGCGCCTCGGCGATGGCCTCTTCGCGACTCTGAAGCACGCCCATCATGGCGTTGAAGGCGTTCTGCATGGCGACGATCTCGCGCGTGCCCGAGAGCGTGGCGCGCTCGTCCTGCGCGCCGTCCTGTGCGCGACGCATGATGGCGGCGAGCTGCCGGATCGGCACCGTCAGCCGCGAGGTGAGCGCGAGCAGCACCAGCAGCATCACCGCCGAGAGCAGCACTGCCATGCCGAGGCTCGAACGCACGATTTCCGCGCGCATGCTGGAGAGCGTCTGGCGCGACATCACCAGCCTCACGCTGCCGAGAAGCTCGCGCTTGTCGTTGCTGCTCGCCTCGGCAAAGGGCGAGGCGCCTTCCGTGTTACCCGACCAGACCGGTGCTTCGAAGGTCCAGGTGTCGGCGTCGGAGCCGGTGAGGGCGGGGGAGTGGGGCGCCCCTCCGCTGGCAGATGCCGCCGGCGCCGCGCCCTGGCTGGCGTAGATACGGAGTCCTTCGGTGTTCATGAGCTCCACGGAGCGCACGTCGGGGAAGGCGAGGAAACGTGCTGCGGCCTGCGTGGCGGATTCTGTGTCGCCGTAGAGAAGTGCGAGTGTGCTCTGGGATGCCAGAGAGGATACGAGCTGCATGCCTTCGTCCTGAAGGCGCCGCTGTACGGTCTCGCCGGATTGCTGCGAGATCACCAGACTCGAGGTGATCGCCAGCACCAGCACGCAGGCCGTGAAACTCAGCCCTATCAGCTGCTGCAGGCTGAGCGATCTGATCGCGAAACGTCTCTGTGCCATCTCCGTCTCTCCGTGCAGCGGTCGCGGCCGCTAGCGACTCGGGAACACCATGTCGAAACGCTTGTCCCCGGCAGTGAAGCCAAGGCCCAGGTGGTTCGCGGTGCGGATATTGATTGCCGTGTCGAGTTGCTCCAGCACCTCGAGCCCCGCCCCGGCGCGGGGCGGCCCGGAGGCCATTTTGCCGAGCGCCCGTCCCATCTCCGTGTTGTCCGGAAACAGCGCGAAGAGCGCGCCCTTGGGCACATGGGCCACGTTGCTGGAAAACACGATGATGTTCCGGTCCCAGGCCGTCCGCAGGATCATCTGCAGCACCGAGCTCTCGGCGAGGAAGGGAGAACCCTGCGGCAGCCAGATCGCCTCGGTGGCAGGATCCATCCGCCCCAGCAGGTCACGGTACGCGTTGGCGCCGTCACGGAGCGTGTCGCGGCGCACAGTTTCGAGTTCGAGGCCCTGCTCCTGCGCTGCGCTGCGCCCCAGCTCGATCAGCCAGTCGTTCTCGTCCGCGCCGTGCACCACGTTCACGCGTTTGATGCCGGGGGAGAATTCGCGGAGCTTGCCGAAGAGCTTCGCGGGCGAGGGCACCATCGACATGCCTCGCATGCCTGCTGGCAGTTCTGCCGGGCGTGCCAGCACTGCGCCCACCAGGCGCTCGGCCGGCGTCTGCAGGGACTGCGCGATGTCCAGTCCGTATTTGCCCAGCAAGATCACGCGGCCGGCTTTCTGTGCGGCGATGCGTGCGGCGATGTCCGTCGATGTTTCTGCGGGATCCACTTCCGCGACCTTCGCGCGGCTTCCCAGTTCGGCCTCGATGCCGCTCACGATGGCGACGAAGGCCGCGCGATAGGGTTCGCGCACACCCGGATAGATCACTGCCACGGGGGTCGTATCCGTGCCGGCGGCGCGCGGCGCTGCGGACCAGGCGCTGCCGAGGGCGACGATCAGTAATGCCCGGATCAGCCCCTTCACGAGGGCCACCCTGCGGGAATGGCACGCGGCGCGTGGCCGCGGTACTCGACGTCTTCGCAGGAAAGCGGCAGGAAACCACCCGCGTGTTCCGAATTGGCCTCTGCATAGCAGGCATGCACGCCGGCATTCACTGCGAGTGCGTAGATGCGCTCTCCGTCCTCGATCTGCATGTCTCCGTGATCGAGCAGGAAGGCCGCGAGATAGCCAAGCATGTTGATGCCTGCATCGCCACGCGCGCAGAGCAGCGCATCGATGCTGGCTGCCAGTCTCAAGTACGTTCTGTCTTCAAAACCGAGTTCGCGTGCCAGCGAGGACAGTGCCTCGACGCGGTCATCGCCCTGCGCGATGGGGCGGCTGAAGCCCGGCGCGCGCACGCGTCCACCCGGCCGGGTGCAACCCGTGATGAAGGCCTCCAGCGTGGCTCCGGCCTCGAGAGCCGATTGCGCCGTCACCAGGAAATCGTGCGCCGGGCGCGTGCTGCCCGGGCCGTAGAGTGTGGATTCGCTCGCGATCACGCCTGCGCTGATGCCTACCGTCGGCGGTATGCGCGATGAACCCGCGAGCGCGCCGATCTGGTTGCACCAGATGCGCGGGTCCGGGAATGCGAGGCACAGGAAGCTCGCTTCGATCCACTTTGCCAGGCGGGGGTCGGGGAGGCGCCCTGTTACTTCCAGGTAGAGCACCTCGAAGAAACCGTGCTTTCCCACCAGTTCGCCGAGCAGCGAGTGCCCGTAGACGCTGATGCCGCGGCCGATCCGCCAGCCGCCCTTGCGGGTGCGGATGCGGTTGCGGCGGGTGTCCCAGAAAGCGGTTCCGCTCACGTGGCACCGCCTGGCGCGGCGTCGAGATACTCGTAACGCTCCTCCGGCACAAAGGGCATCGCCGTGATGCCGCGGCCTGCGGTTTCCAGTGCGTGTGCGAGCAAGCCGGGGAGGCTCGCGAACTGGTAAAGCAGGCCCGCCGCACGCGGCGCGAATCCGAGTTCCAGCGCGCAAGCAGCAGCAAGACCGGGCTGCAGCCAGCCACAGCCGTGTGCATTGAGTTCCGCGGCCAGCCGCGCGGACCAGGCGAGAGGGCCGTTCTCGCGCGCGAGTTCGCACAGCGGCGCGGCGAGCGAAAGGCAGAAGCCGTCGATGCTGCCGTGCAAGGTGCCGAAGCCCGCCGCCGCGCGCCTGTCGGCGTCCTCTGCTGCTGCGAGTCCTGATACAAGCACGGCTGCAACTGCTGCGGGGTCGTCCTGTGATCGCGCGGCTATGAAGGCCGCTGCCTGCTCCACCTCGGCGCTGCCGAGATGCTCTCCACCCAGCAAGGCCAACCCGATCGAGGGCAGTGCGGCGTTGCGCGTGCCCGAGGCGGCAGCGTTCATGATCGCGCGGGTTGCGGCATGACGCGGACCGGGATTGCAGAAGCTGACCAGAAACCGCGAAAAAAGCCGCTTCTGCAGGGGGTCCGGGAGTTCTCCCCGCAGGAGCAGGAATACCGTGTCATCGAAGGACAGTCGGCGTGCCATCTCCTCCAGCGCGTAGCCGTGGCAGCGCGCCCCGGTGGAGAGCCAGGGATTGGCAGGGTCGGGCAATTCCTCCCACACGCGTGTGCGGACGCGTTCGGGGAATGCTGTGTCGCGGCTGCGTTCCATGCGTATCAGCCGCTCAGAACCGCATGCGTGCCGTGAGGTGGACGCTGCGTTCCTCGAGCGGGAAATCGTCCGGCATCAGAGAGCCGGAAGGCACGGCCTCGGTGGGGCTCGGTTCGCTGGCGTTCTCGTCCAGCAGGTTGCGTACCCGCAGCCCGAGATCGAGGTGTCCGGCGATCTGCGAGCGTTCTATGTTCAGGTTGACGAGGGTGTAGTCCCCCACCGGGTCACGCGGGTCGTTGGGCTCGCGGTTGCGGTCTGCAATCCAGCGCAATTCGCTCGTGGCGGACCAGTCCGGCGCGAAGCTCCAGTGCGCGCGCAGATAGGCCATATGCTCGGGCGCGCGTGCGGTGTTCTCGCCGAGCCGCTTGTCCTCGGCACTCTGGGTGGCGAAATTCGCCACTATGCGCAGCGAATCCAGAGCCTGCCATTCGGCTTCGAACTCCATGCCCTTGCCTTCCTGGCGGCCTACGTTCGCAGCCATCTGCGCGCTGCCCGTGGAGGTGAAGTCGATCAGATCCTCGATCTGGTACTGGAAGAGATTCAGGCCCAGCCGCCACGCAAAGCCGGGGCGCCAGTCGAAGGCCAGTTCGTAGGTGTTGGTGGTTTCCGGATCGAGGTCCGGATTCCCGAGCGCAACCGGGTTGTTGATGATGAACAACTCGGCAAAGGAGGGCGCGCGGAAGGCCCGGCCGTAGAGCACTTTGGCCGTGAGGTCGGTGTGCACGTCCCACACCAGTGCGACCCTGGGGTTCACCGTGCTGCCGAAGTCCGAGTAATCGTCGTAGCGCAGGCCGGCCGTGAGGTTCCAGTCGTTGGCTATCTGCCACTGGTCCTGCACCGAGGCATAGACCACGTCCCGGCTCTGGTCTTCGATGAAGGCGTTCGGCGTGCCGCTCACGTCCGTGAGGGTACCGTCCACGCTGCAGAAACCGGCGCCGCAGTTGCGGTTGGCCAGATCGAGCACGCCGGGGCCGAAGTTCTTGCTCTCTTTGCCCGACTCCTCCTGCGAACTCAGGCCCGCCGCGAAGCGCAGGCTGTGCGCCTCGAGCCCGTTCCATGTGAGCACGGCCTCGGCGCGGGAATGCTGCTCGTAGAACTCCGGATTGCCGCGGTAACCGTCGGTAAAGCGGATGAGGCGGAAGGGCGAAGTGATCTTGATGTTGCCGTCGGCACCGATCGGCAGCACCGTTCCCGCGGGGAAAAGTGTCTGGCGCGTCCGGATGTTGATGTCCATGTAGGAGGCGCGCAGTTCCAGCGTGGTGTCGGGCGCCAGATCCTGCGTGCTCCAGCCGATGTCGAAGAGATAGTTGTCGCCTTCGGCGCTGCCGTCGGGATCCAGCGCGAGCGCGAGCCCCGGGCCCACGCCAACGTCGTCCTGCCGCCAGTTCCAGGCGCGCAGCTGCAGGTTGTGGTACTTGAGGTCCAGCCGTACGTCCACGGCCTCCGGGTTGCGCGTCGCCAGAGGGCCCGGTGCCAGAGATGCGGGTTGCAGGCCGAGTGGCGCCAGCACGGTGTCGAAGACCGATTGGGCGTCGCTGCTTACCTTGCGTGAATTGTCGCCGTCGGTTCGCGATGCCTGCGCGGAAAACGCGACTTCCACCTCGCCCCAGCGCGTGCCGTGCAGGAACCAGCCCTCTGCGGTGTCGAAGGAGCCGCCGCGCGCGCCAACTTCGGTGCTGCCGATCTGCTCGGCCGATTTCGTGATGACATTGATCACGCCGGCCAGCGCGTCGGCCCCATAGACCGCCGAACCCGGGCCGCGAATCACTTCCACGCGGGCGATGTCGCGCACCGGGAAGGAGCGTCCGCCCCGGTCGCCGAAGTGCAATTGGGTGATCGGCACGCCGTTCACCAGCATCAATACCTGCGGGTTCTTGTCGGTGTAGACGCCGCGCACCGAGACGATCGGCGACAGATAGGTGCTGGAGAGGGAGACATGGATTCCCGGTACGGTCTCGAGGATCTCCTCGAGTGTCGTTGCCCCGAGTGCCTTGATGTCGTCGGCGGTGATCACGGAGGCTACCGCAGGGGCCTTGGCGATCAGCTGTTTCTGGCCCGTGGCGATGCTGAGGAATTCCTCTTCCCCGAACGAAGCTGCCAGATCCTCTTCCGAGGATGCCGCATGGCAGAGTGGCGCCGCCGAAATGGCAGCTGCCAGCAGTGCTGGTGTGAAACGGGTGATCATGCAAGCCTCACATTGACTGGAGTGCCTGGATCCGCCGACCGATGGGCGGGATCTCATTGGGATCGATGCGTACGTCGAGCAGGGTTGGGCTCTTCTGCAGGCAGATGGCAGGGATGTTCAGGTTCATCAGGTCCTGCGGTGTCTGGATCAGGTAGCCGCGGATGCCCATGGCCTCTGCCATGCGGCGGAAATCCACCATCGGCAGTTCCGAGCCGATTTCCTCTCCGCCGCCCAAGCGCTGGCCGTGGGCCACCATCCCGAGACGCGAGTCGTTCAGCACGATGAACACCACCGGCAGTCCGAGTTGCTGTGCCACGGTGATTTCCTGTCCGCTCATCAGCATGCTGCCGTCGCCGGTGACGCAGACCACGGGATCGCCTGGGCGCGCGAGCGCCGTGCCCACGGCATTGCCGATGGCCCAGCCCATGGGGGCGAACTCGAAGCCGGCCTGGAAAAGACCTCCGCAGGTGCTGCGCCGGCCGCGATCACCGCGCTCGCGATGACGACGGTCCAGCATGCGGCGGTCGAAGGGATGCAGGTAATGGGTGCACCAGGCAAAGCTGTTGCCTGCGTCGGCCAGATAACGGGTGCTGGGCGGGAAGAGTTGCGTGAGCTTGGTCATCAGCCACTGCGGCTTGATGGGGCATGAGGCGTCGAGGCATTTCTCGAAGTTCGTCACTTCGAAGGGCAACAGGGACTGCCCGTTCGAGAGGTGCTCCTCCGAGTCCTGACGATCAATGCTGCCAAGGTGGCGGCCACCCTTGCCCAGTTCAACGATCACGCTCTCGAAGATCGTGTCGATGGAGCCGCGCACATGCAGCCGGGCCATTGGCGAGCGCGTGAGGTTGCCCTCGTTGGAGTCCACGTGCACGAGCTGGCTGTTCAGCAGCCCCTCACGGTCCCAGTTGTTGCTGCTCCATTCGCTGAGCAGGTTGCCTACGGTCACGACCAGGTCAGCCTCGGGGTCGCGCAGCGTACGCTCGGCGCTGGGGTGGCCGGCGAAGGAGACCACTCCCTGATATGTCGGGTGGAAGGGGCTGATGAGTCCCTTGCCGTCCGGGGTGGTGACGACCTTTGCGCCCACCATCATCGCGGCGCGCAGGATGAGCCCGGCCGCGTCCTGGCAGCCGCTGCCCAGCACGAACACGGGCTTGCGGGCCGACAGCAGCAGTTCCATGAAGGCATCTAGCGCGCTCTCGTCTTTCCACGAGGGGCGGGAGAGCAGGGTGGAGAGGTTGTAGGTGGGCGCCGAGTTGGCCACGGCCGCCCGCATGACATCGAGGGGGACGCTCACGTGTGCCGGGCCGCTCGAGTTGAAGGCGGTCATGATGGCCGAGGTCAGTTTGTGCTCGAGCTGGTCGATGTGGCTTACGAGCGTGTTGTAGTGCGTGCAGTGCTGGAACATGCCCACCGTGTTGATGGCGGTGTCGCTGGACTCCTGGAATGCCTTGCGCCCGAAGTGCGAGAGCGGTGTCTGGGGCGTGATGACCAGCATCGGGATCTGGTTCTCGAAAGCCGAGGCCACGCCGGTGATCAGGTTGGTCGCGCCCGGCCCCGTGGTGCTGCAGCAGACCCCGAGCCGCCCTGTATTGCGGGCATAGCCCTCGGCCATGAAGGCCGCTCCGGTCTCGTGCCGCGCCACCACTGCACGTACCGAGCCGCGGCGCTGGCTGCGGGCGAGTGCGTTGTAGAAGGGTTCGATGGCCCCGCCCGGGATCCCGAAGACGCAGTCCACACCCAGCTGTTCCAGGTACGAGATGATGAGATCTCCACCCTCGAAAACCTGGGCTTGCGCCGTGGTCTCGGGGCTGGCGATACGGTGCAGCGGACGGACCTGCGCAACCACTGGGCGGGCTCCTGTTATGAAGTACCGCCTGAGTATAGATGCCTAACTCATTGCTGCTTGGGAATTTTCCGTAGACCAAAACCGGAGTCAGAGCATGGTCTGGTCGGGGTATGGGCGAGCCTGGAAGCAGGTTCCCCGGGGCTCGAAAATCCGTCCCCAAGCACCGCCGGCGCTGGCATCATAGGCCCGCCCCCGAACCGTCCCCCCGGAGACCCCGAATGGAAAAGCTGATCTACCCCCTCTGGAGCCATCCCGGCGAGACATCCTCTGCTCTGCGCGAGCGGCTGCTGGGTGTGTCCAAGGCCCTTCTCGAGGCGGGAGCCCACCATGTCCGCGTCAGTGTTGTGGATGACGCCGTGGCCTCTGCCGCCCCCTTGAGGCAGACCAACAGCAAGCCTGCCTGGGACGCGCTCCTCAGCCTCTGGGTGGACACGGCGGTCTGGCGGGACCGTTTCGAGAGCCTCTTCGCCCCTCATGTTGCCCGCTACCACGGGTATCTGGTCTGTGAGTCCGAGCCGATTCGTCACGCGGCCCGCGCCAAGGGCGACGGCAGCCGTGTGGAGGGTATGTGCCAGGTCGTGTTCCTTCAGCGGCCGCCCCGCCTGTCCGCCGAGGAATGGCTCCGGGTCTGGCAGGGCAGCCATACCCAGGTGGCCATCGACACCCAGTCGACCTTTGGCTACCGGCAGAACGTGGTCATCCGGACCCTCACCTATGCGGCTCCCCATTACGACGCCATCGTCGAGGAGAACTTCCCCGCTGCGGCCATGACCGATGCCAACGCCTTTTACGATGCCGTCGGCGACGACGCCAAGCGAGACGCGAACCTGAAGGCCATGATCGACAGTTGCGTGCGCTTCATCGATTTCGACCGGATCGATGTGACCCCGACCAGTGAATACAACCTGAGCCGCTGAGCCTGCCGCCTCCAAGCGCTTCTTATATAAGGAACTAACCGATGCCCCTGCACCCCAGCGTTATCCCGGTCCTCGAGGCCATGAATGGCAACATGGCCGCCATCCCGCAGGTTCCGGTCGAGCAGATTCCCCTGCTCAGGCAGGGGCCTCTGGCGCCTCCACCTCCAAACCCCACCCCGGTCGCGCGGGTCGAGGATCGCCACATTCCGGGGCCTGCGGGCGAGATGCTGGTGCGGATTTACTGGCCCGAGGGTGGGGGTCCCGCGCCGCTTGTGGTGTTCTACCATGGCGGAGGTTTCGTGCTCTGCAGCCTTGATTCCCATGACGAACTGGCCCGGGCGCTCTGCCGGGAGGCAGGGGCGGTGGTGGTCTCGGTGGATTACCGCCTTGCGCCCGAGGCGCCGTATCCGGCGGCGGCCGATGACTGCTACGCGGCATTGGTCTGGGCTGTTGGACACGCGACTGAACTTGGCGCAGACCCCGGCCGCGTGGCGGTGGCCGGCGACAGCGCTGGCGGCAACCTTGCAGCCGTCACGGCGCTGCGTGCCCGTGATCTGGGTGGCCCCGCGCTCCGGCACCAGTGCCTGATCTATCCCGTGACCGACTGCCGCTTCGATACCCCTTCTTACCGTGACAACGCCGAGGGCTACTTCCTCACCGCCGAGGCGATGCGGTGGTTCTGGTCGCACTACATGCAGGACATGGGGCGCGCCGCAGAGCCCTATGCCTCTCCACTGCGCGCCCCAAGCCTTGCCGGCCTCCCGCCCGCGCTGGTCATCACTGCCGAGTACGACCCCCTGCGCGACGAGGGCGAGCATTACGCGCAGGCACTCTCGGCGGCCGGCGTGCCAACCACGCTGAAGCGCTACGACGGCATGATCCACGGCTTCGTCAGCATGGCCGTGATCTTCGAGGATGGCCGCGAAGCGCAGTCGCTCGCAGCCCGGCACCTGCGCGAGGCGTTCGCCTGATGCCGGCGCGCGCTCATTCCGGGTAATTTTGTGCACGCCTGCGTCCGGCGCCGGAGTCCATGCCTATCTTTTCCAGTCTGTCCCTGCCGCCAGAGCGGGGCAACCGGAGGTAGGCATGAAGACGTTCGTCACAGGCAACCGCGAGCCCAAGCTGCCGCTGGTCGCACGCCCGGAGCCGCGCAAGCTGCCCAGGGAAGAACCGCAACTGCGCATGGGCAAGCCGCTCTACCGGCCCGCCTTCACCGTGGTGGCAGGCGATTTTTTCGAGGCAGCGATCCCCGGCTACAACTGATGTCCGGCCCCTGTCCGGCTTGAGCTTGCCGGGTGCGGAAAGTATCCTTCGCCCCTTTCCGCGCCGGAGTGTTCTGATGGTCTCGGGCAGTGTGGTCGCGCTCGTGACCCCGATGCACCCATCGGGCTCCATCGACTGGGAATCCCTGCAGCGTCTGATCGACTGGCATGTGGCCGAAGGCACCTCGGGAATCGTCTCCGTGGGTACCACGGGGGAGTCCTCCACCCTCGATGTCGGCGAACACCTCGAAGTAATCCGCCGCACCGTGCAGTACGCAGCCGGACGCATCTCCGTGATGGCCGGCACCGGCGCCAACTCCACGCGGGAGGCCATCGAACTCAGCGCCGCGGCCAAGCGCCTGGGTGTTGAGGCATGCCTTCTGGTCACCCCTTACTACAACAAGCCCACGCAGGAAGGTCTCTACCTCCACTACCGCGCCATCGCGGAGGCCGTGGACCTGCCCCAGATCCTCTACAACGTTCCCTCCCGCACCGCGTGTGATCTCTTGAGCGAGACGGTATTCCGTCTTGCGCAGGTGCCGGGCATCGTCGGCTTGAAAGATGCGACGGGGAATCTGGATCGCGCCCGCGAACTCATCGCCGGGGTGCCCGCCGGGTTTGCGCTGTATTCCGGCGACGACGCCACCGCTGCCGAGTTCATGCTCGCTGGCGGGCAGGGCACCATCTCGGTCACGGCCAACATCGTGCCGGGGCGTTTCGCAGCGATGTGCCGGGCCGCGACGGCCGGAGATGCCGTGCTCGCCCATGCGCTTGATGCCGAACTTGCCGAACTTCACCGAGTATTGTTCCTCGAATCCAACCCCATTCCTGCAAAATGGGCGCTGGCCGAGATGGGCATGATGGAACACGGCATCCGTTTGCCGCTCACTCCGCTCTCGGCCATACACCAACCGCGCCTGCGTCGGGCGCTGATTGACCTGGGACTGCTCGCACCCCGCGAGGCTTGAAGGAATGAAGACAATGCGTCCGATGCTCTCGCTGCTGATCCTGCTCACTCTCTCGCTATCCGGTTGCGGCTGGCTCGCGGGCGAGAAGGGCTACTTCCGTGACCGCGGTGACGACTACCGCAAGGCCCGCACAATCCCGGCCATGAAGGCCCCTGATGGCGCCAAGCCGCCGGCGGTCGAGCCGTTGTACCCGATTCCCGTCGAGCGCACCGACGCGCTGCTCGGCAAGGAGTTCGAGGTTCCGCGCCCCGCGCCACTGCTGGCAGACCCCGAGCAGGGTGTCGTGCGCATCCAGAAACTGGGCGAGCAGCAGTGGATCCTCCTGGACGGCGCCCCCGGGGAAATCTGGCCGCGTCTGCGTGCGTTCCTGATCTCCAACCAGATCGGGATCGACAAGGAAGACGCGCCGAATGGCCTCGTGGAAACCGGCTGGCTGCAGCTCAAGGGCAGCGCAGACCGCCGCGAGAAGTACCGCTACCGCGTTGACCAGGGTGTGCAGCGCAACACCACCGAGGTCTACGTGACGCAGATGGGCTACACCCACCTGCCCGGTGAGGAGGCCAAAGCGCCGGAGTGGAAAGACACCTCCATGAGCGCCGAGCGCGAGGCATGGATGGTCAAGGAACTCGCCACCTATCTTGCCGACACCACGCAGCAGGCATCCGTCAGCCTGCTCGCGCAGGGCATCAGCACCGCGAACAAGGTCTACATCGTCCGTGGCGCCGACGAGACTCCCATCATCGATCTGCGACTGCCTTTCGAGCGGGCGTGGGCCTCGCTGGGTCGCTCGCTGCCGCGCGGCGGCTTCACGGTGCAGGACCTCGACCGCAGTGCGGGCATCTACTACGTCAAATTCGAACCCGCCGAGAAGAAAGATGAGGCCGAAGTGGGCGAGGGCGAGGTCGAGGTCGAGAAGGCCGACAAGCCCAAGTCCTCGGGCAAGGGCTTCTTCAAGCGCATGTTCAGCTGGTGGGGCAGTGACGACGAAGACGAGGACAACCCCGCTATGGGTCGCGCCTACCGTCTGCAGATGCGCGAGGCGCCCGAGGGCGTCACCATCGAAGTGCGCCGTGAAGACGGTACGCCATTCGAGGAAGGCGAGAACGAATTCCTGCTCGGTGTGATCAAGGGCCACCTCGCCTGACACGGGCGTGGAGTTCTCTTCTCTGGGAAGCGGCAGCGCGGGCAACGCGCTGCTGGTGCGAAGCCGCAATGCCTGCGTGATGCTTGATTGCGGCTTCGGCCCGCGCGAACTCGAACGCCGCCTCGCCACGCGCGGCATGCATCCCCGCGACATCAACGCCATCCTCGTCACCCACGAACACTCCGATCACGTTGGCGGCGTTGCAGCAGTGGCGCGGCGCTTCGGTATTGAGGTCTATGCCACCGCCGGCACGGCCAAAGCTGCGCGCCTCGACCCGCAGGGTGTCACGGTGCTCGAATCCGAGCGTGCCGTGAGCATCGCCGACATCGAGGTGCTGCCCGTCACCGTGCCTCACGATGCGCGCGAGCCCTGCCAGTTCGTGTTCGGCCACACCGGGCGCAGTCTCGGGGTGCTGACGGATCTGGGGCACGTCTCACGGCTGGTACGCGAGCGTTTCTCCGCCTGTGATGCGCTGGTGCTGGAGTGCAACCACGACGAGCGGATGCTGGAAGACGGCCCGTATCCTTACCCGCTGAAGCGGCGCGTGGGCGGCAACCATGGCCACCTCAGCAACGCGCAGGCCGCGGAGCTTCTTTCGGGCTCGCAAATCAGTGCCCTGCAACATCTTGTCGCGGCGCACCTGAGCGAACAGAATAACCACCCTTTGAAGGCGCGCGAGGCGCTGTCTGCGGTGCTCGGCCACGAGCGCGGCCTGCAGGTGGCGGATCAGGCATCCGGTTTCGGGTGGCTCGAAATCCTCTGACGCACGTATACCGTTTTTTACCTCCGGACAGGACCATGGAAAAGCGCGATCTGCTGGTGAAGGGCAAGGCCAAGTCGATGTATGCCACGGACGATCCGGGCTACGTCGTGATGCACTTCCGTGACGACACCTCGGCGTTCGACGGCAAGAAGGTCGAGCAACTCGAGCGCAAGGGGCGGGTGAACAACATCTTCAACGCCTACATCATGGAGCAGCTCTCGGCAGCGGGCATCCCCACGCACTTCGTGAAGCGCATCGACGACCGCGATTCCCTCGTGCGCCGCATGACGATGATCCCGGTGGAGTGCGTGGTGCGGAACATCGCCGCGGGCAGCATCTGCCGCCGTCTCGGCGTGAAAGAGGGCATCGATCTGGAGCCGCCGACCTTCGAGCTGTTCTACAAGGACGACGCGCTCGGCGACCCGATGATCAACGAGTACCACATCGCAGCGTTCAAGTGGGCGCGCCTGGAGGACGTGGCTACTGCAAGGGACCTCACCTTCAAAGTGAACGATGTCCTGAAAAAGCTCTTCCTGGATCACGGGATGCTGCTGGTAGACTACAAGCTCGAATTCGGTACCTGCGATGGTCACGTGCTACTCGGTGACGAGTTCACTCCGGACGGCTGCCGTATCTGGGACGTCGAAACCCGCGAAAAGCTCGACAAGGACCGCTTCCGCCAGAGCCTCGGCAACGTGGTGGAGTCCTACGAACTCGTAGGCCGCAGGCTGGGCCTCAATTTCGATTGAATGACGCAGGAGCGCGCCATGCGCGCGACCCACAAAGTGACGGAGAGGTGCGAGAGCGGTTGAATCGACTTGACTCGAAATCAAGCGTAGGTGAAAGCCTACCGTGGGTTCGAATCCCACCCTCTCCACCAATAGGTGGACCGAAACCCGCTCACAAGGCGGGTTTCCGGTTTCTGGAGTCTTCGTCACGCGTGCTCTGCCCGCATACACGAACCCAGGAACCCTGACGACGACCGCTTCCGCGCCTTGCGCCGGGTTTTCCACCGTCAAGCGGGAGCCGAGACAGGAAGACCCGCAAACCGACACGGGGCGCAGCCGTCATTTAGGGTCCCTTATTACCCCAATGGTAAAAGATCGCATCACCTGAACCCTGTAAGGTGTTTCACCTACATATCGATCTTCTGAGGCAGTGCCATGACGATTCTTATCGGTGGCGCTCCCACGGGTTTGCTCGACAGTTCCCAGACGCTCCTCGGTCGCAACGACCAGAGCAGCACGGCCACCACCGACAACGGCGACGCGCTCTTCGTCAACGTGGCGAGCGGCAACCTGCTCTACGCGCATCAGGACGCGTACATGGCGAGTCGGGGCGACGACTTTTCCTTGCTGCGTACCTACAACTCACGCGGTGCCACCACCACGGGTGGCGCCTTCAACGACGCACGATGGCGCAACTCGACCACGGTGACGCTGAGTGTGATCGGCACGGGGGCGAGTACCCGCTACCAGGTGCGCTACGGCGAGGGCTCGGTGTTCGAGTACGCGCTGGATACGGCCACGGGCAAGTTCGTTTCCACCGACGGTGCGGGCGCCTACGAGACGCTGGAGGTGCTGCGCGATGGCGCCGGAGTGCTGCTCGGTTACACGGTGGTGCGCGCGGACCAGACGCGGCTCAGCTTTGATGCGCAGGGGCGCCTGACGCGCTGGGAGGACACCAACGGGGTGTTCCAGAGCTACACCTACGGCACCGCGGGCATCACACAGGTGACGGACGACGCGGGCCATGTGCTCAGCTACGCCTACAACACCAATGGTCGCCTCACCAGCGTGACCGACGAGAGCGGTGTCGTGCTGGTCCGCTACACCTATTCGGGTGGCAGGCTGGCCACCGTGACGGACCGCATGGGCCATGTCACCAAGTATTTCTACTACACGGATGGCTACCTGCAGCGCATCGAGCTGCCGGCGGCGCAGACAGTCGGCGGCGTGGCGCAGAGCTTTGAGGCTCGGGTAATCAGTTTCGAGTACCAGACGCTGACGGGGTTGGGAGTACCGCCGGCGGGCGCGCGGGTGTTGAGCCGGATGGTCGATGCCGAGGGCAAGGCGACCAGTTTCAGCTACACCTTTACGCTGAACACGAGCGGCGCGCGCACGGGTGCAGGCACCACGACAGTGACGGATGCGCTTGGCTTCACGATGCGCTACACGTTCCGCGCGGACGGGGCGATCACGCAGGTGGTGGACCAGTCGAACCGGCCGACGAACTACGGCTACGACGCGGCGGGCAACCTGCTCTCGGTGATGGACCGCAACGGTTTCGGGGTGGTGGCCAGCGACAGCAGCTACTACCGGGCGCTGCGAGCGGAGCTGGGCTACACCGACACAGCGGGTGCGGGCAAGCTGATTGCCGATCTCACGGCGGCGGAGAAGACCGCACTGAAGGCGCTGTTCACCGCGCGTTTCAGTTACGACACACGCGGCAACGTGCTCACCAGTACCGACAACGCCGGCAACACCACCACCTACACGTACACCGCGTTCAACAAGCTCGCGACGATCACCACGGCGAACGGCGGTGTCACGCGGTTTTCCTACGATGCCAAGCAGAACCTGGTGAAGCAGGTCGATCCGGGCGGAGATGTCACGCGCTTCACCTACGACATCTACGGCAACCTGCTGACGCGGCAGGTTTACCTGGACCGGGCAGACGCGGCGAAAGCGCCTGCGGATGTGGCGGCGGACAAGAAGCAGGTCACCACGTTTTTCTACGATCTCTACGGCAACAACATCCGCACGCTGGATGCCGAGGGCGTCAACGCCTACGGCAGCTACGACCACTTTGGCAATCTGCTCAGCAGCACCGACGGGCGCGGCAACCAGACGCTCTACACCTACGACGGCGACAACCGCCTGGTGCAGCTGCAGGACGCCTCTGGGCGCAAGACGCTCTTCGCCTACGACGCGGTGGGTAACCGGATCGGGATCACCACGGACTGGAACGGGCACACGATCACGCAGGTGTTTGACCGCAACAACCGGCTGCTGGCGACGATTGATTCGGCGCTGGACGCCAACGCGGCGCGCACGCGTACCACCACGGTGGGCTACGACGACGTGGGCAACCGCACGAGCGTGACGGATGCCGAGGGTCGCACCACCACCTACACCTACAGCGCGCGGCGCGAGCTCGTTGAGATCAAGAGCGCGGCGGTCGATGACGATGGCAACGCGGCCACGGCGGCGGTGCAGTACACGCGCTCGCTCGCCTATGACTTCGAAGGCAAGCTCATCACCGAGACGGATGCGCGGGGCAACGCCACCGCCTGGCAGTACACCCGCGACGGTCTGCTGCGGCTGCAGACGATGGCCGACGGCCAGGTCACGCAGTACAGCTACGACAAGAACCAGAACCTGCTGTCGGTGGTGGCGGGTCTGCAGCTGGAGGTCTCGAAGCGCCAGACCACGACGTACGCCTACGACGCCGAGGACCAGCTGATCCGCGTCACGGATGCCAAGGGTGGCGTGACTGCCTACGCCTACGACGCCCCCGGCAACATGGCCGAGATGACGGACGCTGCGGGCCGTGTCTCGCGGATGCAGTACGACCGCAACAACCGGCTGCGCTTTGAGGTGTCTGCGGCGGTGGGGGTGTTTGACCCGATCACGGGCGCTGCTGTGATCGATGCGGCCACGGGGCTGCCGAAAACGGTGAGCTACACCGTTGAGCACCGCTTCGATGCCGACGGCAACGAGATCGAGACCATCGACCAGAACGGCAAGAGCACGCGCTATGCCTTCGACACGGTGAACCGCACCACCAGCATGACCGATGCCAACGGCATCACCACGGCGTATAGCTACGACGGCAACGACAACGTTCTCGGGATCACCATCACGGCGGCCGGTGCAACCTCGCCCATCCAGGTGAGCAGCTACCAGTACGACGAATTCGATCAGCTGATTGCGGCCACCGACGGGGTGGGTAATGCGCTGGTGGCAAGTGACACCGCGCTGTACCAGAACCTGCGCAAGGAGCTGGGTTATACGGTCACTGTCAGTGGCGTCACGCGCGGCAAACGGGTCGCTGAACTCACGGTTGCGGAAAAGACCGCGCTGCTCGCGGCCTTCACCGAGCGCTACACCTACGACAAGGTCGGCAACCGCAACACCGAGACCGACAAGCTCGGGCGCAGCACGGGCTATCAGTACGACGCACTGAACCGTCTGGTGAAAAGCACCGACGCGCTGGGGGGCACGCGCGAGTACCGCTACGACGGCAACGGCAACCTGCTCTCGGAAACCGACGCGCTCGGCCGCACTACCACGCAGACCTACGACACGATGGATCGCGTGGCAACGCGCAGCGATCCGCTGGGCACGGGCAGCGAGAGCACCGTCACCAAGTCCGTCTACGACAGCTTCGGCAACGTGAAGAGCGTGACGGAGGCTTTCGGCACGGCAGCGGCACGGACAAGCAGCTACGAGTACGACCTGAACAACCTGCTCACGGCTGCAGTGGATGCGCGCGGTAACCGCACGATCTATGTCTACGACGCGGTGGGCAACCGCATCCGCGCGACCGATGCGCGGCTTGACAGCACCGATTTCACCTACGACGCGCTCGATCGCGTGGTGAAGGTGCGTGATCCGCTGACGTTCGAGACGCGCTTCGAGTACGACGGCGTGGGCAACCGCATCGCGATGGTCGATGCGCGCGGTGCGCGCACGCGCATGGAATTCGACCCGGGCAACCGGATGACGACGATGACCGACGGGGAGGGGCGTAAAACCGTTTTCGGTTACGACGCGCTCGGCAACACCATCACCGTGACCACGGCCGCTGGCACCACCGGCGCAGGCTCAAAGGGCGCGGAGACCACCACCTACACCTACGACGCCGAGAACAACCTGCGCAACGTGGTGGATGCGACGGGCAAGAGCACCACCGCCCGCTTCGACCGCGTCCACAACCAGACCTCGGTGACGGACGCACGCGGCAACACCACCACCACGGCTTTCGATGCGCTGAACCGCGCGGTGCTGGTGACGGATGCGCTGGGCGGCACCACGGGCTACACCTACGACGCGACGGGCAATGTGCTGTCGGTGCGGGACGCCAACGGGCAGTTCACGCGCTACGCCTACGACCGCGCCAACCAGGTGATCACCGAGACCGACGCGCTCGGTGTGCAGACCACCTACGCCTACGACGCCTTCGGCGCGACCACCACGATCACGCGTGCGGCGAACCGTCCGGGCGAGACGCGTGTGCAGCGCTTCAGCTACGACGCGAGCGGCAACGTCACGCAGGAGACCGACGCGGCAGGCGGCATCAACGCGTATGCCTACGACGCGAACAACAACCTCACCCGGGCGACCGACGAAAACGGCAAGGCCACCGCCTACAGCTACGACGCCAACAACCGTGTGGCCACGATCACCGACGCCCTGGGCTTTGTGACGCGCTACACCTACGACGGCAACGGCAACCGCACGGTGGTGGAGGACGCCAGGGGCAAGAAGACCACCGCTTACTACAACGCCAACAACGAATTGTCCCTGACGGTAGACGCGCTGGGCTACGCCACGGCGTACGTCTATGACGCGAACGGGAACATCACGCGAACGACGCAATACGGCAAGGCTCTGGCAATGCCCGTCAACCCGGTGACCAAGCCGGTGCCGGTGGCCGCTGCCGCGCTCGACCGCACGGTGTTTATGACCTATGACGCGCTGAACCGCGTCACGGCGATGACGGATGCGCTGGGCTTTGTGACGCGCTACACCCATGACGCAGTCGGCAACCGCACGGTGGTGCAGGATGCCAAGGGCAACAAGAGCACGGCGTACTTTGATGCGAACAACCGCCTCACGCTCGAGGTTGATGCGCTGGGCTATGCCACGGGCTACGTCTATGACGCCGTTGGCAATCTCACGCAGCAAACGCAGTACGAGACCGCGCTCACTGGCTACACGCCGGGTACCAAGCCCACGCCGGCGACGAACGCTAAAGACCGCACCATGGGCATGGCCTATGACGCGCTGAACCGCGTCACGACGATGACGGATGCGCTGGGCGCTGTGACGCGCTACAGCTACGACGCAGTCGGCAACCGCACGGTGGTGGAAGACGCCAGGGGCAACAAGAGCACGGCGTACTACGACGGCAACAACCGCCTGTCGCTCTCGGTGGATGCCGAGGGTTTTACCTCGAGTTTCGCCTATGACGAGTTCGGCAATCTCGTCCGGGTAACGGTGGGCGAGTACGCGCTTCCCCGCGAGGTGATAAAAACCGAAGCGGAGAAGTTGGCTCTGACGGATTTCGATCCTTTCCCCGAGCCGGTGCAAGGCAACACCTGGAATTACGCGGGCGCCATTTGGACGTTCCTCGGGCAGTACTGGACCAATCTGGGTGCACTCACCCCTGAGCAGCGCAGCAGATTCGACGCCATCCCGCAAACCACCACCTTCACCTATGACGCGCTGAACCGCCTGACGCGGGAGCAGGGGCCGGACGGCAGCTATCGCGAATTGCGCTACGACGCTGTGGGCAACATCGTGCTGCAGGATGACAACGGGATCGTCACGCTCTACACCTACGACCTGCTCAGTCGCATGACCAAGCAGGTCGATCACGTGGAAGTCACGACGCGGTTCACACTGAGCGAGCAGCAGGCGACGGCTCTGGGATTCCCGAGGAGTCTGCAATACGGCGACCAGGCTCTGCATACTGACGGACGCATCTATACCTGGACGCAGACGCCGATCAAACAAGGGTCTTATGGCGTTGATGCGGTAGCCGGTGCCTGGGTTGCGGGGATTAATCCAACCCTCTACCCCTGGACCAAGGAGTTTGTTGCCGCCGATGGCAAGGGTCTTCCGCCAGAGCCGCAAGTGGGAGAGGTCGCCTGGGGGGATGGGTCTGTTTGCATCTTCACGGCGGAGCAAGTCTGGATCCGTTACTACACACTCTCCCCCAGTTACGGCGAATACCTCGGTTACGGCACCCTCCTGCAAACCGGCGCCACGCATATCACCGACGATGGCCTCGTCTGGACCTTCACCGACGCCAGGACGTGGGTGGCGCAGATCTCGGATCTGAGCGTTTTCCCCGGTGCTTCCGCCGCTCTTGAGGTGAACGAATCCGCAGGCAATGCCCAGACGCTGCAGTACGACGCAGCGGGCAACGTCATTTCACGCACCGATACGCGTGGCAACACCACCGCCTACGCATACGATGCCGTTAACCGGCTTCTCAGCGCGTCCTACGGATCTGGTCTTGGTGCCACGACGCAGACCTGCGACGCCGCGGGCAATGTGCTGTCGATCACCAGCCCCGAGGGAGGCACACAGTACTTTGCCTACGATGCGGCCAACCGCGTGTTGCGCAGCCTGAGCGAGGCCGGCTACCTCACCGTCTATGAATACGACGCGACGGGTAACGAGACATTCCGGCGCGAGTACAACGGCGTGTATGCCCTGGCTGCCGATGCGAGCGTGCCGCTGGTTAGAGCGGGTGACACCGCGCGTGTAACGCAGTCGACCCGGGACAGCATGAACCGCCTCGTCACGCGCACTGACAGCGACGGGCTGATAACCACCTACAGCTACGACGCCGCTGGAAACCCCACAGGCAGCACGACGCGCACCACGGCTACCACCGCTCGCAGCGAAGGCACGCTGGGCTACGACAGCAATGACCGGATCATCCGCCAGGTAGACGCCGTCGGCGTCGTCACCACACTCACGCTGAACGCTGTGGGCAATGTGCTGGTCAAAGTTGAGGCGGCGGGCACCGCTAACGCGCGCACCACCACCTGGACCTACGACCAGGGCGGCACGCGGTTGCGCTCGGAAACCACCGCCGCAGGTCGCCTCACGCGCTACGAGTACGAGGGCGGCAGCGACAGGCTGACCCGCAAGACCGTGGAAGACACTGCCGACGCCACGCATACCATCCTGCGAGAGGAGCGCTGGAGCTACTACGCCAACGGCGAACTGCAGCTTTACGTGAACGCGGTGGGCATGCGTACCGTCTACACCTGGGAAGGCGGGCTGGAGAAAAGTGTCACCTACGCCGAAGGTACGGCAGACGCCTACACCGTCACCTACAGCTACGACGCCAGGAACCGCCTGGTGCAGGAAGACAGCGGCGTACTGTTCTCGGACCAGATGGTTTCGACGCGCTGCGAGTACGACGACAACGGCAACAAGACCGCTACCCTTCAGGCCGCAGGCATCGTCGGGCAGGAGCGCATCACGCGCTATGCCTATGACGCCCAGAACCGCCTGATCCGGATCACGGACCCGGAGGGCAAGAGCACCCGTTACGGCTACGACGCCGCAGGCGATCAGGTGTGGATCCTGGACGCGAAGGGCACGGTGACGATCACGCGCAAGAACGCGCAGGGTCAGGTGAGCGAGCGCGTGGTTGGCAAGGCGAGCCTCACGGTCGCCGGTGATCCCGTGCTCTCCGGCGGCTTGCCGGTGATCACCAGCGCCAACGGCGGCGTGCGCGCCACCTACACCTACGATGCCGCCAACCCGGCGCTGGTGGCCTCCGAGACCACGGAATTCGCCGATGGCACCGGTGACGCGCACACCACGTGCTACACCTACGATGTGCTGGGCCGTCAGAAGACGATCACCGATGCCGAGGGTTTTACCTCGAGTTTCGTCTACGACGATTTCGGCAATCTGGTACGGGTAACGGTGGGCGAGTACACGCTGCCTTCTGAGGTGTTGAAATCGGAATCGGACAAGTTGGCTCTGACGGACGGCGATCCCGTCCCCCTGCCGGTGCAAGGCAACACCTGGATTTACGCGGGCGCCACCTGGACGTTCCTCGGGCAGTACTGGACCAATCTGGGTGCACTCACCTCTGAGCAGCGCAGCAAATTCGACCGCGCCATCCCGCAAACCACCACCTTCAGCTACGACGCAGCGGACAACCTGATCTGCACGGTTGATGCCGAGGGCGGGGCGATCCGCTCTACCTACGATGTGCTCGGCAACCGCAGGACGCAGATCACGGGCATCGCGGATTCGAACGCGGCGAATTACCCGGAACTGCGCCTCACCACAACCTACCTCTGGTACGCCGACGGCACGCTGAAGGAGCAGAGCAACGATGCCGGCGAGCGCACGGTGATCGTGCGTGATGTCTTGGGCCGCCAGACATCCGTGCGCACGTTGCAATCGGTGACGGGAGCGGTCGAGGTATGGACGCAGACGGGCTACGTCTATGACAAGGCTGGCCGTGTGGTACGCGAAACTCCCGCAGACAACCCGTGGGGCACGCTGTTCTATTACGACGCCGCGGGCAACCTGACCCGCGAGATTGTGTCGACGACGGATCTGGATCGCACACGCAGTTACCGCTACGACCTGATGGGCCGTCTGGTGTGGTCCAGTGGTAGCGTCGGTAACCGGGCCGTAGGTGTCGGGAGCGGTGGCTACGCCAGCTACGGCAGCCTCTACGGCTTTTCCGGCAGCCCGACCAGCTACACCTACGACGCGGTGGGCAACCTGATCAAAACCGAGGATGCCAAGGGTGGCGTGACACGGTTCTACTACAACGAATACAACCAGCTGATCGCCAAGGTGGATGCCGAGGGTGGATACACCACCTATGTGCGCGATGCCTTTGGCAATGAGCTCGAGACCTACGCCCGGCCGAACAAAGTCACGGGTACGCTCCCGGATCTGGTGCCGCCTTCGACAATCAACCAGGGCCCGCAGGAGCGGCGCAGTTTCCGTACCTACGATGGCAACAACCGGGTGCTTACCGAGACATCCAACCAGGTCATCAACTACGGCAACGGCACTACCCGAGCCTGGCTCTATGATTCGACCGGCTTGCTGCTGCGCCTGACGGAAACGCCCGCCGGCAGCTCGACCAGTCTGATCAATACCGTCACCGCCAGCGGTGCCGGGAAAGTGCAGAGCTGGAGCTATGACCGTACCGGGCGCATCCGGTCTTTCACCGCCGCAGACGGTGTGGTTGAGACTTACCGCTACGATGCCGCGGGCAACAAGATCGGGGAGCGCGTACACAACCCCACGCTGCTCGCCAACGGGCTGGCCGCACCCTTGAACAGCGATCCCGATCGCCTCACCACCTACACATACCTCGCCAACGGCTGGCTGCGCACGCAGACCACCGGACGCAATGTGCAGACGCTTGGTTACGACCGCGCCGGCAACGTCATCAGCAAGACCGACGCCCGCAACAACACCAGCACCACGCGCTATGACCTCATGAACCGTGCCATCAGCACGGTGGATGCGAGCGGCAAGGAGACGCGCTACGCCTACGATGTTTTCGGCAACCTCACACACGTGATCGATGTGAGGGTGTCGGAGGGCCCGTCGCCGGTCACGACCGAGGCGGTGAAAGAATTCTGGTACGACCTGGACGGCCGCGTGGTGCTCGAGGTGCGGGCAGCCTTCCAGACCTGGTCACTTTCCCCGACGTTCTCGGCCGGTTCGCTTGCCAGCCCCGATGCGCTCGAGAAAGGGCTGGTATTCAGGAGCTACGATGCCGTTGGCAACCTGATCCGCATCACCGACGAGCGCGGCTTTGTTACCCAGCGCTGGTACGACCGCTTGGGCCGCATGGTGGCAGAGCGCAACGGCGACGGTGCGCTGCGCACCTTTACCCATAACGTCTTTGGCGATGTGCTGAGCAGCACGCTCGACCGCACTGCACGCGCGCTCGATGTCCGCGATGTGCCGCCTGTGCCGGTGGTGGCAGCAGCCGATGCGATCACCACGGTCTTCGAGTACGACGCCACGGGGCGGCGAACCAGAGCAACCGGGCCGCAAGTCACGGTCACCACGCTCACCGATACCGATACGGCAACGGCTGCGGGAGCGCCAACCGTATCGCAGTCGAATTCACGATCACTGACCGTGACCACCTACGACGCCTGGGGCAATGCGGTGTCGGTACGCGATGCCAACGGCGCAACGAGTTACAGCTACTACGACATCAACGGGCGCGTGGTGGCGCAGGTGGACGCGGCCGGTTACCTGACCGCCTTTGCCTATGACTGCCAGGGCCATCTGGTCCGGGAGCTGAAATACAAGACCGCACTCGCCGTGGGCAGTTTCAGTACGGCACTCAAACCCACCGCGCTGGCGAGCGATATCGGTTACGAGATCAACCGCATCTTCGACGCCGAGAACAATCTGGTGCAGGAGACCGGCCCATCCGTACTGACGGTGAACGGACTGCGTCGGACAACGACGTATTTCAGCTATGACGCAGCCGCCAATCTGATCGCCAAGCGGGTGGGTGATATCACCACCCTGGACAAGGAGCAGATCAAGGAGTGCTACTTCTACGACGCGCTGAACCGCCTGGTGGCCTCGGTTGCCACCAACCGCGTATTGACCACGCTCACGTACGACCGTAACGGCAATCTCAAGGAACAGCGGCGCTACTTCAACCCGCTTACCGTTGCCCAACTCGACACCCGCATCAATCCCGCGCTGGCGGCTACCGCTGCCACCGTGCTGCCCGTGGCCTCTGCCGCGGCCGATCAGGTGAAGAGCTTCTTCTACAACGATGTGAATCTGCTGGTCCGCGAGACCGAGCTTGCCGCCAGCGCCGGTGGTATCGACATCACGCGCGTGTATGGCTACGACCGCTCCGGCAACCGCAGCTATGTGCGCGAAGGTGATCTGGCGGCAGACGGCACTCGGTTGCCCGCCGGCACGGCGCTCATCGTGGGCGATCCGGTGCTGCGCGAAAGCTTCTACACGCATGACGCGGCAGGGCGGCAGACGGTAGCGAGCGAGGCCAAGCACTACAACCAGAAGCACTTCACCACCTACAACACGGCCGGCCAGATCGTGAAGGCGTGGTACACGCCCGCGTACCAGGGGTCTCCCGCGCAGACCAAGGTCGAGGAATACCGCTACAACGATGCGGGCTTTCTGGTGGCGACCAATGCCGGCAACGGGCTGTGGCGCGCCTTTGATGTGGACGCCATGGGCCGTGCCCTGCGCACGCGGCTCTACGGCAGCCTCGATGCTTTCAACAACCAGGGGCTTGCGGCAAACGCGCCGCTGCTGAGTTACGACTTCTTCGACAAGACCGGCTCGGTGACGAAGCACATCGATGAGGTCGGTGCGCGCTACGCGAGCGAACGGGACTACGCGGGCAGGCTCATCACCAGAATCGAGCCCGGGCGGCTGCAGACCGACACATCGGTCACCCGTTACGCCTATGACGGCGCGGGAAACCTGGTGACAGAAACCGACGCCGAGTCACGGACCACGCAATACCGCTATGACCGTCTGGGCAATATGACCCGCAAGACCTGGCCGGCAGGCAACGCGCAGGTGTGGGTCTATGACATCTCGGGTACTGCTTTTTACGACAACGCACTTTCGGGAACGTATTTCATCGAGGCCAACGGCACCGAGGTCATCGGTACCCGTGAAAGCCATACCCTCGACAGCTTCGGTCGCCGCACCGTAAGCGATGTGGGCGGCGTCAAGACCCGCTACGCCTACGACCGACACGACCGCCTGCTCAGCAAGACCACGATGGGCGCGACAGAGAGTTCTCTTGACGACGCCACCGCCTCGTACCTCTACGACACCTTCGACAATCAGGTGGGCGTTCAGGACGAGAACGGCAATTTCTTCCTGCGGACGTTCAACGCCGCCGGGTTGGAGTACGAGTACTCCTTCCGGGGCGTGGTGGCAAACCCCAGCAGGGGTGTCTCCTACGAGACATTCGTGCAAGCCAAGCCCACCACACTGGCAGCAGCGCTGGCGGCCGTCAGGAGCGGCCACCCGAATCTGGTGGACGCGCTCTGGTCCACGAACTACCTGGGCTTCATCGTCCGGAGAGCCTCGAACTTGTCCAGTTCCCAGAGTCTGAATCTTGTGTTTGATGATTTCGGACGGGTGCTGGAGGAGATTCTTGCGGGTGGCAGGGATGTCACGTACAGCTACGACCGGTTCGGACGTCGGGTGACGCGCTCGACAGCATTTCCAGGGCTTGATCAGGCCTATGGGTACGACGCCGCCGGCCGGCTGACCTGGACCCTGGATATCCCGCAATCCACGGTCGACCAGTACACCCTCGACTATGCCGGCAACGTGATTGCGGAAAACATGGTGTCGAACGCTACCTCGTCGGTCCTCGCGAGCGGACAAGTCCTCTACACACCCAAGTCCGGGGGCTACGCCTCGCTCACCCGCACCACCAGCGAGTACAACAAGAACAACGAGCTCGTACGGTGGGATGAACTGGACAGCGCTGGCACCTCCATCTACTGGGAGCGCTTCGGCTATGACGGTAACGGCCGCCATATCACCTGGTACACCCAGACCAATCCCACGAACTACACGAACACGGCAAGCTTCGATGGGGCCAACCGGCTGCTGCGCAGCATCGATGGCGCGGTCTTCGCCTACGGTGCCAATGGCAACCGCGCCAGCATGAACTCCAGTGCGACGGGTACTCTGGTGTACGGCTATTACGCCGATGGCAAGCTGAAGGAGGCGAGGGACAGCGCAACCGGGGCCCTGCGTGAGGAATGGAGTTACGACCGGGCAGGGAATGTCGTCCGTTACATTCAGGGGAATACCCAGACGTTCACGGTCTACGACAGCAGCAACGCAAGGATGTATTCCCAGGTTCTGGACCCCAGCGTAAATGAGCGTACCGAGACCAGCTTTTTCTTCTGGGAAACTGGCGCTATCAAGGAAATAGGCGTTGTCGTCAGTACGCTGTCCGCAGGACTGGTGCCTGCCGGGACGGTCACCGCAAATCTCAACTACAAGTACCAACAAGATTCGCTGCTCCTGTCTGTTTTCATGACGGGCGCCAGCACCGGGAATGGCACATCCGAGGTATACCTCACGACAGACGGCAGGACGCGTAACGTCATCGACGCGACTGAACCGACCCGAGAGTTCCTGTACGACGCCCGCGGGAACATCGTGCAGAAGCGCGAGTACGTCATTGGACTTGGCGTAATCGAGAACCAGACGCTTTTCTTGTGCGCCGCCGGCAAACCGGTGGCGGAGCGCTACCGCAGCGGTAGCAACTATACGGGCGGTGTTATCAGTAACTGGTCTGCGTGGACGGATAGCGGGTCCGGGGACCTCATGGCCCACGAGCCCATCGATGCGAGCTACCCGCAGTCCTCTGAAATCCAGCACACGGTGATCGCGGGCGAGACGCTGCGCTCGCTGGCAACGCAGTACTACGGCACGCCGGATTTGTGGTACGTGATTGCCGAGGAAAACGGCCTCACCGGCAGCGAGATGCTCTCTGCCGGCGCGCGTATGGTGGTGCCGGGCACCACCGACAACAACTACCGCAACACCGAGAATTACTCGGTTTACAAGCCCGGCGATATCGTTGGCAGCGTGCTTCCCGGTATACCGCCGGCGGCGCAAACCGAAAGCGTTGACCCCTGCCTGGTGCAGGGCGCGATCATCACGCTCATCGTGGTCATCGCGATCGCAGCGATTGCGGCAACCATCCTCACCGCCGGTGCGCTCGCGCCGGTGTTTGCTGCGGGTGCGGCGGCTGCCGCAGGAACCGGTGGTGGCGTCATCGCTGGCGTGGTGGTGGCGTCCACAGCAGCAGGGGTTGCTGCCATTGCCGTCGGCGTTGCCGCCAGCGTAGTTGCCGGGGTCGCGATTGCCGCGGCTGCCTCTGCGCTCATCCAGGCCACCATGATCGGATTCGGGGTCCAGAAAGAGTTCGATACGGAACAGTTCAAGCAGGATGTCGTTGCTGGCGCCATCGGCGGCCTTGCAGCAGGCGCCGGCAGTGCCGTTGCAGCGGTCAAGGCGGTCACGACGGTGGGCAAGGTGGCCATCGTGCTGGGGCAGGTAGCGCTCGAGGTGGCCGGAGAAGTTGCGTCCCAGGCGGTGGTTGCGGGGGGCACCCTCAAAGCCGGTAACGCCTGGATGATCGGTGTGGCGGCAGCCGGCGGGGCGCTGGGCGGCGTGTCTGACGTGATCGCCATTTCCCGCAAATCCACCAAGGCGTCAAGCGCCGCAGCGGAGTTTGCGGCGAAGAAGTTCAATCCCGAACAGTTCCTGAAAACCCTGCGTGCGGAGAACGAACTCAAAAACCTGAACGTGGCCGCCGAGAAAGGTTCCGTCGTGGCCAGGTTGCAGGCCGATGTGTTTGGCGCCATCAGGAAGACGGATATCGTCGGTGAGCGCAATGTGAAGCTGTACGACGATCCGGGTACGGTGGGCACCGCAGGTACAGCCAAGGACCCGGAGAATGAAGAGTTCCGGCAGTTCGGATTCACCACTACGTCGGGCCTGCGGCCCGGCGGCGCGCGCCAATTGAAGGCGCTCCAAACGCTGAAGGCGAGTAATGCCGGACGCATCGCACCCTTGCGAAAGGAACTGGCAGACGTGGCGGCAGCGCAACGCTCGGCTGCTGGCTCGGGCCCCGTGCAATATGACTTGACGGCGTTCCTGGCCAAAAAAGGCTGGAGTATCAAAAAAATCGAGCCCAGTGGAGAGGGCGCGGCTTCAAAGTTCCAGATCACCCAGGGCCTGAAGCTGGGTGCACCGAAATTTGACACTCAGGAGGAAGCGATCAGAGCCACCTTCGGAGACAAAGACTGGCAACAGATCGTAAAAGCCCAGAGTGGGGCCGGTGCGACCGAAGCTCTCGCGAAAAGAGCCAAAGATCTCGAAACCCGCCTCGCAGCGGCAGAGGCCAAAGCCGCGGTCTCGGAGACGCAGGCTGCGCGGGCCGCCGAGAAAGCGGCCGCCCCACGCGACGACCGGATCTTTGTGACCGAATCCGAGGGCCGCTTCGGGAGTTACCACAAAGTCGATTCCTACAAGGCCAGCACCGCCTCGCGCGTCGCTTCCTCGGGCTTTGATGCCGGTGCACGTGTCCTCGGTGAACTCTCCGGCAACCTCAGCTTTTCCGCCGTCGGCAAAGCGGTGCTGGGCAAAGCCTTCAACGGCCTCAGAGCCCTGCATCCAGCCAATCTTTTCGAGGATGCCTCGGTCAAGGTGTTGCGCGCCGCGCATCTGGAGGCGCCGGACGCGATGGGCAATATGGTGGTCAAACGTGGCGCGATGGCCGCACGCATCGAGGAACTCAATCAGGCCGCTCTGGATATCCGGATCAACAAAGAGCTCGGCAAGCAGGAAATGTGGGAGGGCGGCTTCGACGTTAATAGCTTCGGCCGGAATTACGATAGGGTGGGTGGTCTCTCGGGGTTTGCGAAGGCCGCTGCAAGCACAAAGAGCGCGACCGCCCTCGCTGCCGTGTCAGGGGCGCTGGACTACCTGCGAGCCAGCACTTCGCTGGAGGACGAGAACGGCAACGATGTGAACCGGAGCCTGTTCGCCAACGGGTTGCTGAGCGCAGGGCGTCGGGTGGCGGGGGACAAATCCCGTTATCTGGCCGCTTTGAGTCCGGTACTGGGCGTGCTGCCTACGGTGAGCTTTACCGGCAGCGGCACCGCCGCCACCGCACTCTTCGGCACCCGCGGAGACGGACGCAAGGTCGCGACCAATTCGGCCGCATTCCTCAGCCGCATGTCGGGCCTCAGGCAGTCCCCACCCTCCGTCAGCGGCTTCGTGCTGCGCGAGCAGTTCATCGCCGTGAACGATCGCCAGCACAGCTACCCGCCCTTGCGCTGGTCCGATGTGGCGGTGAGCACCACCAGTCAGGTGTTCGGCTCCGGGGCGCTGCGCCCGGCCCCGTCAGTGCGCGATATCCTCGGCATGAACCATCTCTCGGCAGGCCAGACCGCAGGCTTCGAGCAGTCGGTGGTGGTGGCCAATGCGGAGCGCACCGTGGGAGGCGTGGGCGGCTGATCGGCCCGCACCGACTGTCGCGGGCATGGCCCGCTCCTACGGGTGGTATTCGGTAGGAGCGCGCCATGCGCGCGACCGCAGCATCGTCGCGGGCACGGCCCGCTCCTGCGCGGATTGGCCGATAGCGCACTGTTCCGTGCCCGTTCGGTAGACGCTGCCCGCCCAAAGCTCGCTCACCAGAGATTCCGCGCAGCCTGCGCCTGAAACTTTCAGGCGTCCTTGCCCCAAGGGGCAACGCTTTTTGAAAATCAATACGCTAGCTTACGTATCTGGGTCAAAATTTCTTTTCCAGGTACCACGCTATGACCATTCTGATCGGTGGCGCAGAAACCGGCCTCCGGAATTCCTCGCTCGACCTTCTCGGCCGCAACGATCAGACCAGCACGGCGAGCACCGACAACGGCGATCAGATGTTCGTCAACGTGGCGAGCGGCAACCTGGTCTACCGCCATCAGGACACCTTCCTGCCGAGCCGCGGCGAAGACTACGAATTCATCCGCACCTACAACTCGCGCGGTGGCTTTGGTGCCGCGGGTGCATTCAACGACCAGCGCTGGGACAGCAGCACGGATGTGCGCCTCGAGGTCGCGAGCGTCGGTGGCCAGACCGTCTACCGCCTGAGCTACGGCGATGGCTCGGTGTCCGAGTTCCGGCTCGATGCCTCCAGCGGGCGCTACGTGTCGACGGACGGATCGCAGGCCTTCGAGACGCTGGAGGTGCAGGGCTCTCCGGTGACGGCCTACGTGGTGACGCGTGCCGACAACTCGAAGCTCAGGTTCAGCACCGCAGGCCGGCTCCTTGGCGCGGTCGACACCAACGGCGTGGGCATGAGCTACGCCTACGACGGCGCGGGCAATCTGCAGAGCGTCACGGACGATCTGGGTCACGTGCTGAGTTACAGCTACGTGGGCGGCAAGCTCGCCTCGATCGTCGACGAGACCAACGTGGTGCTCGCGAGCTACACCTACGACGGCAACGGCCGGCTCTCGCAGGTCACGGACCGGCGCGGTCACGTCACGGGCTACGTCTACGACAGCGAGGGTTATCTGCTCACGATCCGTCTGCCGAGCCAGCAGACGGTGGCAGGCAAGCTGGTGAGCTTCGCGGAGCGGGAGATCAATTTCACCTGGACGACGGTGGACTGGCCCGGCCCCTCGGGACGTATCGGCAAGGTGCTGACGAAGATCCGCGATGCCGAGGGCAAAGAAACGCTCTTCAGCTACACGGTGTCGCAGTCGGGCGGCGCTTACGCGGGCGGCAGCACCACGGTGGAAGACGCCAACCACCAGACGATGACCTACTGGTACGGCGCCGACGGCGCTATCACCCGCGTGCGTGACCAGGAGGGCTTCGAGACGGCCTACGGCTACGACGCCAAGGGCAACCTCACCTCGGTGACCGATCGCAACGGCTGGGCTGCGGCCAACAGCGACAGCGATTACTGCAAGGACCTGCGACAGACGCTGGGTTTTGCGCGCGATCTGGCGAGCCTGAGCCTCGCCGACAAAGAGGCCTTGCTCGAGAAGTTCACCACCCGCGCCATCTACGATGATCGTGGCAACCTGCTCACGCGCCGCGACAACAGCGGCAACACCACCACCTGGACCTACACCGCCTTCAACAAGGTGAGCAGCGTGCTGTCGCCCGAGGGCGGGCTTGGCGAATTCTTCTACGACGCCAGACAGAACCTGATCGCGCAGATCGACCCGGGCGGTGATCTCACGCGCTTCACCTACGACGCCTACGGCAACCAGGTGTCGAAGACGGTGTACCTCGCGAAGAGCCGCGTGGTGACGGCGGGCCTGAAGACGACCAACTCGGCCAAGGTCACGTTCACGGCCACCGAGCACGGCTTTGCAGACGGGCAGGCGGTGGTGTTCACCACCTCCGGGCAACTGCCTGCGGGCCTCACTGTGGGGCGTACCTACTACGTCAAGCGCCTGAGCGCGAACAGCTTCCAGCTGTCCTGGACCCTCGGTGGCTCCGCAATCACATTTGCTGCCAACGGCAATGGCAGCGGCAGCTTCAGGGTCGTTGCGGAGGCGAGCAAGCAGCTCAGCACCTACGTCTACAACGCCTTCGGCAATCTCGCGTCTGTCACCGATGGCGAGGGCAACCGCAACAGTTTCATCTACGACCACTTCGGCAACCTGACCCGCAGCAAAGATGCCGCGGGCAATACCACCTTCTACACCTACGACGCCGACAACCGCCTGATCTCGGTGAAGGAGCCGCTCGGTGTCTTCGCGCGGACGACAGGTTTTGTGTACGACGCGGTGGGCAACCGCATCGGCGTGACGGATGCCAACGGCATCACCACGGCGAGCATCTACGACCGCAACAACCAGCTGCTGGCCACGGTGGAGAACGCGGGCCGCTCGGCCACGGCGAACGCCAGGCTGAGCGTCTCGACCTTCCTGCTGTTCACACTGACCGGCCATGGTTTCGTCAACGGGCAGGCGGTGGTGTTCAACACCACGGGCCAGTTGCCGGCGGGTCTGGTGGCGGGGCGGCGCTACTACGTGATCGTGAAGAGCGCCGACCATTTCTGCCTGTCTGCCACGCCGGGAGGCGCGGCGATCCAGTACGGCGCGAACGGCGCGGGCAACGGGAGCTTCCTGGTGTCCGATGCGGGCAAGGAGCAGCGCCGCACCGAGGTGCAGGTGGACGATGTGGGCAACCGGACGAGCGTCACGGATGCCGAGGGCCGTGTCACCACCTACGCCTACAACGCGCGCCGCGAGCTTGTCCTGATCAAGACCGCTGCGGTGGACGACGATGCCAACGCCGCTACGGCGGCGGTGCAGTACACGGGCACGATCGGCTACGACGCCGAAGGCAATCGCATTGCGGTGACCGACAACCGTGGCGTCACCACCCGCTACCAGTACACGCAGGACGGCCTGCTGCGCCTCGAAACCACCGCCAACGGCCAGATCACGCAGTACAGCTACGACAGGAACCAGAACCTGTTGTCGGTGGTGGCGGGGCTGCAGTTGGAGGTCTCGAAGCGACAGATCACCAGGTATGGCTACGACGCTGAAAACCAGCGCGTCAGCGTGACGGATGCCAAGGGCAACGTCACCACCTACGCGTACGACTCCCCCGGCAACGTGGTGGAGATCCAGGACGCGAACTTCAACGTCTCGAATCTGATCTACGACCGGGCCAACCGGCTGCGTTTCGAGGTGTCTGCGGAGGTCACGGATCCGGTGACGGGCCTGCCGACGCGCTACACCGTCGAGCACCGCTTCGACGCCAATGGCAACGAGATCGAGACGATCGACCAGAACGGTCACAGCACGCTGTACGCGTACGACACGCTGAACCGCCGCGCCCGCGTTACCGACGCCAACAGCATCACGACGAGCTACCGCTACGACAGCAACGACAACGTGCTCGAGCTGCGCATCACGGCCGGGGGTGCCGATGCGCCAAGCCATGTGAGCACCTACGCCTACGACCAATTCAACCAGCTGATTGCCGAGACCGACGGCGTGGGCAATGCGCTGGTGGGCAGCGATGCCTCGATGTACCAGACCCTGCGCAAGGAGCTGGGCTACACCGTGGCCGAGGGCCCGGGCACGCGTGGCAAGCTCGTAGCCGAACTGAGCGACGCCGAGAAAACCGCGCTGCTCCTGGCCTTCACCAAGCGCTACACCTACGACAAGGTGGGCAATCTCACGACAGAGGCCGATCACCTCGGACGCACCACGTCCTTCGATTACGACGCCCTCGACCGCATGGTGCGCAGCACCGATGCGATGGGTGGCACGCAGCAGTACCGCCTGGATACAGGCACCGGGCAGCTGGTGCTCGAGACGGCAGTCTCCGGCACGCGCCAGTACCGCTACGACGGCAACGGCAACCTGCTCTCGGAAACCGACGAACTCGGTCGTGTCAGCAGCTACACCTACGACAGCATGGGCCGCGAGGAGACGCGCAGCGACCCGCTCGGCACGGGCAGCGCAAGCACCGTCACCAGGACGGTCTACGACACCTTCGGCAACGTGAAGAGCATCACCGATGCCTTCGGCACGGCCGATGCGCGTAGCAGCAGCTACGAGTACGACCTGAACAACCTGCTCACCGCCGCCGTGGATGCGCGCGGAAACCGCACGAGCTACGCCTACGACGCCGTGGGCAACCGCATCCGCGAGGCGGATGCGCGTCTGAACAGCACCACGTTCACCTACGACGCACTCGATCGCGTGGTGAAGGTGCGTGATCCGCTCAGCGTCGAGACACGCTTCGAGTACGACGGCGTGGGCAACCGCATCGCGATGGTCGATGCGCGCGGCACGCGCACGCGCATGGAGTTCGATCCGGGCAACCGGATGACGACGATGACCGATGGAGAGGGTCGCAAGACGGTCTTCGGTTACGACGCGCTCGGCAACACGATCACCGTAACGACCGGTGCCGGCACCACCGGCGCAGGCGCGCTGGGCGCGGAGACCACGCGCTACGAATACGACGCCGAGAACAACCTGCGGAAAGTGGTGGATGCGCTAGGCAACAGCACTACCGCCGGCTTCGACCGCGTCTACAACCAGACCTCGGTAACGGACGCGCGCGGCAACACCACCACCACGGCCTTCGACGCGCTGAACCGCGCGGTGCTGGTGACGGATGCCCTCGGCGGCACCGTGCGCAGCACCTACGACGCCACGGGCAACGTGCTGTCGGTGAAGGACGAGAACGGCAGCATCACGCGCTACGCCTACGACCGCGCCAACCAGGTGATCACCGAGACCGATGCGCTCGGCGTGCAGACCACCTACGGCTATGACGCCTTCGGTGCCACCACCACGATCACGCGCGCGGCGAACCGTCCGGGCGAGACGCGCGTGCAGCGATTCAGCTACGACGCGAACGGCAACGTCACGCAGGAGACGGACGCTGCAGGCGGCATCAAGGCCTACGTCTACGACGCGAACAACACGCTCATACGGGCCACCGACGAGAACGGCAACGCCACCACCTACGGCTACGACGCCAACAACCGTGTATCCACGATCACCGACCCGCTGGGCGGGATCACACGCTACAGCTACGACGCCAACGGCAACCGTACGGTCGTTGAAGATGCCAACGGCGGCAAGACCACGGCGTACTACAACGCCGACAACGAACTCGCCCTGACGGTAGACGCGCTGGGCTACGCCACGGCGTACGTCTACGACGCGAACGGGAACATCACGGGAAAGACGCAATACGGCACCGCGCTGACGATGCCCGTCAACCCGGCGAGCCAGCCGGTACCGGTGGCGAATGCCGCGCTCGATCGCACGATGGGGATGAGCCATGACGCGCTGAACCGCGTCAGCGCGATGACCGATGCGCTGGGCTGTGTGACGCGCTACAGCTACGACGCCAACGGCAACCGCACGGTGGTGGAAGACGCCAACGGCAACAGGACCATCTCGTACTTCGACGCGAACAATCGCCTGACGCTCTCGGTGGATGCGCTCGGTTACGCCACGTCCTTCGCCTATGACGCAGCGGGCAACATCACGCGGCAGACGCGCTACGCCGCGCCCCTCAGCCTGCCGGTGGACCCGGCGGTGAAGCCCACGCCTGCGGTGACCAGTGCCGAGGACCGGGCGAGCAGCGCCTACTACGATGCGAACAGTCGCCTGTCGCTGTCGGTCGATGCGCTGGGCTATGCCACAGGCTACGTCTACGACGCCGTGGGCAATGTCACCCAGCAGACGCAGTACGCCACGGCCCTCAGCCTGCCGGTGAGTCTGGCGGTGAAGCCCGTGCCCGTGAACAGTGCCGACGACCGCAGCAGCAGTGCCTACTTCGACGCGAACGACCGCCTCAGGCTCTCGGTGAACGCGCTGGGATACGCCACGGCTTACGTCTACGACGCCGTGGGCAATGTCACGCAGCAGACGCAATACGCCACGGCCCTCAGCCTGCCGGTGGATCTGGCGGTGAAACCCACGCCGGCCTCCGACGCCAAAGACCGCGTCACAACCTCCTTGTTCGACGCCAACAATCGCCTCACGCGCTCTGTGGACGCGATGGGTTATGTGACGGACTATGGCTACGACGCTGTCGGCAACCTCACGCAGCAGACCCTGTACTCCACGATTATCGGTGTCCCGGACCGTATCACCACCTCCTACTTCGACGGCAACAACCGCCTGTCGCTCGAGGTTGATGCGCTGGGCCATGCCACGGGCTACGTCTACGACGCCGTAGGCAACGTCACGCAGCAGACGCAATACGAGACCGCGCTCACCGGCTACACGCCCGGTACGAAACCTGTGCCGGCGACCAACGCCCGGGACCGCACCACCACCTTCTACTACGACGCGGACAACCGTCTCGCGCTCTCGGTGGACGCGGTGGGCTACGCCACGGCGTATGTCTACGACGCCGTGGGCAATGTCACGCAGCAGACACAGTACGAGACCGCGCTCGGCAGCTACGCGATTGGCACCAGACCCGTGCCTACCACCAATGCCAAGGACCGCAACACACGCTTCAGCTACGACAGGCTGAATCGCCAGATCAAAGTGCTGGATGCCACAGGCCAGAGCACACGGTTTTTCTACGACGCGTTCACCAATCTCATTGTCGTCGAAGACCCCAACGGGGTCATGACATTCAATATCCATGACCGCGGAAACCGCCTGGAATACAGCGTGGTTGCCAAGCCCAGATCAACCATAACCGCGCAATTCCCCGACGGTCAGGTATGGGGTCGGGTCAACCTCGAAGCCTATTTCATTCCGAACTTCGTCAACGGCTTCAGCGCAAACAACGGGATCAAGACCAGCTACACCTACGACGCCGCCAACCCGGCGTGGGTGGCATCAACCACCGTGAAGTTCGGCGACGGCACGGGCACGGCGACTGTCATGCAATACAGCTATGACAAGCTGGGCAGGATCACACGCGAGCAGGGAACGGACGGCAGTTATCGCACGTTCCGCCATGACGAACTGGGTGAGGTGTTGGAGTTGGACGACAACGGGATCGTCACGCTCTACACCTACGACCTGCTCGGTCGCGAAACGAGCAGGACCAGAGAACAAAGCGCGGGTACAGGGGCAGGAAACACCGCGACACGCGCCTACGATTCAGCCGGCAATCTTGTCTACAGCACCGATGAGCGTGGCAACGCCACGAGCTATTTCTACGATGGCGCGAACCGCCTTGAGAGAAGCCTGGGCGCGGCCGGTGAGCTGACGCGATATACATACGATGCCGTGGGCAATGTGCTGTCCATCACCAACCCCGGAAATGGCGTGCAGCTGTTCGCCTACGATGCGGTCAACCGGGTGGTGAGCAGCCTGAGCGAAGGCTTCTATCTCACGGTGTATGAATACGACGCGGCGGGCAACGAGACCGTCCGGCGCGAGTACGGCCTCACGTACTACGTCCCCGAAAACGGGCCGCTGCCCTCGCCGAGGTTTGACGACACCTCGCCACGGGTAACGCAATCCACCTGGGACAGCATGAACCGCCTCGCGAGCCGTACCGACGGCGACGGGCTGATCACCACCTACAGCTATGACGCCGCTGGAAACCCCACAGGCAGCACCACGCGCACGGCAGCGAGCACCGCTCGCAGCGAAGGCACACTGGGCTACGACAGCAACGACAGGATCATCCGGCAGGTGGACGCCGCCGGCATGGTCACCACCTACACGCTGAACGCTGTCGGCAATGTGCTGGTCAAAGTTGAGGCTGCGGGTACCGCCGGCGCGCGCACCACCACTTACACCTACGATCAGGGCGGCACGCGGCTGCGCTCGGAAACCACCGCTGCAGGGCGCCTCACGCGCTACGAATACGAGGGCGGCAGCGACAGGCTGACGCACAAGACGGTGGAAGACGCGGCAGATGCCACGCACACCATCCTCCACGCCGAGACCTGGAGCTACTACGCCAACGGCGAGCTGCAGCTCTACGTGAACGCGGTGGGCATGCGTACCGCATACACCTGGGAAGGTGGGTTCAAGAAGAGCATCACCTATGCCGAAGGCACGGCAGACGCCTACACCGTCACCTACAGCTACGACAGCAAAAACCGCCTGGTGCAGGAAGACACCGGCGTGCTGTTCGAGGGCCAGATGGTGTCGGTGCGCTACGCGTACGACAGCAACGACAACCTCACGGTCAAGACCGAGGCCGCTGGCATCGTCGGGCAGGAGCGCATCACACGCTACGCCTACGACACGCAGAACCGCCTGATCAAGATGACCGATGCCGAGGGCGGCATCACCCGATATTTCTACGATTCACTCGGGAACGAGACGATAGTCCAGGACCCCAACGGGGTGATGACGTTCAAGCTGTATGACGCCAGTGGCCGGCTGGATTACAGCCTGTCGGGCAAACCCGATCCGGCCATCTATGCGCAACTCCCCGACGGCATGCAGTTGACGCGTGAGTACCTGGAAGCTGCTTTTGTTCCGTACCTCACCGGCTTCAGCGCACGCGGCGGCATCAAGACCAGCTACACCTACGACGCCGCGAAGCCGGAACTCGTCGCCTCCAAGACCGTGGCCTTTGCCGACGGCACCGGTGACGCGCACACGACGCGCTACACCTACGATGTGCTGGGCAGGCAGACCACCGCTACCGATGCCGAGGGCTTCACGACCAGCTTCGAGTACGACGCGTTCGGCAATCTCACCAAGGAGACAAAGGGGCAGTACCTGCTGCCGTCGTCGGTGCAGAAAACGGATGCAGAGCTCTGGGTCTCGTCAGACTACGATCCGGCAAAGCCGCCACTTGTCGAAGGTAATACATACTTTGATGGTGCACGCATCTGGACGGCGGTCGGGCAGTACTGGATCGTTCTCGGCGCGCTCTCCCCGGAGCAGCGCAGTGGCCTGAACCGCGCCCATCCGCAAACCACGACATTCGTCTATGACGCTGCCGACAACCTCATCGAGTCGGTGGACGGCAATGGCAACGCCACCACCGCCACCTATGACGTGCTCGGTTACAAGCAGAGCGTCACTACCGGCGTGAAAACCGGCAGCAGCAGCTCGCAGCTCCACTCATTCACCACCGAATACGACTGGTACGCCGACGGCACCCTGAAAGAGCAGCGCGATGCAGACGGTGGGATAACCCGCATCGTGCGCAACAGCCTTGGTCTGCAAACCAGGGTCAGCGTGCTCCAGCGTTACAACTACGAGTCTGTGTACAGCGGCAACGGCGGATACACAGTTGTTCAGGTGGAGCTGTGTTCAATAACGGATTTCACCTACCTGACCGGCAGACGACTCCACACCGAAACACAGAACAGCGGCACCTCCACCGTTGTAAAAACCATCGCCTACGATGCCTTCGGCAACATCACAGGAAACACGCTCGCGTCGGCCCAGGCAAGCGACGTCCGCGCTACGAGCATGCGCTATGACCGCCTGGACAGGCTCACCTCCCAAGTCGACCCGATGGGCGGCACCACCGCCTACACCTACGACGCCGCGGGCAACCTGAAGAGCGTCACCGACGCCAACGGCGCCGTCACGCGCTATTACTACGACGACTACAACCGCCTGCGAGCGGAGATCGACGCCGAGGGCTACCTCACCGACTACACCCGTGATGCCTTCGGTAACTGCATCGCCAAAAACCTGTGGAGCAGCAAGCCGGGCGGTGTCACCGACACGGCTTACACACCCGGCATCTCCGCCAATGACCGCAGCACGCTCTATACCTTCGACGGCAACAACACGCTGCGCACGCAGACCGAGTCCAGCGGACTCAAAAAGACGTGGACCTACGACGGCGCCGGCAACCTGAAGACCGCAGTCAGCTCGGTGACGAATGCCGCGCAAGCCCTGAAGAATCTGACCGAATCCCTGGCTGATCGCACCGAGAGCTGGAGCTACGACAACGCCGGACAGCGCACTGGCTACGTCAGCGTCGACGGTGTGGTGGAAAGTTTCACCTACGACTCGGCCGGCAACCAGATACAGGAGAGGATCAGCAACCCGCAGCAGCTCGCGAACGGGCAATCCGAACCCGTCCACATCACCGACTACACCTACGATGCGATGAACCGTCTGACATCGTGGGACAGCGGGACGCTCCGGCGAACCTTCTCCTACGACTTCGCCGGCAACAAGATCGAGGAACAAGACGGCCTCAACCACGCCACAACCTACACCTACGACCTGCTCAACCGTCTGGTGGAAGTCAGAGACGCTGAGGGTGTGAAAAGGGGCTTCAGCTACCACGCCTACGGCCAGATCGAAAGCGAGTTCGTGTACGACGGCGACACCAAAGTTGTGCAGCGCATCTACGAGTACGACCGCAATAACCGCCTGATCAAGGAAACAGGCCCCACCTACGACACCTACAGCGTTGATGCCCAGGGCGTGGGCACCGCCACGGCGGACGACAGCGGTGTGGTCACCTATGCATACGACGCGGTGGGCAACCTCAAAACGCGCACCGACGAGCGCGGCTTCGTCACCACCCACTGGTACGACAAGCGCGGCTCTGTTATCGCGACATTGAGCGGCGAGCTGATCCTGCAGCGGTTCAGCTACAACGCGTTCAATGAACTTGCCACGGTGTCCACGGACCGCAAGCCCGGAGGCACCAACGGACTGGGCGTGTCGCGCAGCAGTACAACGCCACCCGGCCTGTCAGATCCGATCGTCATCACCAACACCCTGGATACCATGGGTCATGTGACCCGAACCACCTACCCGCTCATCGATGTCACGTCTGTGGACCCGGTCACTCGCGCAGTCACCGTCACCCAGGCCCAGCCGTTTGAAAGTTCTGTGTATGACGCGTGGGGAAATCTGGTCCGCTCCACGGATCGCAATGGCGAGATGAGCTACGCCTTCTTCGACGCCCGTGGCCGTGTCACGGCCGCTGTGGATGGCGATGGCTACCTCACCCAGACGGCCTATGACTCGCACGGCAATGTCGTGCTGCAAACCCGCTACGAGACGCCCGTGGTCGTG
>CAIYPF010000113.1 GCA_903928015.1 uncultured Gammaproteobacteria bacterium | reverse complement strand
CCCGACGGCGCGATCATCCGATCCTCCGTGACACACCAGAGCCCCTCCCTTGAGCAACGCTCCCGAACAGCACGAGCACATCTCGGCACACGACGCGCACTACCGTGCCGAGCCCGATCTCCTCGACAAGGGACTGCAGCACGACTCCATGGGCCTGATGGGCAGCATCGCCATGGCGGTGTCCTGCGTGGCTCCGGTCTATGCGCTCACCGCAGCGCTCGGGCCAACCGTGCGCGAGGTCGGCGTACAACTGCCCGCGGTATTCCTCGCGGGCTTCATCCCCATGCTGCTCACGGCCTTCGCCTACCGCGCACTGAACCGCGTGGCCCCGGATGCCGGCACCTCCTTCACGTGGACCGTGAAGGCCTTCGGCCCCTGGATCGGCTGGATGTGCGGCTGGGGTCTTATCGTGGCGAACGTGATCGTGCTCTCGAACACCGCGGGCGTGGCCGCCACCTACTTCTACCTGTTCCTGTCCGAGCTGCTGGGCGACCCGGGCATCGCGGAATTCGGTGACCACAAACTGGTGAACGTTGCGACCACGACCGTCTTCGTGGCGCTGGCAACGTGGGTGTCGTGGAAGGGCATGTCCACCGCAAAGCGCATCACCTACGCGCTGGTCGGTTTCCAGATGGTGGTGCTCTTCCTGTTCTGCGGTCTCGCGCTCGCAAAGGCCGGCAGCGGCACGGTGCCAACTGCCATTGCCTTCGACTGGAACTGGCTTAACCCCTTCGCCATTCCCTCGGCCGCAGCGCTGGCAGCGGGCCTCTCGCTCTCGATTTTCATCTACTGGGGCTGGGACGTGAGTCTGGCCGCCAACGAGGAAACCAGCGGCAGCGAGCGTACGCCGGCGGTGGCCGCGATCGCCTCGATCATCTCGCTTGCCGGCACCTACCTGCTGGTCGCGGTGGCCACGCAGAGCTATGCGGGCGTGGGTGAGACGGGCATCGGGCTCCGGAGCGACGCCACGCAGGACAACGTATTCGCGGCGCTTGCCGCACCCATCATGGGCGAGGGTCTCGCCATCCTGCTCTTCGGCGCGGTGCTGGCGAGCGCGGCCTCGAGCCTGCAGACAACGTTCATTCCCGCCGCACGCACGCTGCTCGCGATGGGTGTCTACCGCGCCATGCCCGCGTTCTTCGCCGACATCCACCCCGCGCACAAGGTGCCGGGGAACGCCACGCTGATGGCAGGCGTGCTGACGGCAGGCTTCTATGGCGTGATGACGATGCTGAGCGAGAACGTGCTCGGGGACACCGTCGAATCGCTGGGGCTGATGATCTGCTTCTACTACGGCCTCACGGCCTTCGCCTGCGTGTGGTACTTCCGGCACGAGTACCGTCTGGGGCTGGCACCACTCATCACCAAGGGCCTGTTGCCACTCCTCGGCGGCGGCATGCTGGCGGCGATGTTCCTGCAACTGAGCGTGAGCAGTTTCGATCCTGCCTACGGCAGCGGCGGCTCCATCATGGGCGTGGGCACGGTCTTCGCGATCGGCGTGGGCATCCTCGTGCTGGGCGGGGCATTCATGTTCGCGTGTTATCTGCGCGACCCGGCGTTTTTCCGTGGCCAGACGTTGCGGCAGGACACGCCTGCGCTGATCGTGGAGGAGCCGGTGGGCTGAGAGCGACGCAGACGCGTCGGGAGTCGCGGGCATGGCCCGCTCCTGCCGGCCCGCGACGGCAGCTCGTGATGCTCCGCGGGCAGCGGTCACCAGCCCACGCGAGAGATACGCTCCGCGAGTTCCAGATCCCGCTCCGCCTCCTGCACGTGCAGGTTCTCGACCAGACGCCCGTCCACCACCACCACGGCTTTGCCGGCGGCGGTTGCCTGCTGCCAGGCGTCAATGATCTTGCGGGCACGCGTCAGCCCCTCGGCCGAGGGAGAGAACACCGCGTTCGCCGCCGCGAGTTGCTTCGGGTGGATAAGCGTCTTGCCATCGAAACCAAGGTCGCGGCCCTGCTGGCAATGCCGCTCGAGGCCTGCCGCATCGTCAAGATCGAGGTGCACGCCGTCCAGGATTTCGAGGCCGTGTGCTCGCGCCGCCAGCACGCACAGGCTGAGCGCGGTGAGGAATCCCAGCCGCTCCGGCGTGTGGCGGATGCGGCACTCGCGCGCGAGGTCGGAGGTGCCCATCAGGATGCCGCGCAGCCGACGGTGCGCACCGGCCACGGCGTCGATATCGAGGATGCAGCGCGCGGTCTCGGCCATGATCCACAGCGCAGGCTCGCCGGGAGCGCCCGCCTCGTCGAGGATGCGTGCGACAGCGTGCACATCCGCGGCGGTATTCACCTTGGAGAGCACCAGACCATCGGCCCCGGCACGGGCGAGTGCGCGCAGATCATCAGCCCCCCAGGGCGTGTCGAGCGCGTTGCAGCGCACGAGCAACTCGCGCTCGCCGTAGCCGCCGGCCGCAATCGCCGCGATCACCTGGGCGCGGGCCTCTTCCTTGCGTTCGGGAGCCACGGCGTCCTCGAGATCCAGTATCAGCACGTCGGCGGGCAGTTCGCGGGCTTTTTCCAGCGCACGCGGATTCGAGCCCGGCATGTACAGCGCCGAGCGGCGCGGGCGAATGCTCATGGAAACTCCTACTTCAGGCGGAACACACTCATCGAATCAAGCACCAGTCGGCACTGCCCGCGCAAGGCCTGCGCAGCAGCCGCGAGTTGCTCGACCATCGCGGCGTTCTGCTGCGTCAGGCGGTCGATCTGGTCTATCGCCTCGTTCGCCTGCCCGATGCCGCTCATCTCTTCGTCGACCACCGTGAGGATAGAGGAAACGAGCTCGTTGTTCTGCGCAATGGAGCTGCGGACCTCCTCCATGGCGCTTCCCGCCTCGGCGGCGCGACGGGTGCCGGCATCGATGCTGGCAGTCGCCGCGCGCACCATGTCGCGGATCTCGTTGGAGGCGGCGGCAGTGCGGCTGGCGAGCGAGCGCACCTCACTCGCCACAACGGCAAAGCCACGTCCGGATTCGCCCGCGCGGGCAGCCTCGACGGCTGCATTGAGCGCCAGCAGGTTGGTCTGGAAGGTGATCTGGTTGATGAGCTCGATCATGCCGGATATCCGTCCCGAGGACTCGGCAATCAGGTCCATGGCCTGACCCATCGCGCTCACGCTGCTGGTGCTGCTCTCGACGCTGACAAGCACGTTGCGGCTGTTTTCGGCGCAGCGCCCGACGGTCTCGGCGCTGTTGCGTGCGGAACTGGCGAGCTGGTGCATGGCGGCGGCAGTCTGTTCGAGATTGCTCGCCGTGTTCTCGGTGCGTGTCGAGAGATCCTGGTTGCCGCGCGCGATCTCCTCGGAGGCGCTCTGCATGTCGTCGACTTCGCTGCGGGCATCCGAGACCACCGCGTAAAGGTTGACGCCCACCTGGTTCAGTGCGCGCATCAACTGCCCCTCGAGGTCGTTGCGCTCGGCGAGCACGCGCTGGCGCAGATCCCCGGCCGCGAGACGGTTGGCGAGCCCGATGGCGCGCAGGAGTGGCGCGCGCTCGCGGCGCCGGGCGAGCACCGCGAGCGCGGTCGCAGCAACGGCGCCAAGCGTGAGCGCGGCAGTGCTGCCGAAAGCGTTGGCAAGACCGAAGGGCAGCGTGGCAAGCAGCACGTACCACAGCACGCGCTGGTGCTCGATGCAGCCCTGCCAACCGCGCTGCACTGCACGCCGCCATCCGACCGGATGCAGAAAACCACCTTCGAGGCGCACCGTGAGCTTGCCTGCTTTTTCGGCTTCCCGGAGCGCGGCGTAGAGCGGCTCGGTGGCAGCCACTTCCTCGCGCGAGGGAATGGTGCGCACCGAGAGATAACCGGTGACACGATCGCCATCGAGGATGGGAGTGACGTTGGCGCGCACCCAGTAGTGGTCGCCGTTCTTGCGGCGGTTCCTGACCAGCGCAGTCCAGGGTTTTCCCGCCTCGATGGTGTCCCAGAGGTCGCGGAAACCTTCTTGGGGCATTTCAGGGTGACGGACCATGTTGTGGTGCTGCCCGAGGAGTTCCTCGGGGCTGTAGCCACTCACGTCGACGAAGGCGCGGTTGCAGTGGGTGATGCGGCTCTCGAGATCGGTGGCCGAGACCAGGATGGTATCGGGGTGCACCACGTATTCGCGGCCGGTGACGGGAAGGTTTGTTCGCATGCGTCGTGCCCTGGGACCACCGTGGAAGTGTCCCACGCCGGATCCGGTCCGCGGCCGGGCACGGCCGCCGGTGTATTGCTCCAGATCAGCTTTTTGCGTGTTGTTCCTCGGAAAAAATCTTCAGCCCGCGCGACTGGTAGTTGGCGAGCGCCGAGGGATGATCCAGCGAACAGGTGTGCACCCATACGCGGCGAGCACCGAGCGCCCAGGCATCGGCGATGCAGCGGCCGAGCATGTCCCCGCCCAGTCCCTTGCCGATGAAGCGCGGCGCAAGCCCGAAATAGGCGATCTCCACGCTGTCGCCGCTCTGGCGGTGCAACTCGTAGTAACCCGCGATGGTGCCGCTGTGCCAGGCGATCCAGGTGCGCAGATCCGGGTTCCCGGTCCACGCCCGCCACTGCTCCTCGCTCCAGCCGAGCTTGGCGTGCCACTGCCAGGGCGCGCCCACCAGCTGGTAGAGGAACCGGTTCAGCTCCCATTGCGGCAAGGTGCATTCGCGGGTCTCGAGCGCGGCCTGCCGCGCCGCCGGACGCAGTTGCGCAGGATCGAGCATCTCCAGCGACCAGACCGTCAGTGCCTCTGCCATCACTCCTCCGTCGTTCCGGAAATGGAATCGCGAAAATCCGGGGCAGACCCCGTTTTTACGCAGGAAATGGGGTCTGACCCCGTTTTTCTTCGGCGCCCTGTTGTTCGGCAAGCGCAATCGCTTGCACGGTGACGGGAGCCGCCAGCAAGCGGCTCATCAGCGCTGCTTGCGCCACTGCATCACCCGTGGTGAAAACACGCAGGCTGCCGCCGCCCCCGATGGCATCCCCCAACACGTCCTGCAGACGGCGGGCGACCGCGCCCGAGGGGTCGACCACGCGCACATCGGGGCCGGCGAGACCTTCGATCAGGGGACGCAGGAAGGGATAGTGGGTGCATCCGAGCACGAGGGTGTCGGCGCCGGCATCAAGCAGCGGCTGCAGGTACCGCAGGAGCAGGGCCGACGTCTCCGGGCCATCGAGATCGCCCGCCTCCACGCGTTCGACCAGCCCCGGACAGGGCTGGCCGATCACGCGGGCGAAGCCGCCGAAGCGCTCGAGCAGTTCCGCGTAGCGCCGGCTCTGCAGCGTGCTCGCCGTGGCGAGGATGCCGACGATGCCGCTGCGCGTGGCGGCTGCTGCGGGCTTCACGGCGGGCTCGATGCCCACAACGGGGAGGTTGTGGCGCTCGCGCAGCGCAGGCACCGCGGCTGCGGTGGCGGTATTGCATGCCACCACCAGCGCGCGGGCGCCGTGGGCGACCAGGAAATCCGCAGCCGCGAGGGAGCGCGCGAGTACGAAAGACTCGTCCTTGTCGCCGTAGGGCAGGAAGCGGGCATCGGAGAGGTAGAGCACGTCGAGCGAGGGCATGAGCGCGCGCATCTCGCGCAGCACCGAGAGCCCGCCGACGCCGGAATCGAATACACCCACGGGCGCGGCCGGGTTCATGGTGCGCTGCAAACCTTCAGCGGGGGAGTCCTCGCATGGTAGCCAGCGCGCGGCGGCAGCGGCAATGCCGGGGCGATTGTTGCGCCACCGTGACGGTGCTAGGGTCAGTGGCTGGTTCACGCCGGGCAGGAATCCGTCGATGTCTCTGTTGAAGATGCTGATGTCACCGGCCGGGCTCCGCCTCGATCGCGCGCTCGTGCGCTGGACCGGCCATTCCCTGCTGAATCGCATCTTCGCGCGGCAAGCGGGTTTCGAGGCGCAGCCAGCGCTCCTGCTGGAGACCCGCGGCAGGAAGAGCGGCGCACGCCGTCAGGCCGCGCTTCCCTACTTCCGGATCGACGGCAAACTCCTGGTGGTCGGCAGCAAGGGCGGCATGCCCACCGACCCCGCATGGGTCACGAACCTGCGCGCCGATCCGGCCGTGCGCGTATGGATCTCGCGCAGGGCCTTTGACGCGCGTGCCCGCGTGTCCGGCGGCGAGGAGCGTGCAGCGTTGTGGGCGGAACTGCTCGCACGCGTACCCACCTACGCGCACTACCAGTCGATCACCACGCGGGAGATTCCCGTGGTGATCCTTGAACCCGCCTGAGACAGCCAGAGATGCTGCACGTGGTGATGACGCTGTTTTTCATGTTGCTGCTCGGCGGCGTGGGCGGCGGGAGTTTCGGCATCGGCGGTCTGGTTTTCGGGGCGGTGCTGGGGCTCGTTGCCGGCAACCAGATGCGCATGAGCGACCGGCTGCTCCGGCTGGAATCACAGGCGCAAGCGGCGCGGACTGCAGGGCCCGCGGCGGCCCCGATGCCTGAGGCACAACCGGATAACGCTGCGAGTGCGGGACCGGCAGCGCCGCTGGAAGCCGCGCAGCCGGTCATTGCGCCGATGCGACCCGCACCGGTGGATTCCGCTCTCACCAGGGCCTTTGCTGCCATCCGCCAGTACGCCACCACCGGCAACGTCGTCGCCAAGGCGGGCGTGCTGCTGTTGTTCTTCGGCGTGGCTTTCCTGCTGAAGTACGCCATCGACCGCAATGCGCTGCCGGTGGAAGTGCGCCTTGCCGGCACCGCCGCAGCGGCGATCGCGCTGCTGCTCACGGGCTTCAGGATGCGCGGCGTGCGAGCAGCGTTCGGGCTGCTGCTGCAGGGCGCGGGCGTGGGCCTGCTCTACCTCACGGCCTTTGCGGCAACACGGCTCTACCAGGTGTTGCCCGCCGCTGCCTGCTTCGTGCTGATGGTGGCGGTCGTGGTGCTCTCGGGCGTGCTTGCCGTGCGACAGGACTCGCGCGCACTCGCCACGCTGGGGGCGGCAGGCGGCTTCCTCGCGCCGGTGCTGGCCTCCACCGGCGAGGGCAGCCACGTGATGCTCTTCGGCTACTACGCCTTGCTCAACCTCGGCATCGTGGGCGTGGCGTGGTTCCGGGCGTGGCGCTCACTGAACCTCACCGGTTTCCTGTTCACCTTCGTGATCGGAAGCCACTGGGGTTACAGCTTTTACCAGCCCGGATTTTTCGCGAGTGTGGAGCCCTTCCTGGTGTTCTTCTTCGCGCTGTACCTCGCCGTGTCGGTGCTGTTCGCGCTGCGCCACACACCTGATCTGCGCGGACGCGTGGACGGCACGCTGGTCTTCGGGCTGCCCGCAGTGGTGTTCTCGCTGCAATCCCGGCTGGTATCGGACATTCCCTTCGCCGAGGCCTGGAGCGCGGTGGGGATGGGCGTGGCCTATCTCGGCTGTGCCGCGTGGCTGCAGCGCCAGCGGCGCGGCGAACTGGACACCTTCACCGACGCGCTGCTCGCGCTCGGCGTGCTGGCCATCAGCATCGCGATACCGCTCGCCTTCGAGGGGCAGCTCACGGCGGCCGCCTGGGCGCTGGAGGGCACGGGACTCGTCTGGATTGGCCTGCGCCAGCGCAGGCCGCTGGCGCGCATGGCAGGGGCACTGCTGCAGGTGGCTGCGGCAATTGCCTTCCTGCTGCACGGGAGCGCAACGCATGACGATGCACTTCCGTTCCTGAATACGCGCTTCCTCGGCGGCGCCATGATCGGTGTGGGCGCGCTCGCCTCGAGCTGCCTGCTCGCGCGCGGCGCCGCAGAGCTGCGCCCCGGGGAGCGCTACAACAGCACGCTGCTGCTTCTCTGGGGAGTTGGCTGGTGGCTGATATCAGGCGATGGCGAGATTGCCCGCCATGCAGGCGCACAGGCCACCGGAGCCACGCTGCTCTTCCAGGCCGCATCTGCGGTGGTACTCGCAGGTCTCGCGCGACCAAGACACTGGACGGGCGCAATCGCAGCCGCAGCGGCACTGCCCGTGCTTCTCGCGCTGCGCGCCATTGCTGAGGCAGCGGACGGTGCGGGCCCGGTCGCGGAGCTGCGCTGGCTCGGTTGGTGCGCGGCCCTTGCGGCCTGCTGGCACGCACTGAAACTCGCCGAAGAGCGGCTTTCCGAGCGATGGCTGCAGCGCGGCCACGCGCTCTCACTGTGGCTGCTGGTCTTCGTGGCGGGATGGGCGCTGGCGTGGAGCGCACAGTGGACATGGCAACTGTCACGCGGCTGGGAACTCGCGCTCTGGCTGCTACCCATTGTCTGCGCGCTGGTGCTGCTGCCCGCGCGGGGAAGGCGGCTGCAATGGCCGGTGCTGCGTTTCGCGCCGGTCTACATGGGCAGCGCGCTGCTTCCCGTTGCAGTGGCGGGCCTGGCGCTCGTGCTGCTCTTCGCCGGAAACGACGGCTCGGCAGCGCCGCTTGCCTTCATGCCCTTGCTGAACCCGCTCGAACTCGCCACGGCAGGCACGCTGCTCGCGGTCACGCTGTGGTGGCGCAGCGTGGAGAGCAGCGGTTACACGCCGGACGCGGCATGGCAGCGCTGGTTGCCCCGCGCGGCAGGCGTGACGGCATTCGCCGCGATCAACATCGCAACGGCGCGCGCGGTGCACCATCTCGCGGCGGTGCCCTACGGTCTCGGTGAACTGCACCGCTCGTCGACGTTCCAGGGCAGCATCTCGGTGGTCTGGGGCATCTGCTCACTCGCGCTGATGGTCTTTGCAACGCGGCGCGGCCGGCGTTCGTTGTGGGTCTGCGGCGCAGCGCTTCTCGGCGCACTGGTCGCCAAGCTCTTTTTCGTGGATCTGGGTGATCGCGGCACCGTGGCCCGCATCGTCTCGTTCATCGCCGCCGGCGCGCTGATGCTGCTGATCGGTTTCCTGTCGCCGGCACCGCCGCGGCGCGCGGAGGAAAGCACACCATGAGAATCCTTGCGTTCCTGACGCTCCTCGCGGCAGCGATGCCTGCCGCTGCCGCCACGCCGCCTGCCGCGGAAACGGATTTCGCCAATGGCTTCGAGCTGGGCACCAGCGCCACAGCGCCGGCCTACCGCGTGTCGCTGGACGCTGCCGTCTACCGGCAACTGCAGCACGCGGATCTCTCCGATCTCGCCGTCTTCAACAGCGCAGGACAGCTGGTGGCGCAGGCCTTCGAGCGTCCGCAGGAGAATCCCTCGCTGCCTGCGCAACGCCCCCTGCCCTTCTACGCGATCGCGCAGCAGGGCGCCCACATTGCCGGCCCTCTGAAACTGCGCGTGGACGCGGGCGGCACGGTGGTGCACCTCGAGACACCCGCGGGCACCCGGGACGCCGACGAGAGCAGCGCGTGGATCATCGACGCGGGAGAAGAGAGCGCCGGCATCACGGCACTGCGGCTTGCCTGGGACGGCGCGACGGAGGGCTTCATGCGCCACGCGCGCCTCGAGACAGGCGCGGAACTGGGCGCATGGCAAGGGCTCGCGGAAGCCACGCTTGCAGACCTCGAGCGCGACGGCAAACGCCTTGTGCAGGACACCATCGCACTTCCGGCGGCGCCGGCCCGCTACCTGCGTCTGCGCCTTGACGCTGGCCCGGGCATCACGCTGCGCACAGTGCTCGCGCTCTCCGGTTCGCCCTCAACGCAGGACAACGAGATCCGGACTGCAGTCGCACCGCAACCGGACCCGGCAACGGGCGGCTGGCTGCTCGATACCGGCGGGCCGCTGCCGGTGGAACTCATACGCGTGCGGCTGCCCGCCGACAACGACATGGCGGAGTTCGAACTGCTCTCGCGCAGCGCCGAAGACAAAGCCTGGCAGTCGCGCGGGCGTCTGCTCGCGTACCGGCTGAAGACAGGCGATGCGCTTCTGGAAGACGGTGATGCCCGCGTCGATCTCACGCGCGACCGTTTCTGGAGCCTTCGGCTGACAGGAAAACAGCGCGCTGCTCCCGCAGGTGTGCCGACCGTCGAGGTGGGCTGGGTACCGGATCAGGTGGTGTTTCTGGCACGCGGGGCAGGGCCCTACACGCTGGCGGCAGGAAGTGGCTCGCGCAGGATCGAGCCGCAAGCACTCGGCAAGCTCTGGCAGTCCATGCCCGGCGGATCCGGTGCTGTGCAGGCTGCACGCATCGGCGCGATGCGCGAACTGGGCGGCACGGCGGCGCTGGAGCCTGCCAGAGCGCCGATACCGTGGCAGCGCTACCTGATGTGGGCGCTGCTCGTGGGCGCTGTGGCGGTGCTCGCGCTGATGGCCCGCAGCCTGCTGCGCGCGCCGCGGGCCTGAATCAGTTCCACTGCGCGGATTCCTGCACCAGCCGCGCGTAGCGTGGGCAGATCCGGGCGTAGAGGAGCGCAGCCAGCGCGCCAGACACTCCCGTGACGATGGCCATGGACTGGTAGACCCTCGCCGGATCACCCAGCAGGTAATCGCTCACCAGCGGCATCAGCGTGGGCCCAAGCCCCAGCCCGATCAGGTTGTTCATAAGCAGGTAAAGCGCCGCCACCTGACCGCGCATCTGGTTGGGCGTGACCATGTTGATCGCAAGCGGTGCCATGGCCGTGTAGGCGCTCATGGTCAAGGAAAGAAACGCAAGCAACACGTAGGCACTGCCCAGCGTGGGCATCAGCGGGCCGAGCGTGCCCCAGAGGGTGTTCGACACTGCGATCACCACGCAGACGCGCATCGCGGCATCGCGCATGCCTCGGGCAGCGAGTGCATCCGCGATACGTCCCGACAGGACAATCCCGGCGGTATTGAGCACCAGCGTGGACGCGCCGAGCACGATGGCCACATCACCCACCGGCACATCGAAGCGGCGGTGCAACGCCGTGGGAAGCCAGCCGAGAAATCCGTAGCCGATGATCGAGAGCAGGCCCACGGCGAGCGAAAAGGGCCCGAAGAAATCGAATCGCTGCCACACGAACCGCAGCGTCTCGCGCAGCCGCACGGGCGTGGGGCGCTCGCCATCGACCAGCAGCAGACCACGGCGCGGCGGTTCGCGCACCGTGAACATCAGAAGACAGAGAAGCAGCCCTGGCAATCCCGTGACAATGAACACGATCTGCCAGCTGCGCACCTCGCCCAGCACGGGCAGCACATGGACCGCGTCACTGGCCGACACCGCATTCACGACCATTCCACCGAGGATGAGCGCGAGCCCCGAACCGATGGGAATGCCCATGTTGTAGACGCCGAGCGCACGGCCCAATCGCTCGCGCGGAAATGCATCCCCGATCATCGAATACGCCGAGGGCGAGAGCGCCGCCTCGCCAACGCCCACGCCCATGCGCGCCGCCACGAGCTGCCAGAAGCCCGCGGCCATTCCGCAAGCGGTGGCAGCAATCGACCACAGGAACACGCCGATCGCCACGATCCAGCGCCGGCTGAAGCGGTCAGCCAGCAAACCGGCCGGTATGCCGAGCGTGCAATAGAACAGTCCGAAGGTGAGCCCCTGCAGCATGCCCACCTGCGTGTCGCTCACGTTGAACTCGCGCTTGATCGGCTCGACCAGGAGACCAAGGATCTGCCGGTCGATGAACGAGAACATGTACAGCCCCATCAGCACGCCAACGAGGTACCAGGCGCGGCCTGTTGCGGCGTAGTGTCCAGGGACCTGCAAGGGAGCCGTCTGTGTGTCAGTGCTCATGGCCGGACTCGTTTTTGGTATGGGCTCATCGTAGACGATGCAGGGCTAAACTGGCCCCTCACGCGGGCATGCACCGGGCCGAGACCCGGATCGGCGCCACGCATCGGCCTCGAACTGGCTCGCATGCAGGCGGACATCGACGCAGAGGACTGAATGCATGGAACGACGATCGATGCGCAACATCACGGCTGCGCTGCTGCTGGCGACGGCACACACCGTAGCCGCGGCACCTGCGCCGCCTGGCGCACTGGCCCTTCACGACTGCCGCATCGAAGGCCCCGGCGGCACGGGCTCGGTGGCGGCACGCTGCGGTGAGCTGCGCGTGGCGGAAAACCCGGACGACCCCTCGGGCCGGCAGATCGCCCTCGCGGTGGCGGTGGTGCCGGCCATCAGTACACGCGCCGAGCCCGATCCGCTGTTCATGATCGCGGGCGGTCCCGGGCAGGGTGCAAGAGAGAGCTTCGTGCCGGCGCTGGGCGCGCTGGGACAGATCCGCAACACCCGCGATGTGGTGCTGGTGGACCAGCGCGGCACCGGCGACTCGCAGCCGCTCGACTGCGACATGCCGGAAGATGCCCTGGACGACATGGACACGCCGCCGGAGGAACTCGCCGCACTCGCGCGCGCCTGCCTCGCGACACTCCCCGGAGACCCCCGCTTCTACACCACCAGCGTGGCGGTGCGGGATCTGGACGCCGTACGCGAGGCGCTCGGCTACGCACGCATCAACCTCTACGGCGCCTCCTACGGCACGCGCGTGGCGCAGCATTACGTGCGCCGCTATCCGGATCGCGTGCGCGCGGTGGTGCTGGACGGCGTGGTGCCGCCGGGGCTAGCGCTGGGGCCCGCACTCGCCACCGATGCCGAAGCGTCGCTGCGTCAGGTTTTCGCCGATTGCGCGGCAGCCTCGGACTGCAAGCAGGCATTCGGCGATCTCGACGCCGCCTTCGACGCGCTGCGCAAAACACTGACGGAGAGCCCGCAGCAGGCGGGTTTCACCGACCCCGTCACGGGCGAGCCGCGCGAGGAACGTTTCGGGCGCGGCGAACTCGCGCTCGCGTTGCGCATCCTGAGCTACACCGCGAATTCGCGCGCCCTGCTGCCGTTGCTGGTGCACGAGGCGGCGGGCGGCAACCTCGCGCCCCTCGCGGCACAGGCGGCGATGATCGCGGAACAGTTCGACGGCATGCTCGCCATCGGCATGCACAACGCCGTCAGCTGCACCGAGGATCTCCCCTTCATCGATGCCGATGCGGTGGACCGTGCCGGGCTCGCGCGCAGTTACATGGGCACCGCAATGCTCGACGGCCTGCAAGCCATGTGTGCCGTGTGGCCGCGTGGCGTACTGGACGAGGACCTGCGCGCGCCGCTCGCATCCAGCGTGCCCGCACTGCTCTTCTCCGGCAGCGCCGATCCCGTGACCCCGCCCTCGAATGCCGCCGCGGCGGCGAAGGGCTTTTCGCAGCACGTGGATCTCGTCTTCGCCGGCCAGGGCCATACCCAGCTCGGTGAGCCCTGCGCCCTCGGCATCCTGCGCCGTTTCCTGCAGGCAGGCAGCACCGCGGATCTCGACACCGCCTGCGTGGCACAGGTGCGCCAGCCGCCCTTTTTCCTCAACTTCAACGGGAGCGCGCCATGATCGCCGTGGAGCAGCTTGCCAAACGTTTCGGTGGCGTGGAGGCCGTGCGCGGCCTGAGCTTCGAGTGCCCTGACGGGCAGATCACAGGACTCCTCGGGCCGAACGGCGCGGGCAAGTCCACCACGCTGCGCATGCTCTACGGCGTGCTCTCGCCCGACAGCGGGCGCGCCCTGATCGACGGCATCGACGTGGCGCAGGATCCGCTGGTCGCGCGGCGCAGCCTCGGTGTGCTGCCGCACGGCGCGGGCATCTATCCGCAGCTCACGGCGCGCGAGAACGTGCGCTATTTCGGCGAGCTGCACGGCATGCGCGGCGCGGCTCTGGAGGCGCGCGTGCAGGTGCTGGTGGAGCAACTCGGCATGACCGAATTCGCCGACCGCCGCGCCACGGGTTTCTCGCAGGGGCAGCGCACCAAGGTGGCGCTGGCCCGCGCGCTGGTGCACTCGCCGCGCCACGTGCTGCTCGATGAACCCACCAACGGCCTCGACGTCATGGCCACGCGCGCACTGCGCGAACTGATCCGCTCGCTGCGTGCCGCGGGCCACTGCGTGCTCTTCAGCAGTCACGTGATGCAGGAGGTGGCGGCACTCTGCGACCGCATCGTGATCATCGACCACGGCGTGGTTGCAGCCGAAGGCAGCGCCGCGGAACTGCAGGAGCGTTTCGGCGGCGCCACGCTGGAGGAGAGTTTCGTGCGCGTGCTGGGCGAACGGGAGGGACTCGCATGATCACCACCTTGCTCACCGTATTGCGCAAGGAACTGCGCGAGACCTTCCGCGACCGGCGCACGCTGGTCTCGAGCCTGCTGATGGGCCCGCTGCTCGCGCCGCTGCTGCTGGTGGGCTCGATGCAGCTTGCGCTGGAGCGCTCGCTGGATTCGGCCGACGAGACCGTGCCGCTCACGGTGGCAGGCGCGGAACGCGCGCCCGCACTCCTCGGCTTCCTGCGCGAGCGCGGGATCAGCATCACCCCGCGCGAAGGCACGCCGGAAGACATCGCGCAATGGGTGGCCAAAGACAAGGAGCTCGTGGTGCTGGAAGTGCGCGAGGGTTTCGGCGCCGCGCTCCTCGCGGGTGAGCCCGCGCGGCTCGCGCTGCACGCGGACGGCTCGGGCAGCACCGCCAATCGTCACGCGGACCGCGTACGGAAGAACCTCCAGATCTGGGCCTCGCATATCGCCAGCGCCCGCCTGCAACTGCGCGGTGTTTCCTCCTCGCTGATGCAGCCGGTGCTGATCGACGACGTGGATCTCAGCACGCCCTCCTCGCGCGCCACGCTGATCCTCGGCGTGCTCTCGTACATGGTGCTGCTGGTGATGCTGAGCGGCGGGCTTTACCTCGCCATCGACGCCACGGCGGGGGAGCGCGAGCGCGGTTCGCTGGAACCTCTGCTGTCACTGCCTGTGCCGCGGGAGCACCTGATCTGGGGCAAGGTGCTCGCCACCGTGCTGATGATGGCGCTGGCTCTGGCGCTGATGCTCGCAGTGCTCGCCGCGAGCCTGCGACGGCTGCCGCTGGAGGAGATCGGCATGTCGGTGGATTTCGGGCCGGGGATGGCGCTCGCGGTCTTCGGCGCGATGGTGCCCTTCACACTCGTGGGGGCGGCGCTCCTCACGGTGGTGGCCTCGTTCACGCGCAGCTACAAGGAGGCGCAGACCTGGCTCGGCATGGTGCTGCTGGTGCCCACGCTGCCCATCGCGGTCGCGGGCGTCATGGAGGTCTCGCCCAGCCCCGCGCTGATGGCTGTGCCCAGTCTTTCGCAGCACCTGCTCATGCAGGGCCTGCTGCGCGGCGAGCCTCTGCCGGCGGACTACGTGGCGATCTCGGTGTGCAGCACGCTCGCCCTGGGGCTGCTGCTCACGTGGACGGCAGGGCGGCTGTACCGGCGCGAACGCATCCTCGGCTGAGAGATCGGGCTCAAAGAGTGTTTAGCGGCACGTGTGGCGCGACCTGCCCGAAGAAATTGCGCAGCAGCCGCCAGCTCGTATCCGTGTCCATGCCACCGACCAGCGGGTGCAGGATGTAGGCGTCGTTGGCTGCCAGCGCGGGTGCTGCGGCGATGACCTCTTCCGGGCGCATCACCCGGTAGGTGCCCTGCGCGCGCAGCGTGTCCGCATCCAGCGCGGTGCTGAAGATCGCGTCGACGCTGGCGCTCTGGTGCCAGCGGGCATAGGCGTTGGTCTCGTAGAGGCAGTAAGGCGCGATGCGCGTCCAGTCGGACTCCGGCTCGTCGGAAACAAACAGGAAACCGTGCGCCATCTCGGCCTGGAAGCGGGGCGTGCGCCCGAGGCGCCGGCACTCCTCGGCGTAGATCGGGTTCAGGCTGGTTACGCCGCCCACGAAGGCATCGCCCTCACGGGCCGCGCGCTTCGCCGCAGCAGGTGAAGAGCCGCCCATCACCAGCGTGGGATGAGGCTTCTGCAGCGGCACCGGGCGGATCCGTGCCGGACGTCCGCGGAAGCTGAAAGCCTCGCCCGTCCAGGCCTGTTTCAGGGTGCTGACGCACTCTTCCATCAGGCGTCCCCGATCGGCCGGATCCGCACCGAACATCGTGAACTCGGATTGCAGGTAGCCGCCGAGCAACAGCACCTCGGCGCGGCCGTGGCTCAGCTGGTCGAGCACCGCCAGATCCTCCGCAAGACGCAGCGGATCGAGGAAAGGCACCAGGGCATTCACCTGCAGACGCACGTTGCGCGTCACGCGCGCGGCCGCTGCGGCGAGCAGCATGGGGCTGGGCACATAGCTGTCTTCGCTGCCATGGTGCTCGCAGAAATTCACCGTGACGGGGAAGCCCAGCGAGTCCACCCAGGCGATCTGCGCAAGCGCGGTGTCGTAGATGTGCGCCAGCGACTCGGAGGTGGTCTCGGCCGGTGCGCGGCATTCGTATTTCAGGCAAACGTAGGCCATGTCCGGCTCCCTGATGCGTGGCCGGGGCAGCATAGCCGAGGGCGGGCTGCGGCGGGCAGGGGCCAATCGGCGTGCGTCAGCCTGTCGATTTTCTTTACAAGGTCGGCACGCGGCGGGAACACCCGTCCGGGCAACTGATTGATTCGTTGTGCCCTGCTGTATTTGGCGTTAGTTTTGCTGTGCCATCCGGTCCGGCTTGTACCCGTCCGGTTCTGTCTTCCCCACCCGGAGCTTTCTGCATGTTTCGCGCGTCCTTCCTGACCAGCGCCGTCTTCGCCCTTTTGCTCGGAGCCGGCATTGCGCCCTCCGTGCTCGCACAGAACGCCGCGGCGGAAGGCGGCGGGCCCGAAGAGGACGACGCCACCGCACGCCGCGCCGCGATGGACGAGTGGTACAACGAAACATCGGGCAAGGCCAAGGGCCCGCGCAAGCTGGGCGGGCCTTTTTCGCGCGAGTACATGCGGTTCCTGAACAAGGCTGCAGAGCAGGAGCGTGCGCGCTGGGGCAGGCTGATGCCCACGGCGCAAACCTCGCAGGCCGCCGGCAGCCCCTACACCACACAGGCCGCTAGCACGGGCAGCAACTGGCTCGCCATCGGCCCCACCAAGGCCGACTCCATCACCAACGGCAGCACCCTCACCGGAATCAGCGACGCCGGGCGCGTGCGCTCCATCGTGCCGCACCCCACGGACGTCAACACGCTCTACGTGGCCTTCTCCGGCGGTGGCGTCTGGAAGACCACCAACGCCACTGTGGCTGTGCCCGCGTGGACGCCGATCACGGACAGCCTCGGTTCGCTGTCGGCAGGCTCGCTCGCCATGGATCCCGCCAACCCGAACACGCTCTACCTCGGGCTGGGTGACCCCTTCGACGGCACGGGCATCGGCCTCGTGAAGAGCACGGACGCAGGCGCGAACTGGTCCTCGCCCGTGTACCTCGGCACCTCGAGCGTGATCCCGCAGGTGATCGTGGCCCCGACCAACAGCAGCGTGGTGCTGGTCGCCACCGACAAGGGCCTTTATCGCTCCACCGATGCGGGGGCAAGTTTCGTCAACGTGGCGCTCGCGACCGGGCAGACCGGCGTGCTTCCCTACGTCTGGTCCATCGCCGCCACCGGTGGTCAGGGCTTCGCGCTTTCGCTGGAAGCCAACGCCGCTGCCACGACCGGCACCACCGATGGCCAGATCTGGAAGAGCTCGGACAACGGCGCCACATGGACCAAATCCACGGGCGTGACCAAGACGGGCGGCGTGGGCCGCATCAGTGTTGCTGCCGCCACGGGCACCGGCACCAACGGCTCCACCACCGTGGTCTACGCGATGGCCGCCAAGCCGCTCGCCACCACCGCCACCGACCTTGCCGATATCTTCAAGTCGACCAACGGCGGCACCTCGTTCACCGCCCTCAGTGCAGCCACCAAGAAGTACAGCAACGGCAACACCGAGTCGCGCAACTACAACGGCATCCTGAACGGGCAGGGCTGGTACAACCACCTGATCATCGTGGACCCGGCCAACGCCAACACCGTCTACACCGGAGGCGCGCTGCTCACCGCGCGCACCACGGACGGCTTCAGCAAGATCGCCCAGATCAGCAACTGGCTGAAGCAGTTCAGCCTGGGCTATGTGCACGCCGACATGCACGCCGCCGCTTTCTCCGGCGGCGCGCTGTACGTGGGCTCCGACGGTGGACTCTTCCGCAGCACCAATCCCACCGCCGCGACGCCCACCTGGACCAACCTGAACGAGGGCATCACCACGCACCTGATGTACTCGGTGGGATCATCGGGCGCCAACAGCAGCGCGGTGGTCGCCGGATTGCAGGACAACGGCACCCGCGTGCGCTCGGGCGCCACCTCGGTGTTCAACCAGCCGATCGGCGGAGACGGCTTCGGCAGCGACGTGAATGCCTCAAACGCCTCGAACATGCTGGGCAGCCTGTACTACTCGCGGGTCTACAAATCGACCAACGGGGGCAGCAGCTTCGCGCAGTCCTGCACCGGCATCAGCGAGTGCAACAACAGCAGCACCGCTCCCTTCATCACGCAGATCGCGACGTGGACCGGGGATGCGACGGGGAACACCGTCTACACCACCTCGAACACCAAGGTGTACAAGTCGACCAACTACGCCACCAGCTGGACGGCGCTGGGCATCACCGGGCTCACCAACACCACGGCAGACCCGCTGTTCATCCGCAACGTGAGCGTTGCGCACAGTGATGCCAGCCGTGTGGGCGTCGCGGCCAACGGAGGGCGCGTCTTCCTCACCACCAACGGTGGCACGAGCTGGGCGCAGTCGGGCGCCCTGCCCGCGAACGACAAATCGATTTCCCATGTCTATTTCGACCGCGTGAACCCGTCCATCGTGTACGTGGCGTCTGTCGCGGCCACGGCCACGGCAGCGCACCTGTGGAAATCCACCGATGGCGGCGCCACCTGGTCGATCATCGACGGCAGCAACGGCAGCACGAGCACCGGCCTGCCCACAGGCGTCCCGGTGAACATCGTCACCGCCGATCCGGGCGACGCGAACACGCTCTACGCCGGCACGCACCTCGGCGTGTACCGCTCGCAGGACGCAGGAGCCACATGGGTGAGATTCGGCACCGGCCTGCCGCTGGTGAACGTGACGGATCTCTACATCTCGGAGAATTCGCAGCTTGTGCGCGCGGCCACCTTCGGCCGCGGCATCTGGGAACTCGCTCCGGCACCGGTTACGAGCGGCATCTGATGGCACGCTGATACGTCGGCCAGCCCCTCGGGGCTGGCCGGCACGGCGCATCTACTCGCCCCACACCCGCAGCAGCGAATCGAAACTGCAGTAGTACAGATCACCGCTCCATCCCGCACCGGGAAAGACCACGCCCTGCGTGTTGCCGCCGCTGCGTGCGCGTCCCAGTTCCTCGCCGGTCCCGATATCCAGCACCACCAGATCCTCGCCCCCTGCGCGGTAATCGTTCACCAGCAACTCGCCGGACTGCGGCAGCAGCAACAGGTGGCTGGCCGCACCGAAGCGCGTCTTGCTCCACAGCGGCTCCAGCTCGCGCGAGCCCGGAAGGATGCGCCAGGCCCGCAGCACCGCATGGGCCGAGTCGTAGGCCACCACGATGCCCCGCTCACGATCTGCCAGGGGCGGGTTGGTGATGGCGCCGGCGGGCAGCCCGCTCACCGGATGGCGCGCGCAGTCGGTAGCGTCGGAAAGCGAAACCCGCAACAGGTTCACCACGCCGCGGCCCACGCCTGCGCCGAGCATGCTCAGGAAGTAGCGATGCCGGCCGTTGTCCATGAACCAGCAGTCCTCGCCATCGATCACCGGGTCCCAGCCGTAGCCCTGCGCCGGATCGTCGATGTACGGGAACTGCCAGTCCGGGTCGCGCTCCAGGCAGCGGCGCTGCACGTTCTGGCGGTAGCGGAACACATTGCGCACGCCCACCACGTAGACCGTGTCACCGGTGGCCGAGAGACGCGCGATGGAGGGTTCCGGACAGGGAACCGGTGCGCCGATGACCCGCAATGTGTCGGGGTCGATGCAGACCAGCGCGGAGTCTCCGGTATCGCTGAAATCCTTGGTGACCAGCGTGCCGTCATCAAGGATCACAAAGGAGTTGTACGGCCGATCACGCGGCAACTGCAGCGAGGCACGAAGACTGCAGTCCGGCGCGAGCCGGTGGCACCAGCGCCCGTAGACCACATACAGGTCACCGTTGCGATGCACCGCCATGCCGCCCGGCCAGGCCGGGCCACCCGGCAAGGCGGGCGAGCGGGCGAGAGGCTGCAGCGTGAGCGGGTCGATGCGCTCGACCCGGGACCCGGTCGGCAAGCCGAAAAAGCGGTGACGCAACATCCGGTGGCGCAGCAGGTACACCTCTCCGGGCTCGCGCAGCACCGTCATGGTGGGAAAGTGCAGGCGCCGGCGCGTGATGCGCAGACGCTTGCCACTGCCCAGCAAGGGGGCAAACGGCGTCTGCGGCACCTGCAGGCGCGCAGGGCCCCCGTCCTCGCCAGGCCAGGGGCTGGGGTAATAGCCCTTGTTGCTCACGCGGTGCCCGCAGCCGCGCTCAGGGCATGTACACCCCGCCGCTCACACTGATCAGTTGCCCGGTGATGTAACTCGAGCGATCGGAGGCAAGGAACATCGCAAGCCAGGCCATGTCCTCGGGACGACCGAGCCGCGGGATCGGCAGGCTGCTCATGTTGTAGAGCGAGCCACCCTCGAGCGCGGACTGCATCTCCTCGGGCCGGCCCATGGTCTCGAAGCCGAAGCGGTTCCAGAAACTCCCCTGCCCCACTTCGTCGGCCTGGTGCGGCACGATCCAGCCGGGCGCGATGTTGTTTACGCGCACGCCCTTGCGCCCCCACTCCCACGCAAGCGCCTTGCTGAAGCTGTTCACGAAACCCTTGGTGCCGCCGTAATGGGCCACGTTGGCGGCGGCCTCGCCGAGCAGCGAGGAATTGGAGGAAATGTTGATGATGCTGCCGCGCTGGCGGCCGAGCATGTCTTCGGCCACCGCCTGGCAGCAGTTCACGACACCGTCGATGTTCAGCGCGATTTCCCAGCGCCGCCCGGCCTCGTCGAATTCCTCGAAAGCCGCCGGATGCGCCACGCCGCCCGCGTTGTTCACCAGCACATCCACCGGCCCGAAGGCCTGGTGCGTCGCCTCGATCATGGCGTCGACAGAATCACGGCGCGTCACGTCGGTGGCGACCGCCACGATGCGCCCGGCGAAGCCCGCGGCCTCAGCTTCGGCGGCGAGCTTGCGGCCCGTCTCCGCGTCGCGCGAGGCGCTGACCACGTTGCAGCCCTCGCGGGCGAATTCCAGCACCAGCCCGCGGCCAATACCGCCGCTGCCGCCCGTGATGATGACTGTTTTTCCGGCAAGACCCAGATCCATGTGCGTGTCCTTCAGTCGAGTGAGGGGGAAGAGAGCCGTGCGTGCAGCGCGCCATCGACCGGCAGCACCACACCGTTCACGAATTCGGCGCGATCGCTCGCGAGGAAGAGCGCCGCGTCGGCGATGTCTTCGGCCGTGCCCATGCGGCCGCTCGGCACCTGCTTGCAAAAACGCTCGTAGCCCTGCGGGATGCCCGAGAGCCACTCGCGCACCGGCGGCGTGAGCATGGGGCCGGGAGCGATCACATTGGCGCGGATGCCGCGCGCGCCGTATTCGGTGGCGATGGAGCGCGCCATGTTGATGATGCCGGCCTTGGCAGCGCCGTAGACGGTGAGCCCCGGTGCTGCGTTGAGCCCCGCACCGGAGGAGGTGATGATGAAACAGCCCTTGCCCTGCGCGAGCATCACCGGCAGAGCAGCGCGGATGGCGAAATACACGCCGTCGTGGTTCAGCGCCATGATGCGGCGGTAGTCATCGATGTCCTGCTGTTCCGTGGGCGTGGGAATGGCCCCGCCCGCGTTGGCGAAGACCACGTCGAGCCGGCCGAATTCCGACACCGCTCGCGCCACAGCGGCCTGCATCTGCGCGGCATCGGTGACGTCCGCGACCTGCGCTTTCACGTGCTCGTTGCCGAGCGCGGACACGGCCGCGTGCAGCGCGTCGGCGTTGATATCCACCGCGAGCACCCTGGCGCCCTCTGCCGCGAAGGCCTCGACAGAGGCGAGCCCCATGCCGCTCGCGGCGCCCGTGATCAGCACACTCTTTCCTTGCAGTCCCAGATCCATGACAGCTCCGATGTGGTTATGTTTCAGATGGCCGAGATGATACGTCCAAGCCCCTTCGCGATCCGCTCCGCCGCCACCTGCGGCGCCAGCGCCTGCAATTCCTGCGAGAAGACCTCGGCGTTGATGCTCAGACCGGGGGCGTTGGCCTGTACGGCGCGGATCAGTTCCAGGAGCGGTGCCGCGCCCTCTCCCGGTACCAGCCGGCCCCATTGCATCGAATCGGGGCGGCTGTCCTCGTCGGCGGCACGGTCGCTCAACTGGAAATCCTTGATGCTGCCGGGCGGCAGCGCGCGCACATCGTCAAGCGTCGCGCGGCAGCGCGCCCAGTGCCAGGTATCGAGCGTGATGCCGATATTGCGCGCGGCCACCTGCTCGGAGATGCGCAACGCCCGCTCGATATCGGGAATGCCGGTGCCGGGCAGGAATTCCAGCGCCACGTCGGCGCCCAGCATCGCGGCACTCTCGCAGAAAGGCGCGAGTGCATCGACGAATTCCGCCACCGTCGTGCGGGGATCGCCTTCGTAGTGCGGCACATTGAAACAGTCGACGCAGAAACGCTCGGCCGCCTCCAGGTGACGCGCCACGGTGAAGCCGTTGGCGCTCGCGAACTCGCAGCGCGGCAGCATGCCCATGGCGCCGTCGAGCACCACGCGGCGGATGCCGTGACGCTCGAGCAGGGCACGGAACTCCGCGCGCGTGCTGCAGGCGCTCTCCGGGAAAGGCGGCAGCATCACGCTGCCGAAACCCGCAGCGCCTGCGACCGCCACCAGCGCGTCTGCATCCAGCGCGCGGATGCTGCCGTAGCAGAGGCCGATCGGCGGGCGCACGGGCCCTGTCTCAGCGCGGTTCTGCACGAGCGTCCTCCGCGGTGAGAGGGCTGAGATAGTCCCCGCGCAGCCCCTTCTTGCGCATGGCAATGCCGGTGAGGCACTGGCGGATCAGGCGGTCTGCGTTCAGGCCCGTGGTGTAGCCGGGATCCGCCAGCGGGTTGAATTCCACCAGATCGAAGCCGACCACACGCTGGTCGGCGCAGAGCGCGCGCAGCAGCGGGAAGAGCTCGCGCGTGGTGAGTCCGCCGGGCTCCGGCGTGCCGGTGCCCGGCGCATAAGCCGGATCCAGCACGTCGATATCGAGCGAGATGTAGAGGTAGTCGGTGTTGTCGGCGGCTTCCTTGAGCACGCGCTCCATCACCGCGGGCCAGCCATCGCGCTCCACCTCGGCCATGGTGTGGTAGCGCATGCCCTGCTCGCGCATCCAGTCGAAACCCGCGCGCCCGGGCCAGTAGCCACGCAGCCCCACCTGGATGTAGTTCTTGCCGTCCACGTGGCCTTCGTTGATCAGGCGGCGGATGGGCTGCGCGTGGCTGATGAGATGCCCGTCGCCCACGTCGCTCGCGTCGTAATGGGCATCGAAGTGGATCACGCCCACTTTTTTCTTGCCGTAGACATCGGTGACGCCCGCGACATTCGGGTACTCGAGGGAATGGTCGCCGCCCACTATGAGCGGAACCGCGCCGGTGGAGGCGATATCACGCACCATCGCCCGGATCGGCTCCATCGAGCGCTCCATGCTCATGTGGTCGATGGGCGAGTCTCCGTAATCCACCACGGTGAGATCGCGCTCCCAGTCGACCATCACGTGCATGTTGGGATCGGAGTAAGCACCCCAGCCGAGGTAGCGGTCGGCGGTACGCAGCGCGTTGGGACCGTACACGGCGCCGCGCATCCCCGAGCCCATGTCCACGCCGGCACCCATGATCGCCACATCCACCTTGCCCGCTTTCAGATCCGCAGGCGTGAGCGCCACCGGCTTGCGGAAAAAGGTGGGGATGCCGCCGCTGGTGAATCCACCCGCGAAACGCTGCACGTTGACGGGCCCGGGCGGGCGCCTGTCGGCGCTCATGTCGCGCGGGTGCTTCCATTCCTCGATGGTGGGGTCATCGGGATTCAGGGGGATGGAGGTGGCTGCAGCAGCAGGCGCGGCGGGCTGCGCAGGATCGGCGGCTTGCGCGCCCGGGCACGAAAGCGCCGCAAGGCCGGCGAGGAGCAGCGCCCGGGGCGTGTGTCGGTTTGGCATGGCGGGCCTCTTCTTGTAGCGGCAGGCTCGGCTCGCATGATAGCCGCGGCGTCAACACGCCGTACCCCTCCGACGGGATGAAGCCCTGCGTGTAGGATGCGGGCACCACAGCCGGAAGCCCCGCCATGCATGCGGAAAAATCCAGACTCCCGATGCGCGTCGTGCTGCTGCTCGCGGCTGCCGTGTTCCTCAACTATTTCGACCGCGGCGCGCTCTCGATCGCCGCGCCGCTGCTGCAAGAGGAACTGCAACTCTCGCCTGCGCGGATGGGCATCCTGTTCTCGGCGTTTTTCTGGTCCTATGCGCCGCTGCAGCCGCTGGCGGGCTGGCTCGCGCAACGCTTCGACGTGCGCCATGTGCTCGGCGGCGGGCTCGCGCTCTGGGGGCTGGCGACGCTGCTCACGGGATTCTCGAACGGTTTCTGGATGCTGCTCGGGCTGAGGGTGCTGCTCGGCATCGGCGAGAGCGTTTTCTACCCCTGCAACGCGAAGTTCCTCGGCCAGCACGCGGCCGTGCACGAGCGCGGGCGAGCCAACGGGCTGGTCGCAACGGGGCAGGCCCTGGGCCCGCTGCTCGGCACGCTGGGCGGCGGCTTGCTGATGGCAGGCTATGGCTGGCGCCCGGCGTTTCTGCTCTTCGGTGCACTCTCGCTCGTGTGGCTGTGGCCCTGGCATCTGGCCACGCGCGGCGGCACCACGGCCGTCGGTGCGAGCGCCACGGCGACGGTGCCCTACGCACGCCTGCTGCGGGAGCGGTCCCTGTGGGGAACGAGCCTGGGGCATTTCTGCGGCAACTACGCCTACTACTTCACGCTCACCTGGCTGCCGCTGCTGCTGGTGCGGGAGCACGGGCTGGGCATGGCGCAGATGGCCATGGTCGGCTCCTGCGTCTATGCCCTGCAGGCCGTGGCGGCACCTGCGACGGGATGGCTCTGCGACCACCTGATGCGCCGCGGTCACAGCCCGGACCGCGTGCTCAAGGGCGTGATGAACCTTGGCCTCGGCGGCGCGGCCGCGGCCATGGCGGGCTGCGCCTTCGCCGGGCCTCAGCTGTCCATCGCGCTCATCCTGATGGCGGGGATTTTCTTCGGCATGCAGAGCGCGCCGCTCGGCGCGATATCGCAGACCATCGGCGGGCCGCAGGCGGCGGGGCAGTGGATGGGAGTCCAGAACCTCTGTGCGAATTTCGCGGGCGTGCTGGCGCCGCTGGTGACGGGCTTCGTGGTGGAGAGCACCGGCGGGTTCCTGTGGGCTTTCGTCATCGCCGCAGGCGTGACGCTCGCAGGCGTGTTCGCCTTCGGTGTGGTGGTTCGGCGGGTGGAACCCGCGAATTGGTAAGCCTGGCGCTCAGGGCTGCTCGAGTTGTGGCCAGCGGCTGTCGAGGAGCCCGGGAATCGCCTCTGCCGGCACCGGACGGCTGAAGTAATAGCCCTGCATCGAATCGCAACCGAGCTGGCGCAACAGCCGGGCCTGCTCGAGGGTCTCGACACCCTCGGCGGTGAGATCGAAACCGAAGCTCCGCGCGAGGCCGATGATGGCGCGCACGATCGCAAGGCTCTCGGCGTCGTCCGGCAGGCCGCGCACGAACGTCTGGTCGATCTTCAGGCGGTGGATGGGCAACTGGCGCAGATAGCTCATCGACGAATAGCCGGTACCGAAGTCATCCAGCGAAAGCGTTACTCCGGTCGCGCGCAGTTCCCGCAGCACCAACAGCGTGGCGTGGATGTCCTCCATCAGCACGCTCTCTGTCATCTCGAGCTCGAGCAGCTCCGGCGCCATGCCCGACGCCACCAGCTCGCGGACGGTATCGACGATGCCCGCATTGCGCAGCTGGCGCACGGATATGTTCACGCCTACGCGCAACGCAAGCCCCGCGTCACGCCAGCGCATCGCATCGGCACAGGCCGTGCGCAGCACCCACTCTCCGATGCCCACGATCAGGCCGCTGCGCTCGGCGGCGGGGATGAATTCGATTGGCGATATGACGCCGTGTTCGGGATGGGTCCAGCGGATCAGCGCCTCCACGGAATTGAAGCGGCCGCTCGCCACGTCGAGCTGCGGCTGGTAGGCGAGACGGAACTCGCCACGCTCCAGCGCGAGCCGGAGGTTGCTCGCGAGATTCAGTTGCTGGGCCGCGCGCTGCGTGAGCGCCGAGTTGTAGAACTTGCAGTTGTCGCGTCCCTCTTCCTTGGCGTGGTACATGGCCGTGTCGGCGTGCTTGAGCAGCGCGTCAGCGGTGTTGCCATCCTCGGGGTACACGGCGATGCCGATGCTCGTGGTGAGCACCACCTCCCTGCCCTCGAGCAGGAACGGACGGGTCATGAGATCACGGATGCGCTCGGCGAGTTGCATCACCTCATCGGTGCTGCTCACGCGCGGCACCAGCACCGTGAACTCGTCGCCGCCCAGCCGTGCGAGGCGCAGTTCCGGCTCGTCGTTGGACAGCCGCGAGACCATGTCCGTGGGCCGCACACCTTCACGCAACCGCGTGCCGATGGTCTGAAGCGCCAGATCGCCGACGGTGTGACCCAGCGTGTCGTTGATGTTCTTGAAGCCGTCCATGTCGAGGAACAGCACCGCCAGGCGGTTGCTGAGGAAGCCCGCCCGGACGATCTCGCGCTCGAGCCGCTGCAGGAACGACAGGCGGTTGGGCAGACCCGTCAGCGTATCGACGTAGGCGAGTTCCTCGATCTGCCGCTCGGCGTTCTTGCGCTCGGTGATGTCGCGAGCGAGCACGACGAATCTTGGCAGCGGCGCGTCATCGGATTCCATGCGCGCGACCGAGAGCTCGAACCAGCGCGGCCCCGCAGGCGTCTCGACCTCGTACTGCACGCCGTTCACGCGCCCGACCTCGGCCGCGCGCTGCAGGGCCGCCATCATGATCCTGGCTGGCTGGCCGGGCAGTACCTGCGAGACGTTGTGGCCGATGATGTCATCGGGCGTCCATCCGGCCGGCATGGGGTCGGCCGAATGGAACTCGAGGTAACGGCCCTCGAGATCGATCTCGAAGAGGAGGTCCGGGATGGCATCCAGGATCGCGCGATTGCTGGCGTTGGCGCGTCGCAGATCGGCCATCGCCGAGGATGCGCGCAGGATGTAGCGCACGCGGTGTCCGATCAGCGACCAGTTGATCGGCTTGGAGATGAAATCGGTGGCGCCGACCTCGAAAGCGCGGTCGATGGAGGCAAGATCGTCCATGCCCGTCACCATGACCACGGGCACGGGCACGTCGCTTTCCTCGCGCAGCAAGGCGCACAGCGCGTAGCCGTCCATCCCCGGCATTTCAACGTCGGACATCACGAGGTCGAAGCTGCCATCGCGGAAAACACTCAGCGCCGCTGCCGCATCGGCAGCAACCTCCACCACGAATCCGGCCTGCCGCAGCGAGGCCTGCATGAGGAGGCGGGCGGTGGGCTCGTCATCCACCACCAGGATGCGCGAGGCGGGCTGTTTCTGGTTCATGGCGGCGGTTCCTTGCGCTGCAACTCTTCACGAAGCGCCTCGACGACGCGCTCGTACTCCGTTACCAGGTCCTCGGTCAGGGGGCGGAGCATCCCGGAGTCCGACTCCCTGCGCGTCAATTCGAGTTGCTTGGCGATGGACGAAAGCCCGAGCGCGCCGAGATTCGCGCTGCTCGATTTGAGTGTATGCGCAGCCTCGCACACTCCCTTGGTATCGGAGGCTGCGACGCTATCGCGGATTTTCTGCACCTGATCACGGGAACCGTCGAGATAGAGTTCGATGACGGTGGCGAGGATATCCGGGCCGCCTTGCTGTTGCATGCTCCGGATACGATCGAGCGCCTGCCTGTCCAGAACCGGCCCGCCGGGCGCAGGCTGATCTGCAGGACCGGCAGGATCTTCGGAAGGAGAGTCCGCAGTGCTCGCGGGCAGGTTTACGGCGCCAGCTATCACCCGCCGCAACTGCTGCCGGGTAAATGGCTTGGAAAGGTACGCGTTCATACCCGCCTCGATGCAGCGCTCACGATCTCCGGCAAGGGCATTGGCGGTGAGAGCGATCACCGGCGTGGGCGAAAAACCGTTGCCCGTCTCGATCTGGCGGATACGGCGCGTGGCCTCGTAGCCGTCAAGTCCGGGCATCTGACAGTCCATCAGCACCACATCGAAGGACTGCTTGCGGAAACGCCGCAGGGCATCCACGCCGTCGCCCGCGGTGGTGACGCGGCATGACAACTGCTCGAGCATGCCGAGCGCCACGGCCTGGTTCACCGGGTTGTCCTCGACGAGCAGCACGTTGAGGTCGAGCGGTTTCAGTTCCAGATCGGCATCTGCGTCGGCCTTGGCGGCCGCGGTCAGCGCTGCGGTTTCCTTGCACAGCAAGCCAGCGAGTGCAGTGTGGAGGTTTGCCCGACGCACGGGTTTGGTGAGCCAGGCAGAAACACCCTGGGACACACCGACCTCGTCTTCGATGCCCGACATCGAACTCAGCATCAGCACCGGCAGATCGCGCAGCCCGGGCTGACCGCGAACCAGACGGACCAGGTCCATGCCGTTCATGCGCGGCATGTGGTAATCGACGATGGCAAGATCGATGGCTTGCCCCGTATCCAGCGCGTCCTGGAAGCACTGCAGGGCCTGCGCCGCATCCTCTGCAGTGAGCACATCCACATCCCAGCCGCGCAGCTGTTCCTCGAGAATCTGGCGGTTGAGCGCGTTGTCGTCGACCACCAGCATGCGCCGCCCCTGGAGCGGCTCGCCCCCGGCTTCACGCGGCGGCGCGGCCTCCGACGGCAAGTCCACGGTGAACCAGAACAGTGACCCCTCGCCAGGCGTGCTGTCGACGCCAATCTCTCCGCCCATCAGGGTCACCAGCTGCCGCACAATCGCAAGCCCCAGGCCTGTGCCGCCGAAACGGCGCGTGGTGGAGCCGTCTTCCTGCGAGAAGGAGTCGAAGATCATCGAGAGGTTTTCGGGCTGGATGCCGATGCCGGTATCGCTCACCTCGAAACGCAGCCGGGATCTGTCGTTCTCCGCCCCCTGCATCGGCATCACCTGCAGCAGGACCTGCCCGGCTTCGGTGAACTTCACGGCATTGCCCAGCAGGTTCACGAGGATCTGGCGCAGCCGGGTAGAGTCACCGCGATAGGACATGTGCAGGCCCGGCGGCACGCGGCAGACAAGGTCCAGCCCCTTGGCATGCGCGCGCTCCGCCAGCAGTTCGGCCGACTGCTCCATCAGCTGCTCGAGATCGAAAGGTGCATCGTCGAGCTGCAGGCGCCCGGCCTCGATCTTGGAGAAATCGAGGATGTCGTTGACGAGCATGAGCAGCGACTCGGCCGACTCGCTGATTGCCCGGGTGTACTGATCCTGGCGGCTGTCGAGCCGCGTGCTGCGCAGCAACTCGGTCATCCCCAGCACACCGTTCATGGGCGTGCGGATCTCGTGGCTCATGCGGGCGAGGAACTCGCTCTTCGAGCGGCTGGCCGCCTCGGCCTGGTCGCGCGCCTGCTCGGCCTCGCGGTTGGATTCGATGCGTTCCAGCATGCGGTTGGCGGCGATGGCAACACCGGAGATCTCGTCTCCGCGACCGATGTCCGGCAGCCGCCCGGAGAGATCGGAACCCACACCCAGTCCCTGCAATCCGGCGCTCAGCTGACCGAGCGGCGAGAGCACGCGCGCACGGATCCAGCGGATGGCGAGCATGGTGGTCAGCGAACCAAGCCCGAGGCTCAGGGCAACAAACCAGAGCGAGAGCTGATTCAGGCGCTCGACAAACAGCCGCTCGGTGACGATGCGAAGCGCAAGCGTGGAGCCATCGGGCAGCACCGCGACACCGAAGCGGGCATGGACGCCGCGATCCTCCGGTTCGTCCATGAGCAATTCCAGCGGAGGAAGTGGCCTGCTCGCGGCCTTCGCACCCGGCATCCGCTCGAACGCAGTACGGGCATCCAGTGCATGATCCAGCGTGACCATGAACCGGGCGTCGAGGCGACGCAACATCGTGAACCAGCCGGCAGGATCACCGCTGCGGTCGGTGGGCCTTATGGGAGCGGTGGCCCACTGGTAGGGCTGGTCACCTATGAGCGCATAGCCTTGGGTCACATCAAGCACGCCGCGGCTTTCCCATACCGCGCCGCCTGGTCTGGCGAGCGCTGCCTCTGCCGATGAGGCGGATACCGTGTTCACCCGGGCCACGTCCAGGGCGAGTGCAAGCCGCAGCATCCCCTGCCTATCCGTGACCATGAGCACATCCGCACCAAAGCGCTGCAGTGTGCTGGGGGGGAAGTTGTCCGTGGGGAAGGAGGGTTTCTCCCCGCGCACGAAGTTGTAGGTGTCGTCCCAGGGGGCGTAGTCGGCGGCGGCCGGGGCCAGTTGCCGGAAACCCTGATCGAGCAAGGCCTGCGCATGACGGGCGCGCGCGAGCATTTCACGCTGCTCGGCCTCGGCGTAACCATTACGGTAGAGAAAGCGGCCGATGCCGAGTTGCAACAGGATCATGCCGGCGAACGCGGCCAGGATGACCACGGAGGTGAGAAATTCGAGACGCGGGCGCCATCTGCGGGCGACCCTTGCCGCAGGCGCCGGCGGCGCAACATCATCCGGGGACGCGGCAGGGGTCATGGTCCGGCAATCTTCCGCGGCTCGATGGGGGTGGTCGGAGGCGAGGGGAAGTGTAGTTCCTGCCCCGCCAATCGCCACCACCCGGGCTACCTGCCTCAGGCGTGCTGGCTGCTCACCGAGACGATTTCACCCGTCATGTAGCTCGCGTAATCGCTGGCGAGGAAGACCATCACGTTCGCGATCTCCCACACCTCGGCGGCGCGACCGAAGGCTTCCTTGGCCTCGAGTGCTGCGAGCAGATCCACCGGTGTCGTCTTCTTCAGGAACTCGTGCATGGCGAGCGAGGGCGAGACGGCATTGATGCGCACCCCGTGCGGGGCGGCTTCCATGGCGGCACAGCGCGTGAGCGCCATGACACCCGCCTTGGCGGCGGCGTAGTGGCACTGCTCGGGCTGCGCACGCCAGCCCAGCACGGAGGCGTTGTTCACGATCACACCGGCGTTGCGCGGGAGCATCTTGCGCATCATGGCGCGCAGCATCCGCATGGTGCCGTTCAGCGTGATGTCCATCACGCGGTTCCATTCCTCGTCCGTCATGTCGACCAGCGCCCTGGTGCCGCCAAGTCCCGCGTTGTTGATCAGCACATCCACGCCACCCATCTGCGCCTCGGCGTCATCGACCAGCGCCTGCACCTGCTCCTCGACCACCACGTTCGCCACACGGCCGAAGACCTGCTGGGTGCCGCCGAGCGCCTTCAGCGCCTCGACGGACTTGGCAGTGCGCCCCTCGTGGATGTCGCTGATGGTGATCGCGCGGCAGCCTTCCTCGACGCATTTGCGCGCTGCGGCAAAGCCGATGCCCGCGCCCGCAGCGGCGGTGATCAGCACCGATTTGCCGGCGAGGAGGTTGTGTCCTTCGACGTAGCGGGGAAGCAGGGCCATGGAAATCTCCTGTGAAGCGCGAACGGGTGGGTTGAAGCTGTCGCATTATTGTAAGGTCGGGCAATCAGAGTGCCGGGTTTTCCCCATCCCCGGAAACTTCTCCGGTTATCGAGGCCGCAAGAATGGCAAGTCCCCACATCTTCATCGCCACTCCCATGTACGGCGGCATGTGCACGGGTCACTACTGCACTTCGCTGATGCAGTCGCTGTTCGCGCTTTCGCAACGGGGCATACCGACTGCCTATCACTCACTGTACAACGAATCCCTGATTTCCCGGGCGCGCAACACCCTGACGAGCTTTTTCCTCGACTCGCAGGCCACCCATCTCATGTTTATCGATGCTGACATCAACTTCCGCCCGGAAGACCTGATCCGCATGATAGATGCCGATCTCGACATCCTCTGCGGCGTCTACCCGAAGAAAGGCATCAACTGGCGCACCGTCGGCGAAGCCGCCAGGAATGGCGTGCAGGACGAGCATCTCGAACAGTTCACCGGGAACTTCGTCGTCAACCTCGTGCAGCATGCCGACGAGGCCAAGGCAGACAAGGACGTTCCGCTGGAGATATGGCACGGTGGCACGGGGTTCATGCTGATACGCAGAGAGGTCTTCGAAAAACTCGAACACGCCGTTCCCTGGTATTTCGACGAAGATCTGGAGCATCTCCGCGGGGGCAAGGTTCACGAGTTCTTCTCGGTCAGCGTCGACCCCGAGACACGCCAGTTGCTGTCCGAGGACTACTTCTTCTGCAAGCTGGCGCGCCGCCACGGGATCAAGGTGCACGCCGCTCTGTGGGCTCATCTGGATCATGTCGGCACCTACGTGTTCACCGGCAACCCGATCGTGTTCCGCTAGGGCTTGAGCCGCGCCTCAGCGACGCGGCTCCTTCGGCATGCCGAGCGCACGCTCGGCGATGATGTTGCGCTGGATCTGGTTGGTGCCGCCGTAAATCGTGTCGGCGCGTGTGAACAGGAAAAGCGACTGCAGTCGACTCAATCCGTAGGGCGCGCTTTCGGCGATTTCCGCTTCGGGCCCCAGAACATCCATCGCGAGCTTGCCGAGGTTGCGGTGCCAGATGGCCCAGTAGAGCTTGTAGCTCATGGCCTCGCGCGCGAGCGAGCCGTCAGCGCCACCCGAGAGCATGCGCATGGCGCTGTAGCGCATGATGCGCAGGCCGATCCAGGCATCCGCGATGCGCTGGCGTATGTCGGGGTCCTTGCCCGCGCCGTTCTCGCGCGCGATGCGCACGATCTCGTCCAATTCGTTCTGGAACAACATCTGCTGGCCGAGCGTGGAGACGCCGCGCTCGAAGCCGAGCAGCGCCATGCCGATCTTCCAGCCCTCGCCCGGCTTGCCCAGCATGTCGCCCGATTCGCAGACGGCGTCGTCGAAGAACACCTCGTTGAATTCCGAAGTGCCCGTCATCTGCTCGATGGGTCGGACCGTGACGCCGGGCTGGCGCACGCGCACCAGGAAGAAACCGAGGCCCGCGTGGCCGATGGACTCCGGGTCGGTACGCGCGATCACGAAACACCAGTCGGATTCGTGCGCGAGCGAGGTCCAGACTTTCTGGCCGGTGATGAGCCAACGGCCGGTGGCCGCGTCGAGACGCGCGCGGGTTTTCACTGCGGCAAGATCGGAGCCGGCGGCGGGCTCGGAATAGCCCTGGCACCAGAGCTCGGTGCCGGCGAGGATGCCGGGCAGCAGACGCGCTTTCTGCTCGTCGGTACCGAAAGCGATGATCGTGGGGCCGGCGAGACCCTCGCCGATATGACCCATGCGGCCAGGTCCGCCGGCGCGGGCGTATTCCTCGTGGAAAATCACCTGCTGCTCGATGCTCGCGCCGCGTCCGCCGAACTCCTGCGGCCAGCCTATGCAGGTCCAGCCGCCGGCGGCCATACGCCGTTCCCAGTGCTTGCGCTCTTCGGGATACATGTGCTCGTCGCCCGGCCCGCCGCGGAAGCGCAGCGGGGCGAACTCGCCGACGAGGTTGTCTGCGAGCCAGCCGGCGATCTCGCGGCGGAAGCGTTCGTCTTCTTCGCTGAATTGCAGCTTCACAGGCCCAACTCCTGCGCGATGCGCTCACGGTGCCAGGCGGGAGCGCCGAGGAAGGCCTCGCTGGCACGCGCGCGTTTGAAATAGAGGTGCACGTCGTACTCCCAGGTGAAGCCCACACCGCCGTACATCTGTATCGCCGAGCCCGCGTTGAAGAAGGCGGTCTCGGAGCAGCTCGCCTTGGCGAGGCTCGCGGCCTGTGCGAGTTCGGCGCCTGCAGCGCCGCCGCGCAGCGCCTCGTCGGCCACGCAGGCTGCGTAGTAGGCCGCGGAGCGCGAGGCCTCGGCCTTCAGCATCATGTCGGCTGCCTTGTGCTTGATCGCCTGGAAACTCGCGATGGAGCGGCCGAACTGGTGACGCTCCTTGGTGTAGGCAACCGCCATCTCGAGCACCTGCTGCGCCACGCCGGACTGCTCGGCCGCGAGCGCGATGGTGGCGATGTCCAAGGCTTTCTGCAGCGCTTCGGCTGCGTCTTCGTCGAGGCCCAGCAGCGCATCGTTGCCAAGTTGCACGCCGTCCAGCGTCAGCGTTGCGAGTTTGCGCGTCTGGTCCATCGTTGGCAGCCATGTGCGCGTGAGACCTGCGGTATCCGCGGGTAGCGCGAAGAGTCGCAGGCCTTCTCCCGGCAGCCGCGCGGCAAGGACGAGGAGATCCGCCGTGTGCCCGTCGACCACGTAGTGGCTCTCGCCGTGCAGCCGCCAACCATCACCGTGACGCGCGCAGGCGAGCGCAACACCCGACGGGCTCCAGTCGCGACCGGCGCCCATCCAGCCGAGTGCGGCACGCGCCGTACCCGCGGCGATGCCGGGCAGCAGTGCCGTTTTCTGCGCCTCGCTGCCCGCACAGAGAATGGCAGTGGCGCCCAGGCACACCGAGGAGAAGAACGGCGCACAGAGCAATCGCTTGCCCATCTCCTCCATCAGCGCCACCAGCTCGACGGCACCGAGGCCCAAGCCGCCGAACTCCTCGGGGATGTGCATCGCACTCCAGCCCATGTTCCCGGCGAGTTCGTCCCAGAGCGCGGCCTCGAAGCCCTGCTCCGTGGCCATGGCGCGGCGCACGGCGGCGGCATCGCTCTGCTCGCGCAGAAAGGCCTCCGCAGTCTCGCGGATCATCTGCTGCTCTTCGGTGAAGCGGAATTCCATGGTGGTTACCGTTCTGCGTGGACGCGGCGCTCAGGCCCCGTAAACCTTCTGCGCCGGGACTTCGGTGGCAAGCAGTTGCTCCATCGCCGCGCCCACTTCCGCAGGCGCCCAGCGATTGCCCTTGTCGACGCCCACCGTGCTGCGCCAGCCGTCGCCGATGGCGATCTTGCCACCCTCGACCTCGAAGACGCGGCCCGTGACATGACCCGAGAGTTCGCTGCCCAGCCACACCACCAACGGTGCGACGTTGCCGGGGTGGAAGTGGTCGAAGCTGCCGTCTTCCGGCGGCTTCATGCGGTCACCGAAGACACCGGCCGTCATGCCCGTGCGGGCCGAAGGCGCGAGTGCGTTGGAGGTGATGCCGTAGCGACGCAACTCCGCGGCCTGCACCAGCGTGAGTGAGGCGATGCCGCCCTTGGCTGCGGAATAATTCGACTGCCCCACCGAACCCTGCAGGCCCGCGCCGGAACTCGTATTGATGATGCGGCCGCTGACAGGCAGACCGTCTTTGGCGCGGGCACGCCAGTAATTGCAGGCGTGGCTGCTGATGCAGAAGTGGCCCTTGAGATGCACGCGGATCACATCGTCCCAGTCCTGCTCGGACAGGCTCACGAACATGCGGTCGCGGCAGATGCCGGCGTTGTTCACCACGATGTGCAGGTCGCCGAAGGCGTCGATCGCCGCCTTCACGATGCCGCCTGCAGCCTCGTAGTTCGTGATGTCGCCGGTGTTGGCCAGCGCCGTTCCGCCGGCCGCGACGATCTCGGCCACGGTGCTGTCCGCCGCCGTCTGGTTGATGTCGTTCACCACCACCGCAGCGCCTTCCGCCGCAAGCGCGAGCGCGTACTCGCGCCCCAGCCCTCCGCCAGCGCCGGTGATGATTGCCACGCGTCCGTTACAGATTCCGCTCATGTGTGTATCCCCGTCTCAGCCAATCGTTACCGTTAGTGCCAGAGCGCCGCGGCCCGGAGGGGAGCCCCCGGCGCTCGCTACCGGCGCCTGGCACGTCCATGTGCGGCGCCTACCGGCATTTCCGGAATCGTTCCCGACGATTCCGGAAATGCAGGCGCGCTCGCGCCGGGGGCTCCCCTCCGGGCCGCAGCACTCCACCAGCGCTTCAGTCGCGAATCACAACCTTTCAATAATGGTCACGTTCGCCTGTCCGCCACCCTCGCACATGGTCTGTAGGCCAAAGCGACCGCCGGTGCGCTCGAGTTCGTGCAGCAGCGTGGTCATCAGCTTCGCGCCGGAAGCACCGAGGGGATGGCCGAGCGCGATGGCACCACCGTTCACGTTGGTGTGGGCGTGCGGATAACCGGTTTCCTTCATCCATGCCATCGCCACCGACGCGAAGGCCTCGTTGATCTCGACGAGGTCCATGTCCTCGATCTTCATGCCCGCTTTCTTCAGCGCGTGCGCGGTGGCCGGGATGGGCGCGGTGAGGTGCCAGATCGGGTCGTCGGCGCGGACGCTCAGGTGGTGGATGCGTGCGCGCGGAGTGAGCCCGTAGCGCTTCAGCGCCGCTTCCGACACCACCAGCACCGCGGCCGCGGCATCGCAGGTGGAACTCGAAACGGCCGCCGTGATGCCCGGGTAGCTCGGGTCGACGGGCAGCAGCGTTGCCATCTTCTCCAGCGTGCTCGCACGCGCCGTCTCGTCCATGCGGAACACCGTGCCATCAGGCAGCGTGTAGGGCACCACCTCGCGGTCGAAGCGGCCCTCCGCGATCGCTTTCAGCGCGCGGTCGTGGCTCTCCTTGGCAAAGGCCTCCATCGCCTCGCGGCTGATGCCCCAATGGTCAGCGATGCGCTGCGCCGCATAGAACTGGTTCACCGGCGCGTTGCCGAACCGTTTCTGCCAGCCGAGGCTCTCGGCGAACGGCGTGGTGAAGCCGAGCGGTTGTCCCGCGAGCATGGCCGAGGAAATCGGAATGCTGCTCATCGTCTGCACGCCACCGGCGAGCACCACGTCCTGTGTGCCGCTCATCACGGCCTGCGCCGCGAAATGCACGGCCTGCTGCGAACTGCCGCACTGCCGGTCCACCGTGGTGCCGGGCACCGAGAGCGGCATGCCCGCCGCGAGCCAGGCCGTGCGGGCGATGTCACCCGCGAGGGCACCGATGGTGTCGACGCAGCCGAAGATCACGTCGTCGTAATCCTCGGCGGGGATCGCATTGCGCCCGACGATGGCGCTGATGACGTGTGCGCCGAGATCGGCGCCATGGACGCCCGCAAGCGAGCCCTTGCGCTTGCCCGTGGGCGAGCGCAGCGCGTCGACGATATAGGCTTCAGCCATCTGGAATTCCTCCGGTCAGAACGTTGTGCCGGGGCCGATCGCGGCACCGTCGGCAAGCACGGCATCGGCCACGCGCAACTTGTGGAAAGCGCGATCACCCCATGCAGATTCGAGCACCCAGGCACGCTTGGCGAAGATGTGCACGTCCACTTCCCACGTGTAACCCATCGCACCGTGCACCTGGATGCTGTTGCGGGCGGCGAGCGAGGCCGCCTCGCAGGCCACGAGCTTTGCGTGCGATGCAGACAAGGCTGCACGCGATGTGCTACGAGCGATCTCGCTTGCGGCGCGCTGTACGGGTGCTTTGGCGTATTCCAGTTTGACGGCGACGTTTGCCATCAGGTGTTGCACGGCCTGGAAGGAACCCACTACCTGGCCGAACTGCTTGCGGTCGCGCGTGTACGCAACGGACAGATCGATCAGGCGCTGCGCCACGCCAAGCGCCTGCGCGGCTGCGGCAAGTGCGCCGCGATCGAGCGCGGCGGCGAGCAGCTGTCGCGCTTTGTCGCCCGAGGCGAGCAGGCTGCCAGCGCCGGGCGCCACATCCACGCGGAACAGGCGACGCGAGGGATCGAGGCTCTCGTTCGCGGTGAGCGAAACGCCCTCGCGCGGCACAGCGAAAATCGCATCGCCCTGCGGGAGCAGCAGCAGGTCCGCCACGTGCGCGTCGGCGACCAGCGGGTTCACGCAATGGCCCACGGCGATGCGCGCTGTGCCCTCGGCAATGCGCGGCAACCACTCGGCGGCGAGTGCCGCATTTCCGGCATCACGGAGCATCGCAGCGGCGATCATCGCGGTGTCGAGCAGGGGCTCGGGCAGCGCCACGTGACCGCAGGCCTCGGCAACCGACACCATCTCGATATCGCCCAGCCCGAGCCCGCCGTGCTCCTCGGGCACGAGGAGGCCGGTGAGGCCAAGCTCCGCGAGCTGCGCCCAGAGCGCATCGTCACGACCGGTAGGGCTCGCCCAGAGCGCACGCAGACGCTCGGTGGAGAGCTCGGCACGCAGGAAGTCGCGCGCGCCTTCGGCAAGTAGTTGCTGGTCTTCGGTGAAGCGGAAGTCCATGTGTGCTGTGCTCCCGCTCAGGCGCGCGGCATGCCCAGCATGCGCTGGGCGATGATGTTGCGCTGGATTTCGTTGGTGCCGGCGTAGATCGAACCCGACTGCGAGAACAGGAAGCCGTCGAGCCAGTTGCCCACCTCGCCTGCATCCGGCGCGTGCGGCCAGAGCTCGGCACGCGCCCCGAGAATCGACAGCGCCGTCTCGTGCATGCGCTGGTCGAGCTCGGACCAGAAGATCTTGTTGGTGCTGGCCTCGTCGGCGATCTTGCCGCCGTTCAGCAGGCGGCAGGCTGTCTGGTAGGTGGTAAGGCAGTAGGCCTCGGCGTCCATCCACGCGCGGATGACGGCATCGCGCACGGTGGGATCGCGGTCGGCGCTCTCGCGGTTCGCCTTGTAAAGCGCCACCAGCCTTGCGGCCGTTTGCTGGAAACGTGCGGGGCTGCGCAGCATCAAGCCACGCTCGAAGCCGGCCGTGGCCATCGCCACTTTCCAGCCCTTGCCCTCATCGCCCAGCAGGCAGTCGGCCGGGACGCGCACTTCGTCGAAGAAGATCTCGGCGAAACCCGGAAGTCCATCGAGCTGCGGGATCGGGCGCACCGTGATGCCGGGCGTCTTCATCGGCACGAGGATGAAGCTCAGGCCGTGATGGCGCTCGGAGGCCGGATCGGTGCGGAACATGCCGAAGCACCAGTCGGCCCACACGGCGCGGGTGGACCAGGTCTTCTGGCCGTTGATGACGTAATGATCACCATCGCGGCGCGCCGTGGTGCGGATCGCAGCCATGTCGGAGCCCGCGCCGGGTTCCGACCAACCCTGGCACCAGACGTCCTCCCCGGTGGCCATGCGTGGCAGGAAGCGCGCTTTCTGTTCTGCCGTGCCGTATTCCATCAGCGTCGGGCCGAGCAGGAAGATGCCGTTCTGGTTGACGCGCAGCGGAGCGCCCGCGCGCCAGTACTCTTCCTCGAAGATCAGCCACTCGACAAGGTCCGCGCCGCGGCCACCGAGTTCCTCGGGCCAGGTCACCATGCCCCAGCGCCCGCCGTTCAGTTTGGCTTCCCACTCGCGGTGCTGCTGGAATCCTTCTTCGGTATCGAAGCTCTTCAGCGGCTCCGACGGCACGTTGGCTGTCAGCCACGCGCGCACTTCGGCGCGGAAGGCGTTCTGCTTGTCTGTGTACTCGAGGTTCATCTCTGCGTTGTCCTCGTTACGTCCGGTCTGTTCGGTGTCGTGTTCGGCTCAAGCCCGCACTGCTCGGCGGCTGTGTGCGGGGCTGCTTCATGCCCGCACTGCTCGGCGGCTGTGTGCGGGGGCTGCTTCATGCCCGCACTGCTCGGTGGCTGTGTTCGGGGGCTGCTTCATGCCCGCACTGCTCGGCGGCTGTGTGCGGGGGCTGCTTCATGCCCGCACTGCTCGGTGGCTGTGTGCGGGGGGCAGGTGACGCTGCGCTACCGGCGCCTGGCACGTCCATGTGCGGCGCCTACCGACATTCGTGGAATCGCTCCCGGCGATTCCACGAATGT
>CAIYPF010000112.1 GCA_903928015.1 uncultured Gammaproteobacteria bacterium | reverse complement strand
GCCGCCGGATCCGTCGCACCGGGGCCCTTGCCGCCGGTGACGACCTTCTCGAGCTTGCCCCAGTGGATCTCGTACGATGACTTGCCTGAGCACAGGACGCTCCGAGCCGGGCGATGGCCGCCGCCGTTGGACCCTTGCTGCGGCAGCGTACTTTCGCGGACGGTCCCGATTCTGCACATCCGCGCGCCCGTGTGGTCCGTGAGCAGGCGGTATGCGCCTTCGAGGAAGGCGGCGGCCGCATCGCCGGGGAGTTCGACTGCCACCACGCCGCGAGCATCGTACTCGTCCTTTCGGTCCGTGTGGTAGTCTGCACACACACCGTAAGCCCCGCCGCCGCCACCCCGCCCCCTTCCAGGGGAACACGGCGGGGTCCGGTGAAAGCCGCTCTAGCTCGAACCAGTCACGTCGAATAGGGCGCAATAGGGTGCGTACGAATGTGCATGTCGAGCTTGGGCCCCGAGGGCGGCGAATGGCACGGCGTAAAGTACACCTGCACCGCCGCACCCTCGCCCCGATGCGCCGACAGCGGCCGGCCGTGCGCAGCGAGCGCGCTCACGACCTGACAACGGAACTCCATTGTTTTGTTCAACTCACGCCGCAGGTCCTCGGCGCTCTGCCCGGGTCGGTCTGGGTCCATGCCGATGCAACGCGCGAGGTAGCCGATGAGCGCCGGTTGCACAACGCCCTCCAGCTCGGCCTGTTCGGCGACGGACAGGCTCATCACGGCGCCCTTGTTAAAGTCCCACTCACCTAGCACGCACGACCGGTGGCACAATCCGGATGGTGGACGGGCGAGGCGGCTAGGCCCGAACAATCGCAGCCCGCGCGGTTCGGCGCAGTGCCTGCGGGAGTCAACATGGGCTTCGACATGATGCGCATGTGGCTGAGCTCAGCCGACCAGTGGGTCTTCGGGAGGACCGACCAGAGCAGCAGCATCTGCGCCGGCGTCAAGACTTGCCGCAGGTCGTGCTGCCCGAACCAGACCGTCTGGCCAAGGCCGACGTCGGCGCTAACCGAAGACGCTTGGTAGCCGTCGCCCTTGACGTCCACGACCAACACAAAGAAGGCGGGGCCATCACCACCATTTTCGCCGCCGTTTGCGTCGGTGACGACGCCGCACGCGTGATATGCCTGCGGGCGAGCCGCTAGATCACGGGCCCGCAACGAGAGCGGCAGGCGCTAGCGCACCTGCTTCTCATCACCGCCGCCCGTGAGCTCGCTGGAGCCCATCAACGGTTTGCCGGCGAAATACACGTGGCCGTTGGCCGGCAGGACCGCGGCGAAGGCAGTCAGCTTCGGGGCCTCGGAGCCAGTCGCGTACTTTCCAGTGCGGAAACTGGTTTCGTGGTACTCGGATGTAGCGGCCAGCATCAAGACGCGAGCCGCTTTGAGCCCGAGCCGGTTGCAGGCCTCGAACAACGCGGTCCTCTCGGCTGTGCGCCCTTTCGCTGGGTCTCGACTCCATAGGCTGTACCCTTTCGGGTGTTGCATGCGGAGCACGGTCCCGCCGGGGTGCTCGTCGACGACGAAGACCGGCTTGTGGTCGCCGTCATCCGACAGCGACTCGGTGTCGGAGTCATCGGGGTAGCAATCCTCCTCCTCCTCCTCCAGCGCCTGGTCTCCGCCCTCTGCACGCGGCCGCCGCTCAACGCACGGGCAAGTCGGGGGACTCGGATAGAACGGAGACTCCGGCTGGGCTCACCCGGCCGAGCCGTTTGTGCGGTGCTCGCGCCCTCGACCAGCGGCAGCACGATGTCGTGAGCCACGGGCGAGCACGGCGGGGTTGCGCCACCAGGACCCTGGCATGGCACACGGCGTGTGCTGTGTGTGTGTCGGCGGGTGCTGTGTGTGTGTGTGTGTGCTGTGTGGGTGCTGTGTGTGTGCTGTGTGGGTGTGTGCGTGACTGTGAGTCACGGTGCGCGCGAGCGCGCGCGCGCATGTGTGAGCGTGTGTGCCTGCGTGCGTGCGTGCGTGTGCGTGTGTGTGTGCG
>CAIYPF010000111.1 GCA_903928015.1 uncultured Gammaproteobacteria bacterium | reverse complement strand
GTTCACGTCCACTTCGGCACCAACGCCGCCATGGTCGCCATGCTGCTTCGTAAGCTGGGCGGTCCCACCTACAGTCTGACCTTCCACGGCCCCGACGAGTTCGACGCTCCCGTCGGTCTCGCGCTCAAAGAGAAAATAGCTGGCGCTGAGTTCGTCACGGCCATCTCCCACTTCACCGCTGGCCAACTCATGCGCTGGGCGGATCCCGTCGATTGGCACAAGATTTCTGTCGTGCACATGGCGCTCCAGCCCTCCTACTTCGACCCTGCAACACCGATCGACCTGGAGTCACGCAATCTGGTTGTCGTCGGTCGGCTGTCTGCACAAAAGGGACACATGCTCATCCTTGATGCGTTCGCGAAAGTCCTCAAGGACGTTCCAGACGCCACACTGACTCTGGTGGGTGACGGCGAGTTGCGCGGGATGGTGGAAGCCCGGATCGCCGAATTGGGGATAGGTGACGAGGTGACCATAACGGGTTGGGCCAACGAACAGGGTGTGAAGGACCACATCACCAAGGCGAGGGCCCTGGTCCTCGGCAGCTTTGCTGAGGGACTCCCCGTCGTTTTGATGGAGGCTCTTGCGCTTGGCCGTCCGGTCGTGACGACGTCAATTGCGGGCATTCCCGAATTGGTGTCCGAGGGCGTTGGCGGCTACATTGTTCCCTCAGGCTCTGTCGAACATCTGGCGGAAGGAATGCGCCGGGCGCTCGCAGCCCCTGTGGAGGAACTCGAAGCTCTGGCCGCGGCAGGCAGGGAACGGGTAATGCGGGACCACAACCTGGAAACAGAAGTGGCAAAACTGGAGGCGCTGTTCTTGAAGCACGCATCGTGACGCCGACTGAAGCATCATCACAGGGCTATCCTGCCGTCTCCGTCATCGTGCCCTGCTACAACGTGGAGCGCTTTGTCGCGCAAGCCCTTGAGTCAGTACGGCAGCAGACCATACCGTCCTTCGAGGTTCTGGTAGTCGATGACGGTTCCACGGATGGAACCCGCGAGCGGGTGCTCGAAGTCTGCGCTGCCGACACGAGATTCCGCTTGATCACCAAACTCAATGGCGGAGTGTCTTCAGCACGGAACATGGGGTTGGACGCAGCGCGGGGCAGGTTCATCGCGTTCCTTGACGCCGACGACTACTGGCACCCCGAAAAGCTGGAGAAGCACCTCGCCCATTTCGAACTCCACCCCGCGGTAGATGTCAGTTACTGCGCCACGCAATTCGTCGATCCCGAGGGGCACCTGCTGCACGTCCGCGTACCCCAACTGTACGACCTTGACGATTACTACCTCTACTGCCGGAACCCTCTCACCAACGGGTCTGTGGGCGTATTCCGCCAGGAAATCTTCCAGAAACACCGGTTCGACGAAGCGAAACTGCGCAACAACGACGTCGACTGCTGGTTACGTATCGCATTTACGGAGCCCGGCAAGTGGCTGTTCGAGGGCATACCCGAGACACTCACCTACTACCGAGTGACCCCGGCTAGCCTGTCCACGGCCGCACAGGCTCACCTCTCTGCCTGCCAAGCCACGTGGGCCAAGTCCAGAACCTATGCCCCGTCGGTGTCCGCTCGCTATGCCGGCCTCGCCGAAGCATTTCAGCTCCGCTTCTACGCGCGCCGTGCCTTGGCTGAATGCGATATGTCTGCAGCGCGGCGGTTTATCTTCGCAGCGCTGCGAAGTGGCCCTGCGATCCTGTTCCGGGAGGGTGGCATGACGTTACAAACGCTGCTAGCGAGCCTGCTGCCCCGAGCGGTTGTGTCCTTCCTGATGAAAAACCGCGCCCGCTATTTCCGCCAGTCCGGGCTTCCCTGAACTGCAACAGATTTGAACCCCGCGCAGTCCAGTCGCACCCCCAGCAGTTCACTGAGTTCCATCAGGTCTTCGTCGAATCGTTTGGTGATCTCCGCGAGATTCTCCCCGGACAACGACGGCCGCTGCTTCATCGTCCAAAAGCCCTTGACCCACTCGCGGAAACCGGATGGCACCAGCTTGCGCCGAATCACAGCCAGCGCCGGGTTGTTAACCAGCGCATCACGCAGAGGAGATTTTCGCATCCGCTCGGCCGATACGTTCTGGGCCGGCATTTCACGCCAGGTGAGTGAATTCCCGCAGCCAAGAAACGCAGCAATGCGGTCCAGTTCTGCCTGTGGTCTTGCCTGCAGTGCCTCGAAGAACACGGGCAACACACGATCCTTGCCAAACGCGTCGAGCCACGGCCCAAGCTGATAGGCATAACGCCCGTAATCGACCAACTCGTGATGGAGGGGCAGTTCCTCGTTGATATCGCGGCGCATGACCCGCTGCGTCCATTCGTGGATGTAGTGGGAAACAAGGCGGTCGACAGGGTGGCGCATCACGTAGATGAGCCGGCAGTCCCAGCGGGTGGCGAGCAGCCGCTCCACGGTGTGCGGGTGCGTTGGCAGCTTGGTGTAGTGCGTGCTCGACTCGCCCCTGATGCTCCCCTCCGGCGCCTCTGCGAACAAACCCCGGTACCAGTCCAGGCCACGCGCGTAGCACTCGTCATCGCTGAAAAAATTGGGCTCTTTCGGTGTGCTCATGAAAAAACCCGGCTGCAAAGCCAGCTGCTCGTGCAGCGTGCTGGTGGCGCATTTCATGGCACCGATGATGATGAAATCCGGCTGCGGCTCCCTCACGGAGATGAACTCCTCTGCCGCGAGCCGATGCGCCACACGTCGATGAAACGCCACGCAGGCACCCGGCCCGAACGACCAGGCACGCAACGCCGGAACAGGTCCACAACTGTTCCTATTTGCCATGCGAGGTTGGGCAAGAGCCAGCCGAGCATGCCGTGCCACTTCAGGAAGTACCTGCTGCGGGATTCGTAGTAATACGCCGGCAGCCGTGCCCGAGCCGCACTCAGACGCTTTACCGGAGAACTCTTGCCGCGCAGATGAACGACTCTTGCAGCGGGCCAACGCAGGCAGCGGTAGCCACGTAACGCGGCCATCCGGCAGAAGTCATCGTCCTCGAAGTACATGAAGTAACCGTCATCCATGTAGCCCACTGCCTCAAGCACTTCTCGCCGGATGAGGATGCAGGCAAAGCTCAGCCACTCTGCAGGTCCCGCCGCATCAGAAGGTGCGACGCTAACGGCGTATTTGCACAACAGCCGGCTGAGTGGTGCCACGGCGATGGCCTGATCCACCTCCGCCAACGGGGTGTGGAAGCGGAAAGCGCTCACTTGCACGGTGCTGTCTTCGTCTTCCAGACGCGGGCCGAGCATCCCGTATCCGGGGTTGCTGTCTGCAGCGCGTAACAACTCATCCACTGCACCGGGCCGAGGATAAGTGTCACTGTTCATGAGCAGGTACATGCGCGCCTCGCAACTGCGCATGCCGAGGTTATTTCCCGCAGAGAACCCGCCGTTCACAGGCGAGCGTAGCAGGCGCGCCCACGCGCCCCACCCCTGCTGGGCGATACACGCCTCGATACGATCAGCGCTCCCATCCCCGGACAGGTTGTCGACAACAACAACCGCGTCCTGTGTAGCGTCTACCTGCTCCTGCAAGTGCTCCAGCAACTGGAACACCAACTCGGGCGTTTTGTAATTGACGATGACGATGGCGAGCCTGTGCATGATCGGACTACTTGAGGCGGCCAGCTTCGATTCGGTTCATGGCCAAGCGGTTTTTGCGCCCGACATTCCCCAGACCGATATGGCGATGCAGGAAGTCCAGCCCGATACGCCCGATGCCAAATGTGTTCAGCCTGTATCGCGTGCGGTAGAACTTGTCCTGGAGACGAAGCCGGGCAAGTGACGCAGGAGGCTGGACCGGAACCCCGGAAGGCGCATAGCCGCGATCTCCAAGCAACAGCCCGATCTTGTACTCCAGCATACCGAGTTGCTCGGGGCTCGCCTTGCGCTTCCACTGGTAGAGCAGACTCGGGTCTGGTTTCGAGTACGTGCTCTTCGCCGAATATTCCAGCATCGCAGGTTCATAGGCGACGCCCGCAAAGGCGCAGATACGGCTCAGGGTGTGTTCAGGCTCCGCCACGAGCTGCTCGTAACGGATTTCGAGGATACGCCCCGGCGCAACCTTCCTTGCCAACCTGTCCCACGACTGCTCGGCCTCGATCCAGCGGTCCACCGCAAACCAGACGTTTCCAGCCCAGCCCATCTGTATGCACGAGAGCGCCACGTCACGCGGGTCGCGCAGGATGTGGATGAAGCGCGCATCGGGCCACACACGCAGCAGCTTGTCGAAATGTCGGTGGCATGTGGCGCCAACGACATCCACACCTTCCCGCTCTGCCGTCTGCCGGAGGAAGCTGTGGAGCAGATCAGGAAATTGCAGTGACCGGTCAGCACGCAGGCCGGTAGCGAGGAAAATCCGATGTACAGACAACCAGTCGACATAGGCGTCTACATCCGGCCAACCTTCGTCGTCGGGGATACGATCCACGGAAAAATCGAACTCGTACGGCCACGACAGTTGCGAATGCTGGTTGAGCATCAGCCTGAGCATCGTGGTACCGGAACGTTCCGAACCGACGAGGAAAAGGGGCTGCGTCACCGTGCGATCAAGTGCCATGCTCATATCCGGCAAGTGCTCCGCGCAGAAATGCGATCGATCTCTCGCGTTCCGACGAAATGGCTGCATGGACGCGCGCCCAATCCACCTCGGCTTTCACCAGCGCCTCGGCAGCATCCATGCGCTCCGGCAGCACCAGACGATCACCCAGGCCGCACAAGCCCAGCAACGATTCGACCCTGCTGTTGTGATCCCCGCGTGCACAGGCAACGAACGGAACGCGGTTCAGTATCGAGAACACCGTGCCGTGGAAAGAACTGGTGAAGACGAAGCCCGCTCGCCGGATCAGATGCATCCACTCGACCGGATCCACGCAGTGCTGCGTGTAGCCCAAGTGAGGCGTACTCCAACCCTGCGCGATGCCGGAGCCCACGTGCACCATCTTCATGCCCAAGGCCGAGCGCAGCCTGGCCGCAGCGACAAGAGCCTCCGGAAACACCATGTAGGCGAGCATATGCCCGCTGGGGCCGGCATTACGATCGGGAAGTTGATCGAAGTCCGTGAGCAGGAGCGTGGGGTCTGCGACATGCTCAACCGGCTTGCCCAGAAAACCGGAGATCATGGTTGCCGCGTGGGACTCACGCACGGAAATCGCGTCAAAGCGGTCCAGATGATTGCGCACAGATGCATCGAATTCGGGCGGCAAGGTATCCACGCCGAGGCTGGCGGCATAGGCGATGAGCTTGCATCCGGACCCTGCCGCGAAATCGAGGAAATAGCTCGAGTCGCCCTTGATGATCTTCGGGTTCCAGACCTGATCGCTCCCGACGATGATTGCATCGTAACTGGCAGCCATGGCGCGTAACTGGTCACGGGTTTCACTGCGGGTGGCGCTCAACCGAAGCGATTTGCTGCGGAAACGCGCATAGGCCGTCTTGCGCATCAAGGCACAGGGAAACTTGCCGTCGCGCAGGTTACGCCAGCGCAGCAACGGCATGCGGTGCCCACGCCATGCAGGGTCGTAGTCAATGATTTCGGCGTCATGCCCCAGATTCTCAACCACCTTGCACAAGGCATAGGCCTGCAGCACGGCGCCCGGGTTGTCGGCCCAGTGGAATGTGAGTACACCCACTTTCATGGGGAGCTGCTCATACGCGGCCCGGAGTCTGTCATCGGATCAGCCCCAGCAGCACCGCTTCGAAAAGCGATTCACTTCTGGACCAGGAGTGCTCCCGAGCGATCTCGATGCAGCGTGCCGACATCCGGCCCCACTCCTCGGGAGACTTGCTCAACATCTCATCGATACCCTCTGCCATGGCTGTGGGGTTGTCCCCTTCGACCAGAATACCCGCTCCGGAAGCAATGAGTTCGGGAGCGGCGCCTGCGGGTGTGGCCACCAAGGGCGTGCCACAGGCTGCAGCCTCGAGCAAAGGTAGTCCATAGCCCTCGAGGCGGCTGGCAAACAGCCAGACGTCGCAGGCAGCGTAGATATCGCGGATCGCTTGCTGCTCCGGGCGGAAGAAAAACTTCGTCAATCCGGGGTCGGCAGGGCCATTAGCCAGAGGCCCGCGCCCGAACGCGATCGAGCGCAAATCAGGCCTCTTCCGCCTGGCGATGGCAATCGCCTCGATCGCAATATCGGCACCCTTGTAAGGCACGGGATGGTGCAGATATCCCACCGTCGGTATCGCATTCCGCCACCGCGAAGCAGCAAAAAACTGCGAGCCATCGACGCCGTTCGGCACAAGCACGGCAGCGGTGTCACCGTATTCCCGAGCCATGATTCCCTGCAGCCATTCAGAGACCACGATCTTCTGCATCGGGGCACGCAAGGTGGCGCGCACGCGCTCAACGGGCTGGCCGGGGTGTACTTCGTGATGCTGCACCAGATAGGCCTTGCTGCCCTTCGACGGTGGGAGCGTCAACACAAATTCCGCGGTGGTCCACCACGTCGCAATCACAACATCGGCATCGGGAATGTCGCTCGCCCGCAACGGGCGCGCCGGCGGGAGGAGCCGCAACGCCACGCCGCTGGCATGGAAGTGCGAATCAGGCGCGGGCTCGCGAGCGATGTTCCCGAACCGCAGCATCAACCTGTCCAACCGTGACATCCGCTTGGCCGGACGCTGATTACCCACAACCAGCACTTCATGCCCGCGGTCCAGGAGCGCACGTGCATAAATGGCCACGACCTTGATGCCACCGCTCAGGTTGTCGTTCGGTATGACAAAGGTTATGCGCATGTCAGCCAACTTGCTTTGACGGGCACAGGCCCAGCGGGTAGCGTGCTGGCACAGCTAGCGGTTGCAGCGGCGGGGACACATTGCAGCGGATCTTCGAATTCTTCGATCAGGTGCGGATCATCAACCTGCCCGAGCGACTCGACCGTCGCAAAGCGGTCGAACGCGAACTCGCGGCATTGGGAATGGCACGTCTGCCTGCCAACACACAGTTCTTCAGCGCGCTGCGCCCCGCTCCGCGAGCACCGGGGGAATCCGGCCCTAACGGTGCGCTGCTCAGCCACCGAGAGGCGATCCGGCAGGCTCTGGCGGCAGGGGCACAGTCTCTGCTGATTCTGGAGGACGATGTGTTTTTCCGCCGCCCCGGAGAACAGACGATCCGCGCGACGCTCGCGGCGATGCAAGCGGAGCCTTGGGATGTGATCTACTTGGGGTATCTGGAGCCTGAGGATTCCGAACTCGCAGCTCGCCCCCTGGCGCAGTGGCAAGGGCGGGTGATTGGCGGCCATTTCTGTGGCATGCGCCGTGATTTCATGGAGCGCATCCTGGGTTTCATGGACGGCTTCGGCAAAGCGGACGCCGAAGGGGAGATCCTGAACCCCACCCACAGGGACGGCGCATTCAATCTTTTTGTCGAGCGACATCCGGAGATCAGGCGCGTGCTCGCGAACCCCTGCCTTGCCGGTCAGCGCAGCTCTCGCACAGACCTCCACACACTCGGCATGATCGACAGAACCCCACTGCTGCGGGATGCAGCCAATATGCTCCGCGAACTCCGCAACGGTTTCAGGCGACGCTAGTTCCATTGCCTGGCGCTCCGCAAGAAAGCCACACATAGCGCCGTATTGGCCCACATCAGGGCCGGAATGAAACTGACAGCACTCACCGTGCCAATGATGAGCAAGGAGCCCATCTGGCTTGCGAGCAGCGCGCGGCAAGCATCCGATGTCACTGGAGGCAAGGCGTTACGGCTTCTCAATTCCCGATGGAGCGGCAGCACAGGCCAGGCAACGGAAAGAAGAAAAATCACCAGACCCACTCCGCCCGTGTATAGCCCTACCTGAATATACGTGTTGACCAGATCGATGATGCCCTGCCCCTGACGCATGGCCTGCATCTCGGGATAGCGCAACGGATTGTTGGTGCCGAACCAGGGATTTCGGGTGAACGTCTGGCGGGCTGCAGTGATTAACCTGAAACGGTAATCGACCGTGTCAGAGCGGGTATCTCCCACGAATGGGAGCAGCTCCACAATATTCTTGCCCGCGGGTGTCATGGCGAGCAGGCCGAGCGCCAGTACGCCTGCGAGTCCCAGCTGCACTGCCTTGCGCACCCCGTCGCGTCCTAGCATTACAAACAGGCCGATCATCATCACCGCTCCAATCCACGGCCCGCGCGAAACCGTGGAAAACAGACCGGCACATATGACCAGCAGCATGATCGACCCGGCACGCGGTCTCGCCAACAACTGCCTGAGATACATGAGGGCGCCCAGCGCCAGCGCCAGCGCAAATCCAAGCGCGATGGGCGTACCGAAAGACACCGATGCACGACTGAATCCACCCCTGTTTTCGTAACGGAAACTCCGGTCACGATACAGCTCGGTTACCGCGTCATAGACCTTCCAGTGGCGCAAGGTCTCGAACATTGCGATGCCGGCCACCACCACCATTCCCGCGACAAAAAGCGCGATGCACACATCAAATTGCTGGCGGGTCCTGATCGCGCGGCTTAGGACAAAATAGGGCACCGTCACGGACAGCACTAGCTCAACCGTACCACGCAAGGCACCCGTGAACGTCGTATCGCGCATGCCCAGCGCCAGCGCCAACAGCACACTGATCGCCATTGCACGGTCCCATACCTCCCAACGTCCGCGGAATACACCCTCCCGATACATGCGCATGCCCACCGGCAACAGCAGGGTAAGGCTGAGAAGCCGCGTGTAATCAAGTTCGATCAGGTAATTGATGCCCGGGAATGGCACATCACCGTTGAGGGTGGGCGCCGCGCACATCACGCCGAAATACGTGGCTACGCGCGCCTCGGGATTCCGGGCAGGCATGGTCAGCAGAACTGCCCCGATCAGGATCATCGCCGGCCAGTAACTCGGCACAAGGAATGCCACCACCGTTATGCCGAGCCAGGTCTTGACCCAACCATCGAAGGTGGCTGCTCCGGTAATGGGCATCAGCACGGGACGCAGGAATCTACGTGCCAGGAAAAATATCCCGACGACAACGATCAGGGCTTTCAGATCCTGAATCATGGCATCACCATCCGGAAACCCTGCGCATGCCAGCCAGCGCCGATGACTGTGCTCATGAGCAGGACGAAGCAGAGATCCACACGCCAGTCACGTACGTTGAATTCCCGCGTCGCGAGGTAATTGAGCGGCTGGCATATCGCATCTGCCGCCGCGACCGCGAGAATGAGGCCACCGACTCCCCAGACCGTTCCACCCACCACCATGGCGGTGATCGAAACGCTGACCCGCGCGATCTGCAGCAACATCCCTTTGCGGGATTTGCCATAGGCCATCAGAAGCGGGCCCGCACTCAGGTTCAAGGCCGAGAAGATCGTGCCGGCCGACAAGACCTGCATGATCCATCCAGCACGTGCGTAGCGGTCGTCATAGAGCACATCGACCATCCACGCACCGCCGATGGCGCAGATCAGTATCGGCACCGTGCTGAGCCCCAGCATTCCGACCCGCAGTTGCCGCACCCGCGCACGGAATTGCTCGGCCGGCCGGTCGAGCAATTCCCGATAAGCGGGAAACAGCAGTTTGCTGCTGATGGATTTCAGCTGCGCCTTGATCATCATCGGGATCGCACTGGCAATGCCATAGACACCCAGCATCGTCGGATCCATCCACTGGCTGACAACCAGCCGGTCTGCCTGCGAGCCCAGATAGGTGAAGAGCGTGCCTACGAAAATCCAGCGCCCGAAGCGGAAAATCTCCGCGGCAGATGGGCGGTCCCACGCGAAGCGTGGCCTGGCTCCGGGGAACATCACATAGGACATCAGCGTGCGCGTCAGGGCATCGAACAATCCGTTCAACGCGAGCATCCACACGACCGGAAAGGCCCACACCAAACCCACAGTGAGCGTCAGTGAAACCGTCTTGCTGATGGCAGTGAGCGCAGTGACCCGCCCCATCCGGACGTCCCGCTGGTGCAGCATTACCTGCGGTGATTCCAGGCCGGAGATCACGGGCGCGATGCTCGATATCAGCAGCAGCCTCACAAGCTCGGGCATGCCGTAGAGATGGGCCAGAGGAACAGCGAGAAGGGCACAGCCAACGGCGATCAGGAATCCGCGCGCCACCTTCATGGTCCACGCCGTATGCAGAAAACTCTCGTCACGCTCACGGCTGCGGATGATCACGGACTGCTGGATCCCGACGTCCGAGATCATCCCCATTCCGGTGGTCACAAGATTCACCACCAGCATCAGACCGAAAGCCTCGGGGAACAGCAGCCGCGTGAGGATCAGGTTGCCCGCGAAGCGCAGCATCTGCGCATAGGCATCGCCGCCCACTATCGAGACAAAGCTGCTCGCCATCCGCGCCGTCAGCGACTCCCCTGGGGAGTGAATCGTGCGAAAGGCGCGCTGCAATTGGGCCTGGAGCGAGCGAGGGGC